>PFEX01000220.1 GCA_002783145.1 Rhodobacteraceae bacterium CG17_big_fil_post_rev_8_21_14_2_50_65_11 | reverse complement strand
TGGATCCCCACCGCCGACGAGAGCCTTGTCGTGATCCGCTTCAAGAACCCGCGCGGCATCGACTTCCCCTATCTCGTCTCGATGATCAACGGCTCGTGGATGAGCCGGGCCAATTCCATCGTCATCCCCGGCAACAAGATGGATCTGGCGATGCAGCTGATCCTGACGCCGCTGATCGGCCGACTGGTCTCGACCGCACAAAAGCTGCGCTGAAAAAGGAGCCTGGACGATGAACACCCAGATGATCCCCGCCGATGAAACGCGTATGGCCAATGCCATCCGGGCGCTGGCCATGGATGCGGTGCAGGCCGCGAATTCGGGCCATCCCGGCATGCCGATGGGGATGGCCGATGTCGCGACCGTCCTCTTCAACCGTTTTCTCACGCTTGATCCGGCGGCGCCGGACTGGCCCAACCGCGACCGCTTCGTGCTGAGCGCCGGGCACGGCTCGATGCTGCTTTATGCCATCAACCACCTGCTGGGCTACGACGACATGGAAATGGACCAGCTGCGCGCCTTCCGCCAGCTTGGCAGCCGCACCGCCGGGCATCCGGAATACGGCCACGCCAAGGGGATCGAGGTCACAACCGGGCCGCTGGGGCAAGGCATCGCCACCGCCGTCGGCATGGCGCTGTCGGAACGGCTGGGCGAGGCGCGCTTTGGCGATCTGATCGACCATTTCACCTATGTCATCGCCGGTGACGGCTGCCTGATGGAGGGGATCAGCCACGAGGCGATCGACCTTGCCGGGCATCTCGGCCTCGGCAACCTGATCGTGATGTGGGACGACAACCGCATCACCATCGACGGCGCCACCGGCCTGTCCACCTCGACCGATCAGGAGGCGCGGTTCGCGGCGGCGGGCTGGCACGTGATGGCCTGCGACGGGCACGATCCCGACCGGATCGCTGCCGCGCTGGCCGAAGCCAAGGCCGACCCGCGCCCCTCGATGATCGCCTGCCGCACCGTGATCGGCTTCGGCGCTCCGAACAAGCAAGGCAGCCATGACGTGCATGGCGCGCCATTGGGTGATGCGGAAATCGCCGCCGCCCGCGTCCGGTTGGGCTGGGACCACCCGCCGTTCGAGATCCCCGAGGATGTTCTTGCCGCATGGGCCAGGGTTGCTGCGCGCGGCGCCAGGGCGCGCGCCGACTGGGACAAGCGGCTGCAAGCCTCGCCGCTCAAGGACGCCCTGAACGCCCATCTGGCGCAGGACATGGCCCCGCTGACCGCCGCGATGGCGCCTTACAAGGCGCAGCTTCTGGCCGACAAGCCCAAGGTGGCCACCCGCAAGGCCAGCCAGATGGCGCTCGGTGTGGTCAACGCGGCGCTGCCCTTCACCATCGGCGGCTCGGCCGACCTGACCGGGTCGAACCTGACGCAGACCACGGGGCAGGCCTCGGTCAAGCCCGGCGATTTCTCGGGCAGCTACATCCATTACGGCATCCGCGAGTTCGGAATGGCGGCGGCGATGAACGGCATCGCGCTGTCGGGGCTGTTCCGGCCCTATGGCGGCACCTTCCTGGTCTTTGCCGACTACGCCCGCCCCGCCATTCGCCTTGCCGCGTTGATGGGCGTGCCGAGCGTGTTCGTGATGACCCATGACAGCATCGGGCTGGGCGAGGACGGGCCGACCCACCAGCCGGTCGAGACGCTGGCGTCGTTGCGCGCCATCCCCAACCTCACCGTGCTGCGTCCCTGCGATGCGTTGGAAACCGCCGAGGCGTGGGAAATCGCCATGGCCACCACCGACCGCCCTGTTTTGCTGGCGCTCAGCCGGCAGGGCCTGCCCCTGTTGCGCGGCGATGCGGATGAGAACAGGACCGCAAACGGCGCCTACCTGCTGCGCGAGGTGGCCGACCGGCAGGTGACGCTGATCGCCACCGGATCGGAGGTTGAGATCGCCGTCGCCGCCGCCGACGCGCTGGCCGCCGAGGGCATCCGTGCCGCCGTGGTCTCCGCCCCCTCGTTCGAGCTTTTCGCCGAGCAGCCCGAGGCCTGTCGCCGCGCGGTCCTGGGCACCGCCCCGCGTATCGGTATCGAGGCGGCGATCCGGCAAGGCTGGGACGCGGTGCTGCGCCAGAAGGATGCCTTCGTCGGCATGACGGGCTTCGGGGCCTCGGCGCCGGCGCCGGCGCTTTACGCGCAGTTCGGCATCACCGCCGAGGCGGTTGCCGAAAAAGCGAAATCGTTGATCTGAGAGGACCAGAAGAATGACTGTGAAGGTTGCCATTAACGGCTTCGGCCGTATCGGTCGGAATGTGCTGCGCGCCATCGTGGAGTCGGGGCGCACCGATATCGAGGTGGTCGCGATCAACGATCTCGGCCCGGTCGAGACCAACGCCCACCTCGTGCGCTTCGATAGCGTGCATGGTCGTTTCCCGGGCGAGGTGACGACGGGCGAGGACTGGATCGACGTGGGCCGCGGGCCGATGAAGGTCAGTGCCGTCCGCAACCCCGAGGCGCTGCCATGGGATGGCGTCGATGTGGCGCTGGAATGCACCGGCATCTTCACCGACCGCGACAAGGCGGCGCTGCACCTCAAGAACGGCTCGAAACGGGTTCTCGTCTCGGCCCCGGCAAATGGCGCGGACAAGACCATCGTGTTCGGCGTTAACCATGGCACGCTGACAGCCGATGACATCGTGGTGTCGAATGCGTCCTGCACCACCAACTGCCTGTCACCGGTGGCCAAGGTGCTGCACGACACGGTCGGGATCGCGCACGGCATGATGACCACGATCCACAGCTATACCGGCGACCAGCCGACGCTCGACACCATGCACAAGGATCTCTACCGCGCCCGCGCCGCCGGCCTGTCGATGATCCCGACCTCGACCGGCGCGGCCAAGGCCGTGGGGCTGGTGCTGCCCGATCTGAAAGGCAAGCTCGACGGCTTCGCGATCCGTGTGCCGACGCCGAATGTCAGCGTCGTGGACCTCAAGTTCCTCGCCGCGCGCGACACCACCCCAGAAGAGATCAATGCCGCGATCCGGGCCGCCGCAGACGGGCCGATGACAGGCATCCTCGGCTATACCGACCGCCCCAATGTCAGCAGCGATTTCAACCATGACCCGCATTCCTCGGTGTTCCACATGGACCAGACCAGGGTGATGGAGGGCACGCTGTGCTCGGTCCTGTCGTGGTATGACAACGAGTGGGGCTTTTCCAACCGCATGGCCGATACCGCCGTGCAGATGGGGAGGCTGCTGTGATCCGCCCGGTCAACGACATCGACCTCGCCGGCAAGCGGCTGGTGGTGCGCGCCGATCTCAACGTGCCGATGGAGGGCGGCCGCGTCAGCGACGCGACCCGCATCACCCGCTTTGCCGAGGGCATGAAGCCGCTTCTGGCGGGCGGCGCGGCGCTGGTCGTGCTGTCGCATTTCGGCCGCCCCGGCGGCAGGCCCGACCCGGCCCTGTCGCTGCGCCACATCCGCGATGACCTGAGCCGCGCGCTGTCGCGCCCGGTGCGCTTTGCCACGCTGGACGAGGCCGGGGACGCGGCCGCACGGCTCGATCCCGGCCAGGTGCTGCTGGTCGAGAACCTGCGCTTCGATCCCGGCGAGGAGGCCAATGACCCCGCGCTTGCCCGCCGGCTGGCCGCGCTTGGCGATATCTTCGTCAGCGACGCGTTTTCCTGCGCCCATCGCGCGCATGCCTCGACCGAGGCGATCGCGCATCTGATGCCGGCGGTGGCGGGGCCGCTGATGGCCGAGGAGCTTGGCGCGCTGGAGGCCGCGCTGGAGGCGCCGAAACGGCCTTCGGTCGCGATTGTCGGCGGCGCCAAGGTCTCGACCAAGATCGCGCTTCTGAAAAACCTCGTGGGCCGGGTGGATCACCTGATCGTCGGCGGCGGCATGGCCAACACTTTCCTGTTCGCCGATGGCGCACCGATGGGCAAATCGCTGCATGAGGCCAACCAGACCGACACCGTGGCCGAGATCCGCCGGCTGGCCGAGGCTGCGGGCTGCACCATTCACCTGCCCGCCGACGTGGTGGTGGCGCGCGTCTTCAAGGCGCATGCCGACACCGAAACCGTGCCCGCCACGCAATGCCCCGATGACGCGATGATCCTCGACGCCGGGCCGCGCGCGGTGGCCGACTTCACCAAGGTTCTGGAAGACGCCCGCACGATCCTGTGGAACGGCCCGCTCGGCGCCTTCGAGATCGCGCCGTTCGACGCCGCGACGCTGGCGCTTGCCCGTGTGGCGGCTGATCTGACGCGCGGCGGCACCTGCGTCTCGGTTGCCGGCGGCGGCGACACGGTGGCCGCGCTCAACGCGGCCGGTGTTGCCGGGCAGTTCACCTATGTTTCCAGCGCCGGCGGCGCGTTTCTCGAATGGCTCGAAGGCCGCACCCTGCCGGGCGTGGCCGCGTTGCAACAGCAAGAAAAGGTCTGACACAATGGCACTGATCACGCTTCGCCAACTCCTCGATCACGCCGCCGAACATGGCTACGGCGTGCCCGCCTTCAACATCAACAACATGGAACAGGGCCTTGCGATCCTGCGCGCGGCGGAAAAATGCGACGCGCCGGTGATCCTTCAGGCCAGCCGCGGCGCGCGCAGCTATGCCGGCGATGTCATGCTGCGCCACATGATCGAGGCCTTGGCCGAGATGTATCCCGCGATCCCGATCTGCATGCATCAGGACCACGGCAACAACGAGGCGACGTGTCTTTCGGCGATCCGCCACGGCTTTACCAGCGTGATGATGGACGGCAGCCTTGAGGTGGACATGAAGACTCCCGCCTCGTGGGATTACAACGTGGCGATCACCGAACGCGTGGCGCGCATGGCGCATTGGGTCGGCGCATCGGTCGAGGGCGAGCTGGGCGTTCTGGGCAGCCTTGAAACCGGCGAGGCCGCCGAGGAGGATGGCTCCGGCGCGTCGGGCAAGCTGTCGAAGGATCAACTGCTGACCGACCCCGACGAGGCGGCCGACTTCGTCCGGCTGACCGGCGTCGATGCGCTGGCCATCGCCTGCGGCACCAGCCACGGCGCATACAAGTTTTCCAGCAAGCCCACCGGCGAGACGCTGGCCATCCAGCGTATCGAGGAGATCCACGCGAAGATCCCGCATGTGCACCTTGTCATGCACGGATCGAGCAGCGTGCCACAATACCTGCAAGACCTGATCAACGCGCATGGCGGCGAGATGCCCCAGACCTGGGGCGTGCCGGTCGAGGAAATCGAACGCGGCATCCGCTCGGGCGTGCGCAAGGTCAATATCGACACCGATTGCCGCATGGCGATGACCGGCCGGTTCCGCAAGGTGGCGCAGGAAAAGCCGACCGAGTTCGACCCGCGCAAGTTCACGATCCCGGCGATGGAGGAGCTTGAAACGCTGTGCCGCGACCGGTTCGAGCGCTTTGGCACCGCCGGCCATGCCGCGGGCATCACGCCGATCCCGCTTGACGACATGGCCGCGCGCTACGCCGACGGGACGCTCTGAAAATCCTGCTGCATCACCGGAAAGGAGATACGAAATGGACCAGTCAAACCGCTATGCTGACCTGAACCTGAACGAGGCCGACCTGATCAAGGGCGGCAATCATGTCCTCGTTGCCTACATCATGAAACCGAAAGACGGCTATGGTTTTCTCGCAACCGCCGCCCATTTCGCCGCCGAAAGCTCGACCGGCACCAATGTCGAGACCAGCACCACCGACGATTTCACCCGTGGTGTCGATGCGCTGGTCTACGAGATCGACGAGGCGCGCGAGATCGCCAAGATCGCCTATCCGGTCGCGCTCTTCGACCGCAATATCCTTGACGGGCGGGCGATGCTGGCCAGCTTCCTGACACTGACCATCGGCAACAACCAGGGCATGGGCGATGTCGCCTACGCCAAGATGCATGACTTCTGGGTGCCCCCCGCTTACCTGCGGCTGTTCGACGGTCCCTCGACCACGATCGCCGACCTGTGGCGGGTTCTGGACCGACCGGTCGTCGATGGCGGTTTCATCGTCGGCACCATCATCAAGCCGAAACTGGGCCTGCGCCCACAGCCTTTCGCCAATGCCTGCCATGACTTCTGGCTTGGCGGCGATTTCATCAAGAACGACGAGCCGCAGGGCAATCAGGTGTTTTCGCCACTGAAAGAAACCGTGCAGCTTGTTCATGACGCGATGAAGCGTGCGCAGGACAAGACCGGGCAGGCCAAGCTGTTTTCGTGGAACATCACCGCCGATGATTACCGCGAGACCATCGCGCGCGGTGAATACATCCTGGAGACCTTCGGGCCGGACGCCGATCACTGCGCCTTTCTCGTCGATGGCTATGTCGCGGGGCCGCAGGCGATCACCACCGCGCGGCGGCACTTCCCCAACCAGTATCTGCACTATCACCGTGCCGGCCATGGCGCCATCACCAGCCCGAGCGCGAAACGCGGCTACACTGCCTTTGTGCTGGCCAAGATGGCCCGACTCCAGGGCGCTTCCGGCATTCATGTCGGCACCATGGGATATGGCAAGATGGAGGGCGAAGCGGATGATACGATCATCGCTCACCAGATCACCGAAGACAGCGTCAAGGGGCCGTATTTCCATCAGGAATGGCTGGGCATGGCCCCGACCACGCCGATCATCTCGGGCGGGATGAACGCGCTGCGCATGCCGGGCTTTTTCAAGAACCTCGGCCACTCCAACCTGATCCTGACGGCGGGCGGCGGCGCTTTTGGCCATATCGACGGGGCGGCAGCCGGGGCGGTTTCCCTGCGTCAGGGCGAACGGTGCTGGAAAGAGGGCGCCGACCCGCTGGAATTCGCCAAGAGCCACAAGGAATTTGCCCGCGCCTTCGAAAGCTTCCCGAATGACGCCGATGCGCTTTACCCCGATTGGCGCACGGCGCTTCGGATCGACGCGCGCAGCTGAAACCCAAACGGGCGGGCTTGCCGCGCGCCCGTTCAACCTGTGGAGAGTGCCATGCCCTTCAACCGTTCCATAAAGATCGCGCCGTCGATCCTGTCCGCCGATTTCG
>PFEX01000011.1:1516-8449 GCA_002783145.1 Rhodobacteraceae bacterium CG17_big_fil_post_rev_8_21_14_2_50_65_11 | reverse complement strand
CTATGCCAATTACGCCGAGGCAAACCGGGCGTTTTACCGCCTGACCGTGCTGCCGCTGGCGGCCAAGGTTCTGGCATCGCTGGCGCATTGGCTGGCGGGTCATGCGGGCGAGATGGCGGAGCTGCGGCCCGATCTGGACCAGGTGCCGGCGCTGGGAGTGGAGCGCGATGCGCAGTGGGCCCGCGTGGCGGAGGCCGCGTTTCTGACGCCTGCCGAAAAGCGTGCCATGCTGGGGCTGCCGCCGTTGCCGGAGGATGCATGAGCGGGCGGGGCGAAGCGGGCGGTTCGCGCTTCCTCTACGCCCCGTTCGACGCCGCCAATGCCCGGATCGAGGCCAATGAACGCGTCGCCGATGAACGCTGGCAGGCGCTGGAGTTTCGCCTCAATGCGATCGAGACGGCGCTGGAGCGGCTGGAGCGGCGGCTGTGGCTAGCCGTTTTCGGCGTTGTCAGCGTGGTTCTGGCGCAGGCGATCAATGACATCATTCAGATGAGCTCTGCTGGATAGGAGATTGGAATGCTTGAGTTTTCCCCAAGCGGATTGGAAGTGAAATTCTGCCGCTTCGACGAGGCGCTGACGGTAAGCGACGGCCATGTGATCGAGGGCTACGCAAGCCTGTTCGACGCCTGCGACCAAGGCGGTGATGTGGTGCAGAAAGGTGCCTATGCGCGCAGCCTCAAGGGGCTTGCGACGCAGGGCCGCCGGGTCAAGATGTTGTGGCAGCACGATCCGGCGCAACCCATCGGGGTCTGGGACGAATTGCACGAGGATGGCAGAGGTCTCTGGGTCAAGGGCCGGATCCTCGATGCGGTGGAAAAGGGCCGCGAGGCGGCGGCGCTGATCGGCGCGGGCGCGATCGACGGCTTGTCGATCGGCTATCGCACGATCCGAGCGAGCAAGAGTGACAAGGGGCAGCGTCTCCTTTCCGAGGTGGATCTTTGGGAGGTGTCGCTGGTGACCTTTCCGATGCTTCCGCAGGCGCGGGTCGGCACCCGACAGGCCAATGAGGCCAAGGGCGACGTCCTGCATGAACTGGCGACGGTGTTCCAGGACGCCCGCCGCAAACTGGCGGCGCGCTAAGGCCCGCGCATTCCCTCCAACAATCAGGATGACGTGATGACCGAGACCGAGACCAAGGGCTCGGGCGGCGGGGCCATGCCCGACGACCCGACCCGCGAGGTGACATCTGCACTGACTGGATTTCTGAATGAATTCAGTCAGTTTCAGGACGACATTTCCAGGAAACTTCAAAAACAGGAAGAGCGTATCTCCATGCTGAACACCAAGACCATGAGCCATCTGCGCCCCGCGCTTTCCGCCGCCGCCAACGAGGCCGCGCCGCACACGAAGGCGCTTGGCGCCTACCTGCGCACCGGTGACGATGACGGCCTGCGCGGGCTGGAACTGGAGGGCAAGGCGCTCAACACCGCGGTGAATGCCGAGGGTGGCTACCTCGTCGATCCGCAGACTGCCGAGATGATCCAGGGCGTGCTGCGCGGCGCGTCGAGCCTGCGGGCGATCGCCAACGTGGTGAATGTCGAGGCGACCTCGTTCGACGTGTTGGTCGACACCACCGACGTGGGCGCCGGCTGGGCCACCGAAACCGCAACCGCGACAGAAACCGACACGCCGCAGATCGAACGCATCTCGATCCCGCTGCACGAGCTTTCGGCGCTGCCCAAGGCGTCGCAGCGCCTGCTTGACGACACCGCCTTCGATATCGAGGGTTGGCTGGCCGGCCGCATCGCCGACAAGTTCGCCCGCGCCGAGGCGATGGCCTTCGTCGTCGGGGACGGAGTGGACAAGCCGACCGGGTTCCTGAGCCATACGACGGTGGCGGATGCGAGCTGGTCCTGGGGCAACCTGGGCTACGTCATCACCGGCACGGATGGCGATTTCGACATGGTAAACCCGGCCGACGCGGTGGTCGATCTGGTCTATTCGCTGGGCGCGAGGTATCGCGCCAACGCCGCCTTCGTGATGAATTCCAAGACCGCCGGCGCGGTGCGCAAGATGAAGGATGCCGATGGCCGCTTCCTGTGGTCCGACGGGCTGGCCGCCGGCGAACCGGCGCGGCTGATGGGCTATCCGGTGCTGATCGCCGAGGACATGCCCGATATCGCCTCGAACGCGATGGCGATTGCCTTTGGCGATTTCGGCGCCGGTTACACCATTGCGGAGCGGCCGGATCTGCGGGTGCTGCGCGACCCGTTCAGCGCCAAGCCGCATGTGCTGTTCTATGCCACCAAGCGCGTCGGTGGCGATGTCAGCGATTTCGCCGCAATCAAGCTGCTGAAGTTCGGCATCGCCTGATCCGGTGGCCAAGAGACCCCGCGCCCCGGTTTTCGGGGCGTGGGCGGCATGGGCGGGCTTTCGCGGCCTCCAGCCATTTGGTCCCCCGCATGAGCGGTGCGGGCCCGTCCATGCCAACCCTTCCCGAGGCAGTCTTTGCGGAGAAAAAACAACATGATGATGGTCGAAATGTCCTCAGTGTCCAGTGCCCTTCTGCCGATCACCGAGCTGACCGATCACCTGCGCCTTGCGTCCGGGTTTGCCGATGATGGCAGCCAGGATGCGCAGTTGGAAAGCAGCCTGCGCGCGGCGCTTGCGGCGATCGAGGCGCGGATCGGCAAGGCGTTGTTCCGGCGCGGGTTCAACTGGCATCTCAGCCACTGGCAATCGCCACTGGAACAGGTTCTGCCGGTGGCGCCGGTGGCCGCGATCGACAGCGTCAAGCTGGTGTCGCGGGCAGGGGTGGAAACGCTGCTCGACCCGGCCGGTTACAGTTTGCGGGTCGATGCGCACCGCCCGGCCATCGTCGCGGTCACGAGCCTGCCGAACCCGTCCACCGGTGGGTCCATCGAGATCGAGCTTAGCGCTGGATACGGCCTCGACTGGCACCGGATTCCCGCCGATCTGCGCCAGGCGGTGCTGTTGCAGGCGGCGGAATATTACGACGCGCAGGGCACCGGCGAGGCCGGTATGGCCTGCGGGGTCGCGGTGCTCATCGAGCCCTACCGCTCGGTCCGGATGCGGGGGCTGGGCTGATGGGCGCGCGTCCTGATCTGAGCCGGCGCCTGCTTCTGGAGGGGCCGGTGCGGGTGGCCGATGGCGCGGGCGGCCATACCGAAGGGTGGGTGCCGCTTGGCCAGCTCTGGGGTGAGGTCAAGCCGCGCACGGGACGCGATGCAGCGGGGCTGTCGCGGATGGGCTTCAAGATCACTGTGCGCGCGGCTCCGCAGGGCGCCCCGTCGCGGCCCACGTCCTCGCAGCGGTTCCGCGACGGGGCGCGACTTTTCCACATCGACGCGGTGACGGAGAGCGACCCCGGCGGGCGCTTCCTGATCTGCTTTGCCACCGAGGAGGGCGCGACATGAGCTATGGCATGACGGCGGCGTTGCAGATGGCGATCTACAATGTGCTGAGCGGCGACGGCGCGCTGGCGGCGATCGTCGGCGGACATGTTTACGACGCGCTACCGCCCGGCCCGCTGCCGCCGCTTCACGTGACGCTGGGTCCGGAGAAGGTGCGCGACCGGTCCGATGTCAGCGCCGGCGGCGCGGAACACGAGATCAGCGTCATCGTCACCAGCAGCGCGGCGGGGTTCCACGCGGCCAAAGAGGCGGCGGCGGCGGTGTCGGATGCACTGCTTTCGACGCCGCTGAGCCTGTCGCGCGGGCGCGTCGCGCGGCTGCATTTCTACCGGGCGAAAGCGCGGCGCAAGGCCGCGGACAGGCTGGTCGAGGTCTGGTTCCGCGCCCGGCTGGATGAGGACACGGGTTGAGGCAATACCTGAAAGTAACGGTGTAACATACTGAATAACGGAGATTAAAATGGTGGCACAGAACGGAAAGGACCTTCTGCTGAAGGTCGATCTGGATGGCAACGGCACCTTCCAGACCATGGCGGGGCTGCGCGCCTCGCGGCTCAGCTTCAACGCGGACACGGTGGATGTGACCAGTCTGGAATCGACCGGCGGCTGGCGTGAATTGCTGGGCGGCGCGGGGGTGAAGACCGCCGCGATTTCGGGGTCCGGCATTTTCCGCGATGCGGACACGGATGAACGCGCGCGGCAGATCTTCTTTGACGGGGAGGTGCCGGATTTTCAGGTCATCATCCCCGATTTCGGCACCGTCGCGGGGCCGTTCCAGATCACCGCGATCGAGTATGCCGGTACCCACGACGGCGAAGCGACCTACGAGGTTTCGCTGGCCTCGGCCGGCGCGCTTACCTTCACTGCGGCGCTCTGAGCGATGGTCAATCCGCATGCGGGCGAGGTGGCACTGGTGCTCGATGGCGAGGCCCATGTGCTCAAGTTGACGCTGGGTGCGCTGGCGGAGCTGGAGGACCGGCTGGAGGCGGACAGCCTGCCGGCGCTGGTCGAGCGCTTCGAGGCGGGGCGCTTCGCGGTGCGCGACGTGTTGGCACTGCTCTGCGCGGGGCTGCGCGGCGGCGGCTGGGACGGGACGCCCGTGGACCTCGCACAAGCCGAGATCGAGGGCGGCCCGATGCAGGCGGCGCGGGTGGCGGCGCGGCTTCTGTTTTTGTCGTTCCGGCCACCGCGATGAGCGCGCCCGAGCGCCTCTTTGACTGGCCCGGCCTGATGCGCGCCGGGATGCAGGGGCTTGGCCTGAAACCGGCCGACTTCTGGGCGCTGACCCCGGCGGAGCTGTTGCTGATGCTGGGTGAGCCGGGGGCGAAAGCGCCCATGGGGCGGGCGGGGCTGGACGCCCTGGCCGCCCGCTTCCCCGATGAAAAGGACGAGACCGATGGATGAGGATCTGGACGCGTTCGACGCCGAACTGTCGGCACTGGAAACGACACTGGGCGCAACCACGCAGATGGTGGCGACGTTCCATGGCGAGTTGCGCACGATGCAGGACGAGATGCTTTACACCGGGCGCGAGGTGCAGAGTCTCAGCCGTAGCTTCGGCGGGGGGCTCCGGCGGGCCTTCGACGGGGTGGTGTTCGACGGCATGCGCCTGTCGGACGCTCTCAGGCAGGTGGCACAAAGCATGGTGGACGCGGCCTATGGCGCCGCGATCCGACCGGTGCAGACTGCGGTTGGCGAGGCGTTGGCGGGTGGTGTCAATTCGCTTGTCTCCGCGATTTTGCCGTTCGAGAAGGGCGGTGCCTTTTCCGGTGGCAGGCCGACGGGGTTCGCACGCGGTGGCGTGGTCAGTGGCACGACGCCCTTTGCCATGCGCGGCGGGCTGGGTGTGATGGGCGAGGCCGGACCCGAAGCGATCATGCCGCTGACGCGCGGGGCCGATGGACGCCTCGGCGTGCAGGTGCAGGGCGGCGGCGCGCCGGTCACGGTCAACATGAACATCACGACGCCCGATGTGCAGGGCTTCCAACGCTCCCGTTCGCAGATCGCGGCCGAGATGAGCCGCGCGCTGTCGCGTGGGAAGCGTAACAGGTAAGGAAGGCAACCCAATGAAATTTCACGAGATTCGCTTTCCTGCCAATCTGAGCTTCGGCTCGGTCGGCGGGCCGGAGCGGCGCACCGAGGTGGTGACGCTCGCCAACGGGTTCGAGGAACGCAACACCCCTTGGGCGCATTCGCGCCGACGTTATGATGCAGGGCTGGGGATGCGCTCGCTTGACGATATCGAGACGCTGATCGCGTTTTTCGAGGCGCGGCGCGGGCAATTGCACGGATTCCGTTGGAAAGACTGGTCGGATTACAAAAGCTGTCGTCCGTCGCGCGAACCCGGCTTTTGCGATTGCGTGATCGGCGTGGGCAACGGGGAAACGCGGGCGTTCCAGATCGTCAAGGTCTACCGGTCGGGCGATGAAACCTATGCCCGCCCGATCACCAAACCGGTGGCAGGGTCTGTTGTGGCCGGGGTGGACGGCAATGAACTGGTCGCGGGCGTGCATTTCGAGGTCGATGCGACCACCGGGATTGTCACCTTCACCGATGCGCCCGACCCCGACGTCGCGGTGACAGCTGGGTTCGCGTTTGACGTGCCGGTGCGTTTCGACGTGGACCGGATCCAGACCTCTGTCGCTGGCTTTCAGGCTGGCGATGCACCCTCGGTACCGGTGGTGGAGATCCGGGTATGAGCGGCGCGGCAGGACTGAACGTGCACCTGCGCGAGGGCATCACCGAACTGGCCCGCTGCTGGCGGGTGACGCGCAAGGACGGCGTGCGCTTCGGCTTTACCGACCACGATGGCGCGCTGAGGTTCGACGGAACGCTGTTCAAGGCGGAAAGCGGCCTGTCTGCGGCGGCTTTGTCGCAGGGCACCGGGCTGGCCGTCGACAACACCGAGGCGCTGGGCGCGCTGTCGGATGACGCGATCACCGAGGCCGATATCGAGGCGGGCCGTTTCGACGGCGCCGAGGTGGAGGCATGGCTGGTGCAGTGGAGCGATCCGGACAATCGGGTGCTGCAATTTCGCGGGTCGTTCGGAGAACTGGACCGGCAGGCGGGGGGCTTCTCGGTCGAGTTGCGCGGGCTGGCGGAGGCGATGAACCGGGCCGAGGGCCGGGTTTATCAGCGCGGTTGTTCCGCGGTTCTGGGCGATGGCGATTGCCGCTTTGACCTGGCGACGCCGGGCTATGCGCATGAGGGCGCTGTGACCCGTGTCAGCGAACGGCGGCTGCTGGACTTCGACGGGCTGACTTCGTTTGAGCCACGCTGGTTCGAGCGTGGGCGGCTCAAGGTGCTGTCGGGCGCGGCCGAGGGGCTGGTCGGCGTGATCAAGAACGACCGGTTCACGACTGGCGTGCGCCGGGTGGAGTTATGGGAGGACCTGCGAGCGGAGCTTGCGCCCGGCGACCGGGTGCGGTTGGAGGCGGGGTGCGACAAGCGGCTGGAGACCTGCCGACTGAAGTTTTCCAACCAACTGAATTTTCGCGGCTTTCCTGACATTCCGGGGGATGACTGGATCATGGCCTACCCGGCACGCGGAGCGTCCTCTA
>PFEX01000011.1:232-1506 GCA_002783145.1 Rhodobacteraceae bacterium CG17_big_fil_post_rev_8_21_14_2_50_65_11 | reverse complement strand
GGCCGGAACCCGAAACGGTGCCCGCCTACACGCGGGACTGGTCCGAACCGCAGGGAGAGGAGCGACTTTGGGCGGCGGCGCTCAGGCATCTGGTGGCAAAGCCGCTACCCGAAGAAACGCCCGGCGACGTGCTGCTGTTTCGCATGCGCGACGGCGCGGTCGCCAAGCATCTGGGGCTTCAGGCCGAAACCGGACCCGGCGCCAGCTTCATCCATGCCTATAGCGGCCACGGCGTGGTCGAGAGCGCGCTGACGTCGCCCTGGGCGCGGCGGATCGTGGCGCGTTTTGCATTTCCCGAAAGGACCTGAACGACATGGCAACGATCCTTCTGTCAGCCGCGGGCGCGGCCGTTGGCGGCCTCAGCTCGGGCACGTTTCTGGGGCTTACCGGCGCGGTGATCGGCCGCGCGGCGGGCGCCACGCTGGGCCGGGTCATCGACCAGCGGCTCCTGGGCGCGGGCTCCGATGTGATCGAACAGGGCCGCATCGACCGCTTTCGGCTGACCGGCACCGCCGAGGGGGCGCCGGTGGCGCGGCTTTTTGGACAGATGCGGCTCGGCGGGCAGGTGATCTGGGCCACCCGCTTCAAGGAACACGTCGCGGTCAGTGGCGGCGGCAAGGGCGCGCCACCGGTGCCGCGAACAGCCCGCTATTCCTACACGGTCAGCCTTGCGGTGGCGCTGTGCGAAGGCGAGATCTCGCGCGTCGGACGGGTCTGGGCAGATGGTGCTGAGGTGGCCAAGGGCGATATCACGATGCGCGTCTATCGCGGCACCGAGGACCAGCTTCCCGACCCGAAGATGGAGGCGGTCGAGGGCGCGGGGCAGGTGCCGGCCTATCGCGGGATCGCTTACGTGGTGATCGAGGACCTGGACCTCACACCCTATGGCAACCGCATTCCGCAGCTCGGTTTCGAGGTGACACGAGCGGCGCGGCCCAAGGGGCTGGACAGCCCGCCGCAGCCCTCAGAGGCGATCCGCGCGGTGGCGATGATGCCGGGAACCGGGGAATATGCGCTGGCCACGACACCGGTAAGCTACGCCTGGGGCTTTGGCAAATCCAGAACGGCCAATGTCAACACGGCCTCGGGAGAGGCCGATTTTACCCTTTCTATTCAGGCTCTTGAGGGGGAATTGCCCAATTGCGGCGCGGTTTCTCTGATCGTGAGCTGGTTTGGCGACGACCTGCGCGCGGGCCAGTGCAACGTGCAGCCCAAGGTGGACCAGAAACAGGCCGACAGTGCGCAGATGCCGTGGCGGGTTTCTGGGGCAACGC
>PFEX01000011.1:0-201 GCA_002783145.1 Rhodobacteraceae bacterium CG17_big_fil_post_rev_8_21_14_2_50_65_11 | reverse complement strand
GCGCGGTCTATGGTGGCACACCGACCGATCAATCTGTGGTGGAGGCGATCGAGGCGCTGAACGCGGCCGGGCACGAGGTGATGTTCTACCCTTTCCTGCTGATGGAAATCCTGGAAGGAAACGGCAAGCCCGATCCCTGGGGTCTCGCGGGGGGGCAGCCCAAGCTGCCATGGCGGGGGCGGATCACCGGCGATTTCGCAC
>PFEX01000122.1 GCA_002783145.1 Rhodobacteraceae bacterium CG17_big_fil_post_rev_8_21_14_2_50_65_11 | reverse complement strand
ACCGCCGCTTTCGCCGCGCGGTTGTCGGACCGGCTCGGGCCGGGCGATGTGCTGTGCCTCTCGGGCGATCTCGGTGCCGGCAAGACGCATTTCGCGCGCGCACTGATCCAGCACCGGCAAAGGCAGGCGGAGGATGTGCCGTCGCCCACTTTCACCCTCGTGCAGACCTATGACTTGCCGCAAGGTGATGTCTGGCACGCCGATCTCTACCGCCTGAGCGACCCGTGGGAGGTGGCGGAACTGGGCCTGCTGGACGCCTTCGATACGGCGCTTTGCCTCGTCGAATGGCCCGACCGGCTGGGGCCGGACCTGCCCGACCGGGCGTTGTGGGTCAGCCTGCGGATGCTGCCGGGGCAGGACGATGCGCGCCACCTGACGCTGTCCTCCCTGTGCCCCGGTCTCTGGGCCGGACGGCTGGACGGGTTGGGTCTGACATGACCGGCCCCGAACAGGCGTTCCTCGACGCGCATGGATGGCACGGTGCCGACGCGGCACCGTTGGCCGGCGATGCTTCGGCGCGCCGCTACACGCGGCTTCGCCAAGGGCAGGGGCGGGCGATCCTGATGAGCGCCGAGGCACAGGACCACGCCGGCTTCGACGCCTTCATGGCCGTCGCGGCGCGGCTCTGTGCGCTGGGGCTTTCGGCCCCCGAGGTGCTGGCTGTCGACCGCGACAAAGGCCTGATGCTGCTGGAGGATCTGGGCGACACCGGGTTTCACCAGCTGATCACGGACCGGACCGGGGCGAGCCTCGCCGCGAGCGATGTCTTGATCCATCTCGCGCAGCACCCGGACGGCTGGAATCTGCCCCGTCTGACCCCGACAACGATGGTGGAAATGACCCGGATCGCACTGCCGGAGGGGCGGGAAACCGGCGCCGCGCTTGCCGCGATGGCGGAGGCGTTCAGCACGCTTTTCACCGATCCTCTGGTGCCTGCGCTGCGTGACGTTCATGCCGAGAACCTGATCTGGTTACCGGGTCGCGCTGGCCTCGCCCGCGTCGGTCTGCTGGATTTTCAGGATGCGGTGCTGGCGCCGCCGGGCTATGACCTCGTGTCGTTCATCCATGATGCCCGCCGCGACGTGCCCGGCGATATCGCGCAGGCCATGACCGCACGCTACCTCGGCGCGCTCGGCCTTGATCCGGCGCACTTCGCGGCGCAAAGCGCAGCCCTGTCGTTTCAGCGCAACCTGCGCATTCTGGGCGTTTTTCGCCGCCTTGCACGGGACCGGGGCAAACCCGGCTACCTCACTTATTTGCCGCGCGTCCACAGCCATGTCAGCACGGCGCTGTTGCATCCCGCACTTGCCGACCTGCGTTGCGTCATGGCCCGGCTGATGGACAGGATCGCGCCATGACGCCAACCGCCTGCATGATCCTTGCCGCCGGGTTCGGCACCCGCATGGGGTCGCTGACCAAGGACCGGCCCAAGCCGCTGATCGAGGTCGCGGGGCGGCCGCTGATCGACCACGCGCTGACGCAGGCGCGCGAGGGCGGGGCCACGCGGATCGTCGTCAACGGGCATTATCGCGCCGATCAGATGCGCGCCCATCTTGCGCCGATGCGCGATGTCGCCTTCAGCGAGGAACAGGTGCAGATCCTCGACTCCGGCGGCGGCATTCGCCACGCCTTGCCGCTGCTTGACTCGGACAGTTTCTTCACCCTGAACGCCGATGCGGTCTGGACAGGGCCGAATGCCTTGCGCCACCTTGCCGCCATGTGGACCCCCGACCGTATGGATATTCTTGCCCTGCTGGTGCCGCGCGCCCGCGCCGTCGGGCGGCAAGGGGCGGGTGATTTCAAGATGGACGCCACCGGACGGCTGGCGCTCGATCCCGCCGGGCCGGTCTATACCGGCGCGCAGATCGTGAAGGCGGCGGTGTTCGAGGGCACGCCCGACGGGCCGTTTTCGCTGCACGAGGTCTGGCGCGCGGCGATGAAACGCGGCCGCATGGCTGGCACGCTGCATGCCGGGCGCTGGGCCGATGTGGGCCACCCCGGCGGCATCGCTCTGGCCGAAGCGATGCTGTGCGAGGCCGGTGATGTTTGAAACCGGCCCACCCCCCCGCGTCTACGCCACCCCGCTTGGCGTCGATTTTTCCACCGCCCTTGTCACCGGTATCGAAAACCGGCTGCTCGGTCAGCCGCCCGAGGCGCTGGCGCGGGTGGAAATCTACGTCAACACCGCCCGCACGCAGCGCCGGTTGCGCGCGCTTTACGCGGATCGCGGCGCCGGGTTCCTGCCCCGGATCCGGCTGGTGACAGACCTTGCCACGCGCCCCGACATGGCCGATCTGCCGCCGCCGATCCCGCCTCTGCGCCTGAGGCTGCAACTGTCGCAACTCGTCGCGGCGCTCTTGGATCGGGAACCGGCCTTGGCACCCCGATCCTCGCTTTACGGCCTCTCTGACAGCCTTGCCGCACTGATGGCGGAGATGCAGGAGGAGGGCGTGACGCCCGAAGATATCGCGGCGCTCGACGTGGGCGACCATGCCACCCATTGGCAGCGCACGCAGGCGTTCCTGTCCATCGTCGCGCCGCATTTCGCGGGCAGCGCAGATCCCATGGCGACCGAGGCGCGGCAATCGGCGGCGGTGGGCCGGCTGGCGGTGCGCTGGGCCGAGAGCCCGCCCGACCATCCGGTGATCGTGGCGGGCTCGACCGGGTCACGCGGGCCGACGGCGCGCTTCATGCAGGCGGTGGCCGGTTTGCCGCAGGGCGCGGTGGTGCTGCCGGGGCTTGATTTCGATCAGCCGCGCGGTGTCTGGGACAAGCTGTTGCAGCGCGACGGTCTGGCGCTTTCTGGGGGTGAGGATCACCCGCAGTTCCGCTTTGCCCGCTTTGCCGAACGGGTCGATATGCACCCTGCCGATATTGAACCGTGGGGGCGCGAACAGCCTGCCAACCCGGCCCGCAACCGTTTGATTTCACTTGCGCTGCGGCCTGCGCCGGTCACCGATCAGTGGCTGGCGGAGGGGCCGGGCCTGACCGGTGTCGCGGCCGCCGCAGAGGGGCTGACGCTGATCGAGGCCGACACCCCGCAACTGGAGGCCGCGACCATCGCCCTGCGCCTCAAGCGCGCCGCCGAGGAGGGCCTGCGCGCGGCGTTGATCTGCCCCGACCGGACGCTGAACCGGCAGGTGACAGCGGCGCTGGATCGCTGGCGCATCGTGCCCGACGACTCCGCCGGTGAACCGCTGTCGCAGACCGCGCCGGGGCGGCTTTTGCTGCACGTCGCCGGGGCCTTGTCGGAAAAGCTGACGGCGGAGGCGCTGCTGGTCCTGCTCAAGCATCCGCTGACCCATTCCGCCCGCGACGATCGCGTCGACCACCTGCGCCGGGCGCGCGATCTGGAATTGCAATGCCTGCGCGGCAAGCTGCCCTTCCCGACCCGCACGGGCCTCGCCGACTGGGCCGCGAAACGCGATACCGACCCGGGGGCGGTGGCCTGGGCCACCTGGGTTGCCGACGCGGTGCTGGACCTTCACGCGCCGGGCGCGCGCCCGCTGGCCGAGCATGTCGCCGCGCATCTCGGGGCGACGCGACGCCTTGCCGCCGGTCCGGGGGTCGATGGGACAGGCGCCCTGTGGCAGAAGACCGAGGGCGAGGTAGCTGAACGTGTCCTGCAATCGCTTGTGGATGAGGCTGCGCATGGCGGCATGATGACGGCGGCCGAATACCGTGATTTCCTCGCCGCGCTTTTGCAGGGCGAAGAGGCGCGAACGCAATATGGGCTGCAATCGGATATCATGATCTGGGGCACGCTGGAGGCGCGGGTGCAGGGGGCCGATCTGGTGATCCTCGCGGGTCTGAACGAAGGCACATGGCCCGCCCCGCCGGGGCCGGATCCGTGGCTCAACCGCAAGATGCGCGACAGGGCCGGGTTGCGCCTGCCTGACCGGGTGATCGGCCTGTCGGCGCATGATTTCCAGCAATCTGTAACTGGGGCTGAGGTCTGGCTTTGCCGCGCGCGGCGCGACGCGGAAACCGAAACCGTGCCTTCGCGCTGGCTCAACCGGATCGTTAACCTGATGCAGGGGGCGAGCCCCGAAAGTGCCGCCGCGCTCAAGGCGATGCGCGCGCGCGGGCAGGACTGGCTGGGTTGGGCGGCGCGTCTGGACGAGGCTGACGCGGTGCCGCCCGCAACCCGCCCCGCGCCGGCCCCACCCGCCGCTCAGCGCCCTGACAGCCTGTCGGTGACGCAGGTCGAAAAGCTGATCCGCGATCCCTACTGGGTCTACGCCCGCAAGGTGCTCGATATCAAGCCGATCGACCCGCTGCGCCAAAGCCCCGACGCGCCGTTGCGCGGCACCGTGCTGCATGATGTGTTGCGCCGCTTCTTGCGGGCGACATGGGACAGCCTGCCCGAAAATGCCGAGGCGCTGCTATTGCGCATTGCCGACGAGGTGCTGGAGGAAAAGGCCCCGTGGCCGGCCGCGCGGCGCATGTGGCGGGCGCGTATCGCGCGGGTCGCGGGCTGGTTCGTGGCGACGGAACACGCGCGGCGGCAGGTCGCCCGCCCCCTGAAGCTGGAGGCGTATGGCGAGGCAGAAATCGGCGCGCCCGGTTTCAAACTGCGCGGCACGGCGGACCGCATCGACATGACCCCGGACGGACAGGTTCTTATATACGATTACAAAACCGGTGCCCCGCCAAGCCCGGACCAGGAAAAAGCCTTTAACAAGCAGCTCTGGCTGGAGGCCGCGATGGCCGGCCTTGGCGCGTTCGGTGAGACATGGCAGGCAACGCACATCGCCTATATCGGGCTCGGTGCCGGCGGCAAGATCATGCCGCACGCCGTGACCCAAGCCGAGATCGCGGAGATCACCGCCGGGTTTGGTGACTTGCTCGCACACTACCTTGACGAGGCCAACGGCTTCCCGTCCCGCCGCGCGATGGAGCAGGTGACATTCGAAGGCGATTACGATCACCTCGCCCGGTTCGGGGAATGGGATGAAACGCAGACTCCCGTGATCGTGAGGGTCGGCCAATGATACCGGATTTCGACGATGCCACCCGCGCGCAGGTTGTCGCCGCCAAGCCCGAGTCCTCGACCTGGCTTTCGGCAAATGCGGGCAGCGGCAAGACGCGGGTATTGACCGATCGCGTGGCGCGGCTTCTTCTACAAGAAACCCCACCGGAGCGAATCCTCTGCCTGACCTACACCAAGGCCGCCGCGTCCGAGATGCAGAACCGGCTGTTCAAACGGCTTGGCGAATGGGCGATGGCCCCGGATGCCGACCTGCGCGCCGACCTGTTGCGCCTCGGCCTGCCGGAGGCAGATATCCCGGACGCGCTGTTGCCGCATGCCCGCACGCTTTTCGCCCGTGCGATCGAGACGCCCGGCGGGCTAAAGATCCAGACCATCCACAGCTTCTGTTCCGCCGTGCTGCGCCGCTTCCCGCTGGAGGCCCGCGTCGCCCCCGATTTCACCGAGATGGACGAACGCGCGCAGGCGCTTTTGTGCGAGGATGTGCTCGACGCGATGGCGGATGGCACGGGGCGCGATGCCGTCGATATGCTCGCCGCTCATATCTCGGGCGACGATCCGATGCCGCTGATCCGCGCGCTTCTGTCGAAACGCGAGGCGCTGGAAATCCCGCTTGCCCGCGATGATCTCCTCGCCCTGTTCGACCTGCCGAGGGGCTACACGGCGGATGACCTTATCGGGCATGTCTTCGAGGGCGGTGAACGCGACGTGTGCCATGTCGTGCGCCAACACCTCGACCCGGCCAACCGCAACCAGAACGCCAACCTGACCCGCTTGAACCAGATCAACTGGGACAGCCCCGGCCTTGCCGATGTCGCCCTGCTGGAGGAGGTTTTCCTGATCGGATCGGGGGCCAAGACCAACCCCGACACCGCCAAGGTCGGTGCCTTCCCGACCAAGCCGATCTGGGCGAAGATGGCGGCCATTCATGAGCCGCTCGAGGCCCTCATGCTGCGCGTCGAGGCGGCCCGCCCGCTGCGCCGTGCCCTGCAAACCGCCGACAAGTCCGCTGCGTTGCATGCCTTCGCCGCTGCTTTCCTGCCTGCCTATGACGCGGCCAAGACGGCGCGCGGCTGGCTCGATTTCGACGACCTGATCCTCGCCACCCGCCGCCTTCTGTCCGACAGTGCGGTGGCGCAATGGGTGCTCTTTCGCCTCGATGGCGGTATCGACCACATTCTGGTGGACGAAGCGCAGGACACCTCGCCGCCGCAATGGGATATCGTGAAACGGCTGGCCGAGGAATTCGCCGCCGGGGCAGGCGCCCGCGACACCCTGCTGCGCACGATCTTCGTTGTGGGCGACAAGAAACAGTCGATCTATTCTTTCCAAGGGGCCGATCCCGACGGGTTCGACCGGATGCGCGACCATTTTCAGATCCGCCTCGATCAGGCCGGAAGCCCGTTCCAGGAGTGCCTGCTGATGCATTCGTTCCGCTCCGCCCCGCCGATCCTGCGGGTGGTCGACACGGTTTTCGCCGGGCCGTCGCAGGCGGGCGTGGGCGATGACGTATCACACATCGCCTTCAAGCATGACCTGGCCGGACGCGTCGATGTCTGGCCGGTGGTGGCGCCGCCCGAGAAACAGGAAAAGCCCGATTGGCACGATCCCGTCGATCTTCTGTCCGACGACCACCCGGCGGTGGTGCTGGCCCGTGCCGTGGCGGCTGAAATCGCGCGCATGGTGGACGATGGCACCCCGATCCTGCATGAGGGCGTGCGCCGCGCTGTCACCCCCGGCGATATCCTGATCCTCGTGCAGCGCCGGTCCGATTTGTTTCACGAACTCATCGCCGCGATCAAGGAACGCGGCCTGCCCATTGCGGGCGCCGACCGGATGCGCCTTGCCGCCGAACTGGCGGTCAAGGACCTGACCGCGCTGATGTCCTTCCTCGCAACGCCCGCCGACGACCTGTCGCTGGCCGCCGTTCTGCGCTCACCGTT
>PFEX01000222.1:12435-19027 GCA_002783145.1 Rhodobacteraceae bacterium CG17_big_fil_post_rev_8_21_14_2_50_65_11 | reverse complement strand
GCGTGGATATAGCTGATTTCCTTGAGTTTCAGCGCGCCTTCCAGCGCCAGCGGGAACATCGCGCCGCGCCCGAGAAAGAGCACCGTGCGCGCCTCCGACAGGGCGCCTGTATGTGTCCGGATCTGGTCCTCCAGCGCCAATGCCTGGTTGATCAGGCCGGGTAACCCGCGCAAGCTGGTCAGCAATTCGGCTTCGCGGGCGGCGTCGATCCGGCCTTTCTGGCGCGCCGCCAGCACGGCGAGGTTGGCCAGCACTGCCAACTGGCAGACGAAGGCCTTGGTGGAGGCGACGCCGACCTCGACCCCGGCCATGATCGGCAGCGCCAGATCGCTTTCGCGCGCGATCGAGCTTTCGGGGACATTGATGACCGACAGGATCCGCCCGGCCTTGCCCGCCGCGTAGCGCAGTGCGGCCAGGGTGTCGGCGGTCTCGCCGGACTGGCTGACGAAGATCGCCGTGGCGCGGTTCGAGAGCGGCGGCTCCCGGTAGCGGAATTCGCTGGCGATATCGACGTCGCAGGGCAGGCCGGCCAGCGTCTCGAACCAGTACCTGGCGACCATGCAGGCGTAATGCGCGGTGCCGCAGGCGACCAGAGTGATCCGGTCGGTGTCGGTAAAATCCAGATCGCCCTCGGGGATCCGCACCGCGTCGCCTTCGGAATAATGCGCGAGGCACTCGGCCAGCACGGTGGGCTGCTCGTAGACCTCCTTGGCCATGAAATGCCGGTGCCCGCCTTTGTCGATCTGCGTGGCCTGCGCCGGGATGGCGCGAACCTCGCGGTTGGCGGGGCGATCCTCGGCGTCGAAAATCTGCGCACCGGCGCGGGTGACATAGGCGTAATCGCCTTCTTCAAGGTAAGTGATCCGGGCAGTCATCGGGCTGAGCGCGATCGCGTCGGAGCCGACGAACATTTCGCCCTCGCCATGGCCGATCGCCAGTGGCGAGCCCTTGCGCGCGGCGATGATCAGGTCGGACTCGCCGTCGAACAGGAAGGCCAGCGCGAAGGCACCATGAAGGCGGCGCAGGGTTTCGCGGGCGGCGGCACGTGGCGCCAGCCCGGTATCGAGCAGGTGTTCGCACAGAAGCGCCACCGTTTCGGTGTCGGTGTCCGTTTCGAACCCGATGCCCTGGTTGGCCAGCTCCGCCCGCAGATCGCGGTAATTCTCGATGATCCCGTTATGGACGACGGCCACCCGGCCCGCCCGGTGCGGATGCGCGTTGCCCACCGTGGGCGCGCCATGCGTGGCCCAGCGGGTATGGCCGATGCCCGTCTTGCCGCGCAGGGGGTCATGAACCAGCAGGTCCGACAGGTTGGCCAGCTTGCCGACGGCGCGGCGGCGGTCGAGATGGCCCTCGCTGACCGTGGCGATCCCGGCGCTGTCATAGCCGCGATATTCCAGCCGCTTGAGCGCTTCCACGAGAAGGGGGGCCACTTCGTGGCGGCCCAGAACGCCGACAATGCCGCACATGGTTACCGACCTCTCCGCTCTGCCTTCAGTGCGCGCAACCGCGCTATGAGCCGGGCGCCGAGGCCCGGCTTGTTCACCTGCTTGGCCCGCCCGAGCGCGAGGTCGCCCGCAGGCACGTCCGAGGTGATCACCGAGCCCGAACCGGTCATCGCGCCGTCGCCGACGCGGACCGGCGCCACCAGCATCGTGTTCGACCCGATGAAGGCGTTGCGGCCGACTTGCGTGCGGTGCTTGAACACGCCGTCGTAGTTGCAGGTGATGGTGCCGGCACCGATATTGCTGCCCGCGCCGATGGCGGCGTCGCCGATATAGCTCAGGTGGTTGACCTTCGCGCCTTCGCCGATCTCGGCGGCTTTCACCTCGACGAAATTGCCGATCCGCGCCTCGTTGCCCAGTTCGGCGCCGGGGCGCAGCCGGGCATAGGGGCCGACGGTGGCGCGGGCACCGACATGGCAGCCTTCAAGGTGGGAAAACGCGCGGATCACCGCATCGTTTTCCACCGTGACGCCGGGGCCGAAAACGACGTTCGGTTCCACCATCACATCGCGCCCCAGATGTGTGTCATGGGCGAAGAAGACGGTGTCGGGCGCGACCAGCGTGGCGCCGTTTTGCATCGCCTCGCTGCGCTTGGCCCGCTGGAACAGCGCCTCGGCGGCGGCCAGTTCGGCGCGGGTGTTGATGCCCAGCGTCTCGGCCTCGTCGCAGGCAACGGCAGTCGCCGTCAGCCCGCGCGCGGCGGCGAGCGCGGGCACATCCGTGAGGTAATACTCGCCCGAGGCGTTGTCATTGCCAACCGCCTTGAGAAGGTCGATCAGGGATTCGGCATCGGCGGCCATCAGGCCGGAATTGCAGAAGGTTATGGCGAGCTCGTCGGGGGTGGCGTCCTTGGCCTCTACGATGCGGTCGAGGTGCTCGCCTTCCATCACCAACCGGCCGTAGCGGCCAGGATTTGCGGTCTCGAAGCCCAGCACCACGACGTCATGCGCGGCGCGTGCGGCGAGCATCCGGGCCAGCGTATCCTCACGCACGAAGGGCGTGTCGCCGTAAAGCACGATCACGTCGCCGTCGAACCCGGCAAGTGCATCGGCGGCCTGCAACACCGCGTGGCCGGTGCCAAGCTGTTCGGTTTGCGTCACGCAGATGGCGGTTTCGTCATGCGCCCGCACCGCCCCTTCGACGGCACCGCCGCCATGGCCGATCACCACCACCCGGCGCGCAGGCTCAAGCGCCGCGCCGGCATCCATGGCGTGCACGACAAGCGGCACGCCGCCAAGCGGGTGCAGCACCTTGGGCAGGTCCGAATTCATCCGCGTGCCCTGTCCCGCTGCGAGGATGACGAGGGCGCAGGGCCGGTTGGTCGCTTGCATGTCATCTGCTTTCGCTTATTTGGCTTCGGTATCATGCAAGGTGACGTTGGGTGCAAGGCGGAGGGCTGTCAAAAACCCCAACAGAAGGTTTCAATCGCAGGCGGAATCCTGCCACCAAGGGAAGGGGTGCGGCGATGCGCACGGTAATCTTTGATCTCGACGGCACGCTGGCCGATACCAGCGCCGACCTGATCGCGGCGGCGAACGCGGCACTGGTGGCCATGGGGCATGCGCCGCAGCTTGTGGCGGGGCGCGACGATTCCACGGCTTTTCGCGGCGGGCGCGCGATGCTGACACTGGGTCTGGAACGGCTGGGCCACCGGGAACCGGAGGCTGAGGTGGCGCGCGGCTATCCGATCCTGCTGGACGCCTACGGGCGGGCGCTCGACGTGCACACCAGGCTCTATCCCGGCGCGGTCGCAGCGGTGGAGGCGTTGCTGTCGGATGGTGTCCGCGTCGGCATCTGCACCAACAAGCCGGAAGGTCTGGCCGAGACGCTGTTGCAAAAGCTCGGGGTGCGGGGCCTCTTCGCGTCGCTCATCGGCGCGGATACGCTGCCGACCCGCAAGCCCGATCCGGCCCCTTACATCGTGGCGGTGGAACGGGCGGGCGGCGATGTGGCGCGCTCGCTGCTGGTGGGCGACACCATAACCGACCGCGAAACCGCCCGCGCCGCCGGTGTGGCGTCGGTGCTTGTCACGTTCGGGCCGTTGGGGCAGGGGGTCGCGGATCTGGGGCCGGAGGCGCTGCTGCATCATTTCGACGACTTGCCGGCGCTGGCACGGCGGCTTCTGGATTGACGAAGATGGATGCGGACCCCAAGACTTCGCCCATGAAACCGGTCTTCAAGGGAAACTTCACCCAGCAGGAACCGATCCCGGAAGCCGGGATCGCGGCGGCGCTCGACGTGCTGCGCGGCGGACGGCTGCATCGCTACAACGTGGCCGAGGGTGAGGCCGGTGAGGTGGCGCTGCTCGAAGAGGAGTTCGCCGCCTTTACCGGCGCGCGCTACGCGCTGGCCGTCGCCTCGGGCGGCTACGCGATGTCCTGCGCCCTGCGCGCGCTTGGCGTCGGGCCGGGCGACAGGGTGCTGAGCAACGGCTTCACGCTGGCCCCGGTGCCCGGAGCCATCGCCTCGGTGGGCGCGGAGCCGGTCTTCGTCGAGGTGACGGAGGATCTGACCATCGACCTCGATCACCTCGCTCGGCTGGTCGGGGCTTGCGGCGCAAGTGTGCTGCTCTTGTCGCACATGCGCGGGCATGTCTGCGACATGGACCGGCTGCTGGCGATCTGCGACGCGGCCGGTGTGCGGGTGGTCGAGGATTGCGCCCACACGATGGGGGCGGCGTGGAACGGCCTGCCTTCGGGCCGGCACGGGGTGATGGCGGCCTATTCGACGCAGACCTACAAGCACATGAATTCCGGCGAGGGCGGGTTTGTCACCTCGGATGATCCGGCTCTGATGGCGCGTGCGATCATGCTGTCGGGCAGCTACATGCTCTATGCCCGGCACCGCGCCGCGCCGCCGCCGGACGCGTTCGAGCAGGTGAAATGGGTCACGCCGAACGTGTCTGGCCGGATGGACAACCTGCGCGCCGCGATCCTGCGCCCGCAACTGGCCGATCTGCCGCGCCAGGTCGACCGCTGGAACGCGCTTTATCGCACGGTGGAGCAGGGGCTGCGCAACACGCCCGGCCTGAAGATAATCGAGCGGCGCGAAGGGGAAAGCATCGTCGGGTCGTCGATCCAGTTCCTGTTGCCGGCGTTTTCCGAGCCGCAGATCACGACGGTGCTGGAGGGCTGCGCGGCGCGGGGGGTGGAACTGAAATGGTTTGGGTGCGCCGAGCCCGTTGCCTTTACCTCACGTTATGACAGCTGGCGCTACACCGACGCGCAGAGCCTGCCCGAGACCGACCGCATCCTTGCCGGGCTGATCGACATGCGCTTACCGCTGACCTTCTCGGTCGGCGACGCGGGACTGATCGGCCGGATCATCCGCGAAGAGGTCTCGGCCGTCGCGCTCGACGGTTGAGGCGGGCGGTAAAAATCTTCGGGAAGATTTTTGAACACGAAGACTTTTCTGGAAAAGTCTTCGCGGTGCGCGTTCTGTGATGTCAGGATTCTTTTGACTCAGGCCGCACGCCTGCGTATTAACTGAACAAGCGTTCAATTAAGAGGGAGGGCTGCGCATGTTCATGGCCAGCATGACATTCGATCTGGGCGAAGAGGTGAACGCCCTGCGCGACATGGTGCACCGCTGGGCGCAGGAGCGGATCCGCCCCATGGCGCAGGAGATCGACAAGCAGAACCTCTTTCCGGCGGATCTGTGGCGTGAGATGGGCGCTCTCGGCCTTCTCGGCATCACGGTGCCGGAGGAACACGGCGGTGCCGGCATGTCCTACCTTGCCCATGTCATCGCGGTGGAGGAAATCGCCCGCGCCTCGGCCTCCGTCTCGCTGTCCTACGGTGCGCATTCCAACCTTTGCGTGAACCAGATCAAGCTCAATGGCAACGACGCGCAGCGCGCGAAATACCTGCCTGGGCTGGTCTCGGGCGAGCATATCGGCGCGCTGGCCATGTCCGAGGCCGGGTCCGGGTCCGATGTGGTGTCGATGAAGCTGCGGGCGGAAAAGAAGAATGACCGCTATGTGCTCAACGGAACGAAATACTGGATCACCAATGGCTGCGATGCCGACACGCTGGTCGTCTATGCCAAGACCGACCCGGAGGCCGGGGCGAAGGGCATCACCGCCTTCCTGATCGAAAAGGACATGGTGGGGTTCAGCACGTCGGAGCATTTCGACAAGCTGGGCATGCGCGGCTCGAACACCGCCGAACTGATCTTCGAGGATTGCGAAGTGCCGTTCGAGAACGTGCTGGGCGAGGAAGGCAAGGGCGTGCGGGTGCTGATGTCGGGGCTCGACTATGAACGCGTCGTGCTTGCGGGCATCGGCACCGGCATCATGGCCGCCTGTCTGGACGAGATCATGCCCTACATGCGCGACCGCAAGCAGTTCGGGCAAAGCATCGGGAATTTCCAGCTGATGCAGGGCAAGATCGCCGACATGTACACGGCAATGAACTCCGCCCGCGCCTATGTCTACGAGGTCGCCAAGGCCTGCGACCGGGGCGACGTCACCCGCCAGGACGCGGCGGCCTGTTGCCTCTACGCCAGTGAAGAGGCGATGAAACAGGCGCACCAGGCTGTGCAGGCGATGGGCGGGGCCGGGTTCCTGTCCGACAGCCCGGTTTCCCGCATCTTCCGCGATGCCAAGCTGATGGAGATCGGCGCCGGCACCTCGGAAATCCGGCGCATGCTGGTGGGGCGCGAATTGATGAAGGCGATGGGGTAGGGTGCGCGGTGCAGGGCCGCGACTCGCTGTCCGTTCCCCAATATCCGCAGGAGGCACGATGTCCGATTTCTCCGCGCTCACCGCGCTTTATGTCAACACCTCGCTGAAGAGGTCGGCGGATGAAAGCCATACCCGCCTGCTGATGCAGGCCTCGGCCGGGATCATGCGCAAGCACGGCGTCACGGTCGACGAGCTTCACATGCTCGACCATCGGGTGCCGCCCGGCGTCTACCCCGACATGACGGAACACGGCTGGGGGCAGGATGACTGGCCGGCGATCTGGCAGCGGGTGCAGGCCGCCGATATCCTGATCATAGGCACGCCGCTGTGGCTGGGCGAGGCGGGACCGGGCCCCTCCTATGGTGACGGGGTGGACGGCAAGCGGGCCGGGTTCGACACCGAT
>PFEX01000222.1:8681-12403 GCA_002783145.1 Rhodobacteraceae bacterium CG17_big_fil_post_rev_8_21_14_2_50_65_11 | reverse complement strand
ATTTCACCCGCCGTAACACCACCATCATGACGTGGAACGCGATGCATCTGGCGAAGATGCTGAAAATCGCGGGCGGCTATCGCACCGAGGGCAACGACCGGCGCGCCTTCGTGGCGGGCTGCCGGTTTGATTACGAAAACCCGGAGTATCGCGCATGAAACACGCAGGATTTCTATCCGCCCTCTGCCTTGCCCTTGCCAGCCCCGCCGTGCCTGCCGTCGCGCAGGAGCTTGTCTTCGACCCGTCGCACACGCTCGGCTGCATCGCGGCAGCGCCGGACCAATACGCGGCCGAGGCCTGTTTCGGCACCTCGGCGGACCGCTGCATGTCCGACACGCCGGGCGGGTACAGCACCGTGGCCATGGGCGGCTGCCTGTCGTTGGAGGCGGAGTTCTGGGATGACCGGCTGAATGCCGTCTACCGGACCTTGCGCGCGCAGGATCAGCGGCAGGACGCCGAGGCGCCGGACTACGCCCCCGCGCAAGCCGAGGCGCTGCGCGACATGCAGCGCGCCTGGATCGCCTTCCGCGACGCGACCTGCACCTACGAGGCCAGCCAATGGAGTGGCGGCACCGGGCAGGGGCCGGCCTATGAGGGCTGCGTGATGCGCATGACCGCGGAGCAGACCCTGTACCTGGAGCGGCAGCGGGGCATGTGACCTCGCACAACCGGAGAGAGAGATGAAGCTTACATCCAGGATCATCACCGGATCGGCGGATTTCGCCGCCAACCGCGCCGCGCATCTCGACGCGCTCGGCTTTGTGCGCGCGGCGGCGGAAGCAGCGGAGAAAGGTGGCGGCGACAAGGCCCGCGCCCGCCACCTGTCGCGCGGCAAGATGCTGCCGCGCGACAGGGTGGCGAACCTGCTCGACCCCGGCTCGCCGTTCCTCGAGGTGGGCGCGACCGCAGGCCACGGCATGTATGACGGCGCTGCACCCGGCGGCGGAGTGATCGCCGGGATCGGCCGGGTGAAGGGCCGGGAGGTGATGGTGGTGTGCAACGACGCCACCGTGAAGGGCGGCACCTACTATCCGATCACCGTCAAGAAACACTTGCGCGCGCAGGAGATCGCCGAAGCGAACAACCTGCCCTGCATCTACCTGGTGGACAGTGGCGGCGCCAACCTGCCGCAGCAGGACGAGGTTTTCCCCGACCGCGACCATTTCGGGCGCATCTTCTACAACCAGGCCAACATGTCGGCCAAGGGCATCGCGCAGATCGCGGTCGTGATGGGAAGCTGCACGGCGGGCGGCGCCTACGTGCCGGCGATGTCCGATGTCACCATCATCGTGCGCGAGCAGGGCACGATCTTCCTGGCCGGCCCGCCGCTGGTGAAGGCCGCGACGGGCGAGGTGGTGACGGCCGAGGATCTGGGCGGCGGCGACGTGCACACGCGTCTGTCCGGCGTGGCCGATTACCTTGCCGAGGATGACGCCCACGCGCTCGCCCTTGCGCGGCAGGCGGTGGCAGGGCTGAATCGCCGCAAACCGCTGACCGTGGATTGGCAGAGCCCCGAGGATCCGGCCTATGACCCTGAAGAGATCCTTGGCGTGGTGCCTGCCAGCCTGACCACGCCTTACGACATCCGCGAGGTCATCGCCCGCGTCGTCGACGGGTCCCGCTTCGACGAGTTCAAGGCCCGCTTCGGCGAGACCATCATCTGCGGCTTTGCCCATGTCATGGGTTGCCCCGTGGGGATCGTGGCCAATACCGGCGTGCTCTACAGCGAAAGCGCCGCCAAGGCCGCCCATTTCATCGAGCTGTGCAGCCAGCGCAACATTCCGCTGGTCTTCTTGCAGAACATCACCGGTTTCATGGTGGGCCGCAAATACGAGGCCGAGGGGATCGCGCGCCACGGCGCCAAGATGGTGACGGCGGTGGCGACCACGAAGGTGCCCAAGATCACCATGTTGGTGGGCGGCTCCTTCGGTGCGGGCAATTACGGCATGGCGGGGCGGGCCTATTCGCCCCGGTTCCTGTGGACATGGCCGAACAGCCGCATCTCCGTGATGGGCGGTGCGCAGGCCGCGGGCGTACTGGCCACTGTGAAACGCGACGCGATCGAACGGGCAGGCGGCACGTGGTCCGATGCGGAAGAGGCGGAGTTCAAGCGTCCGACGCTGGAGATGTTCGAGCACCAGAGCCACCCGCTCTATGCCTCGGCGCGGCTGTGGGACGATGGGGTCATTGACCCTCGGAAAACGCGGGAGGTGCTGTTCCTGTCGCTCTCGGCGGCGCTGAACGCCCCGATTGAAGAGACGCGCTTCGGCGTGTTCCGGATGTGAGGGGGGCGGTCACACACCGGGACGGTTTCGTCGCCTGCGGCGCCGACCCGTGCGAGGGGGCTGTCTGCCCCCTCGCGCTCCCCCGAGAGTACTTGACCCAAGAAGAAGCGCATCGGGCTGCGAGAGAGGTGCGAGATGTTTGACAAGATCCTCATTGCCAATCGCGGCGAGATCGCCTGCCGGGTGATCGACACGGCCCGCGCCATGGGGCTGCGCACGGTAGCGGTATTTTCCGATGCCGACGCGGGCGCGCGTCACGTGGCGATGGCTGACGAGGCGGTGCATATCGGCGGCTCGGCGCCCTCGGAAAGTTATCTCAGGGGGGGGGCGATCATCGCCGCTGCAAAGGCCACGGGGGCGCAGGCGATTCATCCCGGTTATGGCTTTCTGTCCGAGAACCCCGATTTCGTGGCGGCGGTGACGGCGGCGGGGCTGACCTTTATCGGGCCCTCGGCGGAAGCGATCCGGAAGATGGGCCTGAAGGACGCGGCCAAGCACTTGATGGAGGAGGCCGGGGTGCCGGTCGTTCCGGGCTATCACGGGCCAAACCAGGACCCCGAGCACCTGTCGGGTGCCGCCGATGCGATTGGCTACCCGGTGCTGATCAAGGCAGTGGCGGGCGGCGGCGGCAAGGGCATGCGCAAGGTCGACGACCCGGCGCAGTTTCCGCAGGCGCTGGAGAGCGCCATGGGCGAGGCGAAGACCGCTTTCGGCAATGACGCCGTGCTGGTCGAGAAATTCATCGAGAAGCCGCGCCACATCGAGGTGCAGGTCTTCGGCGACGGCACGCGCGCGGTGCACCTTTTCGAGCGCGATTGCTCGCTGCAACGCCGCCACCAGAAGGTGATCGAGGAGGCGCCCGCGCCGGGCATGACCGCCGAGATGCGGGCCGCCATGGGGCAGGCGGCGGTGCGCGCGGCAGAGGCGATCGGCTACAGCGGTGCCGGCACGGTGGAGTTCATCGTCGACGGGTCGCAGGGGCTGCGCCCGGAGGGGTTCTGGTTCATGGAAATGAACACAAGGCTTCAGGTCGAACACCCGGTGAGCGAGGCCATTACCGGCGTTGACCTCGTCGAGTGGCAGTTGCGCGTCGCGGCCGGCGAGGCCCTGCCCGCGCGGCAGGACGACCTGACGATCACCGGCCATGCATTCGAGGCGCGGCTTTATGCCGAGGATGTGCCCAAGGGGTTCCTGCCCGCGACCGGAACGCTGGCGCATCTGCAGTTCCCCGAGGGCGTGCGCTGCGATACCGGGGTGCGGGCCGGCGATGTGATCAGCCCGTGGTACGACCCGATGATTTCCAAGGTCATCGTGCATGGCCCGACGCGGGACGTGGCGCTGAAGCGGCTCGACCATGCTCTTGCGGGCACCGAGGTGGCGGGCTGCGTGACCAACCTTGCCTTTCTGCGGGCGCTTGCGCGGCATGAGGGATTCGCG
>PFEX01000222.1:8412-8622 GCA_002783145.1 Rhodobacteraceae bacterium CG17_big_fil_post_rev_8_21_14_2_50_65_11 | reverse complement strand
GATCCGGTCGCCTGTTCGCGCAGCCGGGCGCTGGCTGCGCTCGGAGTGCTGGGGCTGCACACGGCGGCTGCGCCGTTGCAGGGGTTCAGCCTCTGGGCATCAATGCGGCAGGTCGCGCGTTTCGGGTATCGCGGCGAGCGGCTGACGGCGGCGGTGGAGACGTTGGACGCGGGCCGGTTTCGGGTCGAGGTCGACGGGATGCTCCACGAG
>PFEX01000222.1:8083-8278 GCA_002783145.1 Rhodobacteraceae bacterium CG17_big_fil_post_rev_8_21_14_2_50_65_11 | reverse complement strand
GGCCGTTCTGGAAGCGATGAAGATGGAGCACACGCTGACCGCCTGGCGCGACGGGGTGATTGCCGAGGTGATGGCCGAGGCCGGGCAGCAGGTGGACGAGGGGTTTGCGCTGATCCGTCTGGAGGAGGAGGAGGACGAGGAGGAGGACGGGGCATGATCCGGCTGCACCACGTCCCGCAGAGCCGGTCCATGCGG
>PFEX01000222.1:7150-8015 GCA_002783145.1 Rhodobacteraceae bacterium CG17_big_fil_post_rev_8_21_14_2_50_65_11 | reverse complement strand
GCGGTCCGAGGACTACCTGTGCAAGAACCCGGTGGGTCGGGTGCCTGCATTGGAAATCGACGGCGATTGCTGGTGGGAATCCGGAGCCATCGCGGAACTTTTGTGCGAACGCTTTCCTGAGGCCGGCATGGGCCGTGCACCGGGCAGCCCGGACCGCGCGGCGTGGCTGATCTGGGTGCATTTCGCGGAAACGATCAGCCAGCATTGCGCGATCCTGACACAGCAGCACATCATGCTGCGCGACGATTCCATGCGCAGCCCCGTCCTGATGAAGCTGGAAGCCAGGCGGCTGGAAAAATGCTACACTGCGATCGAGGCGCGCTTGCAGGGGCGGGAACATCTGCTGTCCTCCGGGTTCTCGGCGGCGGATATCGGCGTCGGGCAGGCGGTCTACATGGGACGCCATTTTGCAACGCTCGACGCTTTCCCGGCGCTGTCGGCGTGGTATGAACGGATCACGGCGCGGATCGGATTTCTGTTGTCGCGGCCCACCGAGGCGCAGGAAAAGCTCTACAAACAAGCGTTCTACCCGGCCCGGGAGAACGAGGAAGGAGCCTGACATGGCTGATATCCTACACGTGATCGCCCGCATCAAGGCGGCACCCGAAACACTGGAAGAGCTTGTCGCCTCGATGCGGATCATGGTGGCGGAGGTGCGGCAGGAACCAGGCTGCCTGCGCTACGACCTGACCCAGTCCGAAGACGATCCGACGGTTCTGGTGTTCGTCGAGGAATGGGCCAGCCGCGCCGATTGGGACGTGCACATGGCGGGCGACGCGCTTGCCCGACACAGCGCGCGGACGCGCCCCGAGATGGTGCGCGAGATCGAGGTTCACGCGCTTGGTCAGATCGCGTGACGGGAATG
>PFEX01000222.1:0-7074 GCA_002783145.1 Rhodobacteraceae bacterium CG17_big_fil_post_rev_8_21_14_2_50_65_11 | reverse complement strand
CCCGCGCGACGGGTTGCAGAACGAAAAGCGCCAGATCCCGACGGCGGAAAAGGTGGCGCTCATTGACTGCCTTGGCCGCGCCGGTTTTCACCGGATCGAGGTGGCGAGCTTCGTCAGCCCCAAATGGGTGCCGCAGATGGCTGATTCGGCGCACGTTCTGGCCGGGATCCGACGCGTGCCGGGTGTGTCCTACGCTGCGCTGACCCCGAACATGCAAGGCTATGAACGCGCCAAAGCGGCGCGAGCCGACGAGATCGCGATCTTTGCCTCGGCCTCGGAAGGGTTTTCAAAGGCCAATATCAACGCCACCATCGAGGAAAGCATTACCCGCTTCGTGCCGGTGGCGCAGGCGGCCAAGGCCGATGGCATCCCGGTGCGCGGTTACATTTCCTGCGTGACCGATTGCCCCTTCGACGGGCCGGTGCCGTCGGAGGATGTCGCCCGCGTGGCCGCGACCTTGCGCAACATGGGCTGCTACGAGATCTCGCTCGGCGACACGATCGGGCAGGGGCGGCCGGAAACTGTGGACGCGATGCTGACCGCAGTGCTGGAATGCTGCGCGCCGGAGGATCTGGCCGGGCATTTCCACGACACGAGCGGGCGGGCGCTCGACAATGTCGAGGTGGCTTTGGCGCGCGGTTTGCGGGTGTTCGATGCCGCCGTGGGCGGGCTCGGCGGCTGCCCCTATGCGCCGGGCGCGGCGGGTAATGTCGCCACCGAAGCGGTGGCCGCGCGGCTGGCGGAACTGGGCTTTGAGCACGGGCTCGACACGGATGTTCTGGCCGAGGCAGCTGCCATGGCGCGGGCGATCAGGAAAGGGTAACACGTGGAAGCCATTGATATTTCCGTGGACGGGCGCGGGGTGGCCGTGCTCATGCTGGACCGGCCGGACAAGCACAACGCGCTCTCGGCGCAGATGATCGCGGAACTGACCGAGGCGGCGGACCGGCTGGGCCGCGATCCGGCGGTGCGGGTGGTGGTGCTGACGGGGAGCGGCAAGAGCTTTTGCGCGGGGGGCGATCTTGCATGGATGAAAGAGCAGATGGGGGCCGACGGTGCGACGCGGGCCGCCGAGGCGCGCAAGCTGGCCGAGATGCTGGGCGCGCTCGACCGGATGCCGAAACCGCTGATCGGGCGGGTGCAGGGCCAGGCCTTCGGCGGCGGTGTCGGGATGATGTCGGTCTGTGACGTGGCTATTGGCGTCGAGGGCGGACGCTTCGGGTTGACGGAAACCCGGCTGGGGCTGATCCCGGCCACGATCGGGCCTTACGTGGTGGCGCGCATGGGCGCGGCGCGGGCGCGGCGGGTCTTCATGTCGGCGCGGATTTTCGGGTCGGATGAGGCCGTTACGCTTGGCTTGCTGGCGCGGGCGGTCGCGCCGCACGACCTTGACGCGGCGGTGGAGGCCGAGATCGAGCCCTACCTTTCCTGCGCGCCGGGGGCGGTGGCGCGGGCCAAGCAACTGGTCGCGAAACTGGAGCCGCGGGTGGATGATTCAGTGGTGGCGATGACCATCGACGCGCTGGTTGATGCATGGGAAAGTGACGAGGCGCCGGAGGGGGTGGCGGCGTTTTTCGAAAAGCGCAAGCCGGGCTGGCAGGAGAACTGAGCGGTACTGCGATGCGCTTTCGGGGGCGACGAACGTGGGGTGTCCTGCGTGCACCGGGCGTGCACCCCGCCCGCCGTGCACCCCGGTGCAGACCAAGTGCGGTTTCGCCGCGCTTTCGCGCGCCGACCCGCGCGCCTCTTCGCTGCCGCTCATCGGCACGGGCGCGTCGTGGACAGCGTCGCGACGGCTGCATCGGCCGGAGGGCGCTGCCCCCGCGCCTTGCGGCGTCCCCCAAGGTATCTTTGCCAAGATGAAAGCCCCGCCGCAGGCGTCGGGCGAGGTGGTGTGGGCAGGGCCGAGGTGATTTTTCCCGCTTCGAGCGGCTGCGAGATGACCGGGTTCGGTTGACCCCCGCGCGGTGCGGCACTAAACACCAATGCAAAGGGCCGCGCAGGATCGAAATGCCGGCACCAGACCCGCGTCGGGGCATCCGGCGCCTGCGAGCCGAAGGAGCCAGCCTTGGAAGACTTGCTGAGAGACTATGCGCCCGTTCTGATCTTTCTTGCCCTCGCCATCGCGCTGGGGATCGTCCTGATCCTCGCCGCCGTGATCCTGGCGGTGCGCAACCCGGACCCCGAGAAGGTTTCGGCCTATGAGTGCGGTTTCAACGCCTTCGATGATGCGCGGATGAAATTCGACGTGCGGTTCTACCTCGTGTCGATCCTGTTCATCATCTTCGACCTCGAGATCGCGTTCCTGTTTCCGTGGGGTATTTCCTTCGCCACGATGTCGGATGTCAGTTTCTGGTCGATGATGATCTTCCTCGCCGTGCTGACCATCGGTTTTGCCTATGAATGGAAGAAAGGGGCGCTCGAATGGGAGTGATGACCGGGGCCAATACCGCCGGCGCGGACAAGGACGTTGCCACCCAGACCCTGAACGCGGAGCTTCAGGACAAGGGGTTCCTTCTGACCACCGCCGACGACCTGATAAATTGGGCGCGCACCGGCAGCCTGCACTGGATGACCTTCGGGCTGGCCTGTTGTGCCGTCGAGATGATGCACACCTCGATGCCGCGTTACGATGCCGAACGCTTCGGGATCGCGCCGCGCGCAAGCCCGCGCCAGTCGGACGTGATGATCGTGGCAGGCACCCTGACCAATAAGATGGCGCCGGCCCTGCGCAAGGTCTATGACCAGATGCCGGAGCCGCGATATGTGATCTCGATGGGGTCTTGTGCCAATGGCGGCGGCTACTATCACTACAGCTATTCCGTTGTGCGCGGCTGTGACCGGATCGTTCCCGTGGACCTTTACGTGCCGGGCTGCCCGCCGACGGCCGAGGCGCTGCTCTACGGGCTGCTGCAATTGCAGCGCAAGATCCGCCGCACCGGCACCATCACCCGCTGAGGGCCGCGCGCCCCGAGGAGACCCGTTATGAGCGATGACGCGCTGCAAGACCTGGCCGAGGTGATCACCCTGAAAAAGGGGGATGCTGTTCTCGGCACCGAGATTGCCCATGGCGAACTGACGGTGGAGATCACGCTGGCCGCGTTCCCCGCTTTCATGGATTTCCTGAAGACTGACATGGCGTGCCGATTCTCGACCCTGATCGACATCACCGCGGTTGACTACCCGAGCCGCGAGAAGCGATTCGACATGGTCTGGCACGTCCTGTCGATGTACCAGAACCACCGCATCCGGGTGAAGGCGGCGGTGCGCGAGGACGACGTGGTGCCCTCGATCACCGGCGTCTACCCGGCGGCCAACTGGTTCGAGCGGGAGGTATACGATATGTATGGCATCCTCTTCTCGGGCCACCCTGACCTGCGCCGCATCCTGACCGATTACGGCTTTCGCGGTCATCCGTTGCGCAAGGATTTCCCGACCACCGGCTATACCGAAGTCCGCTATGACGAGGCCCTCAAGCGTGTGGTCTACGAGCCGGTCAAGCTGGTGCAGGAATATCGCCAGTTCGATTTCATGAGCCCCTGGGAAGGCGCCGATTACATCCTGCCGGGCGACGAGAAGCCCGAGGCCGCGAAAGGCTGATCGGGCGGATGACACAGGCAACGCTTCTTTACGGGATCGGCGCGGCGAAGGCGGGGACCACCTGGCTTTACCGCTACCTTGCGGCGCACCCGGAGGTGCGCCTGCCCGCGGTGAAGGAGTTGCATTATTTCGACACCTGCGAGACCGGAAAGTTTGCGCGGCAGATGAGCCGCATGAGCCGCGAGCGTCGGCGCCGCAAGTTGCGTCTGCCGACCGGCGATGCCGGCCTCGACCGGCGGTTGCAGCGAGAGATCTGGGCGTATACCGGCTGGATGAGCGTCATCCGCGAGGGGCGCAACGATGCGGGCTACCTTGCGTTTCTGGGTCACGACGCGGGCGGTGCGCGGGTGGTGGGCGACATCACCCCGGCCTATGCGACCCTGTCGGAGCCGTCTTTCGCCCGCATGGCCGGGCTGGCGCCGGTGACGCGATTCGTTTTCCTGATGCGCGACCCGCTGGACAGGCTGTGGTCGAACATCCGCATGGCGGTGATGCGCAGGGGCGAGGATATGACCGTGGCGGCGGCGGCGCTGCTCGACAAGGTGCTGGATGGTGGCGACCGGACGATGGCGGCGCGCTGCGACTATGTCGGAACGCTTGCGCGGCTGAACGCGGCGGTGAACCCGGCTCGGGTGTTCACAGGGTTTTACGAGACGCTGTTCCAGCCCGAGACATTGGCGCGGCTTTGTGGCTTTCTGGGCTTGTCCGAGGCGCCCGCGAAGCTGGACGCGCGGGTGCTGGCGGGCGCGGACCTGACGATGACCGAGGCGCAGCGCGCCCGCGCGATGGCGTGGCTGGCCCCTCAATACAATGCGGTGGCGCGGGTACTGGGCCCGCTGCCTGCCCGCTGGACGGATAACATGGAGGCGCTGGCATGATGGATGGCGGCAAAGGCTTCGAGGACGCCCTGACGGGCGAACAGAAGATCCGGAATTTCAACATCAACTTCGGACCGCAACACCCGGCGGCGCATGGCGTGCTGCGGCTGGTGCTGGAGCTTGACGGCGAGATCGTCGAACGCTGCGACCCGCATATCGGCCTCTTGCATCGCGGCACCGAGAAACTGATGGAAAGCCGGACCTACCTGCAAAACCTGCCCTATTTCGACCGGCTGGATTACGTGGCGCCGATGAACCAGGAACATGCCTGGTGCCTCGCCATCGAGAAACTGACCGGCATCGAGGTGCCGCGCCGGGCGAGCCTGATCCGGGTGCTTTATTGCGAGATCGGGCGCATTCTGAGCCATCTGCTCAACGTGACCACGCAGGCGATGGATGTCGGCGCGCTGACGCCGCCGCTATGGGGCTTCGAGGAACGCGAGAAGCTGATGATCTTCTACGAACGGGCCTGCGGGGCGCGGCTGCACGCGGCGTATTTCCGGCCCGGGGGGGTGCACCAGGATCTGCCGCCCGACCTGCTCGACGATATCGAGGACTGGGCCGGGCATTTTCCGGGGAAGCTCGATGATATCGACGGCCTGCTGACGGAAAACCGCATTTTCAAGCAACGCAATGCCGATATCGGGGTGGTGAGCGAGCAGGAGGTTCTCGACTGGGGGTTTTCCGGCGTCATGGTGCGCGGCTCTGGCATGGCGTGGGACCTGCGCCGCGCGCAGCCCTATGAATGCTACGACGAGTTCGACTTCCAGATCCCCGTGGGCAAGAACGGCGACTGCTACGATCGCTACCTTGTGCGGATGGAGGAAATGCGCCAATCGGTCCGCATCATCGAGCAGGCCATCGTGAAGCTGCGCGCACCGGACGGGCAGGGCGACGTGCTGGCGCGCGGCAAGATCACGCCGCCGCACCGGGGCGAGATGAAGACCTCGATGGAGGCGTTGATCCATCACTTCAAGCTCTATACAGAGGGCTTCCATGTCCCCAAGGGCGAGGTCTACGCCGCCGTCGAGGCACCCAAGGGCGAGTTCGGCGTCTACCTTGTCGCCGATGGCACCAACCGCCCCTACAAGGCCAAGATCCGCGCGCCGGGCTACCTGCACCTGCAGGCGATGGACCATGTCGCGACTGGCCACCAGCTGGCTGATGTGGCCTCCATCATCGGGTCGTTGGACGTGGTGTTCGGAGAGATTGACCGGTGAGCCTGACGCTTCTCACCACGATCTGCGGCGGGGTCACGGTGTTGATCCTCGGTGCCCTGTCGCTGGCCTTCTGGACCGATCCGGCCCGTGGGCTGGCGCAGACAACGCATCGGGTCGAGAAGCTGCCGCTCGTCATGGCCGACCGCTATGCCGCCTTCGCGGTGCTGGCGCTGGTCTTCACGATCTACGGCGATCTCAACGTGCTGATCGTCCTCTTTGCCGTCTGCGCCTTCATGGGCTTTGCCGATGGCGTTATCTATGCCCGGTCCGGGCATGCGCACATGAAACACACGATCTCGGGCGTGCTGTCCACGGTGGCGCTTGCCATCGCCGCCGCCGCCCGCGTGACCGAAGGAGCCAGCTAATGCTTCGCCGCCTCTACCAAGACCAGCCCGAAAGTTTTGCCTTCACCCCCGCCAACCTCGCATGGGCGCGGGCGCAGATCACCAAGTATCCCGAGGGGCGACAGGCCTCGGCGATCATCCCGCTTTTGTGGCGCGCGCAGGAACAGGAAGGCTGGCTGACCCGGCCAGCGATCGAATACGTGGCCGAGATGCTGGGCATGGACTATATCCGTGCGCTGGAAGTGGCGACCTTCTATTTCATGTTCCAGTTGCAGCCGGTGGGCAGCATCGCGCATGTGCAGATCTGTGGCACGCTGAGCTGCATGATCTGCGGCGCCGAGGATCTGATCGCCGTCTGCCGCGACAAGATCGCCGCCGAGCCGCACACGCTGTCGGCGGATGGCAAGCTGTCGTGGGAAGAGGTCGAATGCCTCGGGTCATGCGCCAACGCGCCGATGGTGCAGATTGGCAAGGACTATTACGAGGATCTGACGGCAGAGAAATTCGCCTGGCTGCTGGATGAACTGGCTGCTGGCCGGGTGCCGACGCCGGGGCCGCAGAACGGCCGCTATGCCTCGGAACCGGCGGGCGGGCTGACCTCGCTGACCGAATACGAGGCCGGGCGCGACCCGCTGAACGCCTCGGCGCGGCGGGCTACAGATATTGGCGACACGGTGAAGCGCATCGACGGCACGGAGGTGCCGCTGCTGGCGCCGTGGGGCAAGCAATCGGGCGGGACGGATGAGGCCGGGGCGGCCCCGGTTGCGGCGATGTCCGACGCGGCTGCCGCGCCGGCCGAAGAGGCGGCGGCCGATGAGGCGCCCGCAGAGGTCGCGGAAACAGAGCCGGAGCGCCTGTCTGCCCCCCGCGCCGGGCGCGCGGCGGATGACCTCAAGAAGATCACCGGCGTCGGGCCGAAGCTGGAAGGCATGCTGAACGAGATGGGGTTCTACCATTTCGACCAGATCGCCGCCTGGGGCGCCGCGGAAATCGCCTGGGTCGATGCGCGGCTGACCTTCAAGGGCCGGATCG
>PFEX01000173.1 GCA_002783145.1 Rhodobacteraceae bacterium CG17_big_fil_post_rev_8_21_14_2_50_65_11 | reverse complement strand
TTCGCGTGGATCTGGCCCGAGGACGAATGGGAAAGCCTCGCGCTCAACTACACGTCCGGCACCACCGGGCGGCCCAAGGGCGTCGTCTACCACCACCGCGGCGCCTACCTCATCACCATGGGTACGCCGATTTCGTGGCGCATGACGCTCTATCCCCGGCTACTGACCATCGTGCCCTTCTTTCACTGCAACACGTGGTGCCATGGCTGGATGATCCCGGCGCTTGGCGGCACCCTCGTGTGCTGCCGCGACGTGACCGCCAAGGCGATCTACGACGCCATCGCCGATGAGGGCGTGACCCATTTCGGCGGCGCGCCCATCGTTCTCAGCGCCATCGTCAACGCCACGCCGGAAGACCGCCGCGCTTTCGATCACACCGTCGAGGTGTTCACCGCAGGCGCCCCCCCCGCCGCCGCGACACTGGCCGCGATCGAAACGATGGGCTTCAACGTCACGCAGGTCTATGGCCTCACCGAAACCTATGGCCACGCCACCGAATGCGTCTGGAAAGAGGAAGACTGGGGGGCGCTGACGCAGGTGGACCGCGCCACGATCAAGGCCCGCCAAGGCGTCGGCCTGCCCAACATGGAACCCATCGTGGTGATGGATGACACCATGGCACCGGTGCCGATGGACGGCGAAACGGCGGGCGAGATCATGATCCGCGGCAATTCGGTGATGAAGGGCTATTACAAGAACCCCCGCGCCACGGCGGAGGCGTTCAAGGGCGGTTACTTCCATTCCGGCGACATCGCCGTCCAGCACCCCGATACCTACGTGCAGATCACCGACCGCGCCAAGGACATCATCATCTCCGGCGGCGAGAATGTCAGCTCGGTCGAGGTCGAGGGCGCGCTGATGCACCACCCGGCGGTGATGCTCTGTGCCGTGGTCGCCAAGCCCGATGCGAAATGGGGCGAGGTGCCCTGCGCCTTCGTGGAACTGAAAACCGGGGCGTCGGCGGCGGAGGAAGAGATCATCACCTTTTCCCGCCAACGCCTTGCCGGGTTCAAGACCCCCAAACACGTCGTGTTCCAGGAGCTTCCCAAGACCTCTACCGGCAAGATCCAGAAATTCGAGCTGCGCAAGCTGGCGGCGGAAATCTGACATGCGGACGAAGAACGGTCGGGCAATGCGCGCCCCGCGCAGAATCAAGGGCGTAGCCGGCCGCGCGATCGGTCATGCCAGAGGTATGCCTCCGGCATGACCCGCCCGCACGGGGCAGCGATTTGGGAAAGCGAGGGGAACTGCGGCGAGGGATGTGGGGTGGGCAATACCCCGCGCGGAATCAAGGCCGCAGGCCGCCGCGCATCGCCGGGCCGCCCCCCGGCACGGCGATTTGGCTGGTCTTGGTGCAAGGCTCATGTTTCGCGCGGACTTGACCACCATAAAGCGCGCAGCCCCAACACCGGATCGCCGAACCGCGGCCCGGCAATGCGCGGCTTGCCCCAACTGGCACCCCCCGCCACCGGCCATCCTCGATCCGCCGCCGTCCATCGCCGCCCCGCAACACCACGCTTGATCCGCCGGGCAAAAGCGGCAACCCTGCACATCAGCGCCGCCGCCCCGCGGCGCCCGACCAAGGGAGGGGCCGTTGCGTTACATTCCGCTGATCCTGTTCGTCGCGCTCACGCTCGCCAGCCTCGCCCTTGCGGTCTGGGTGCCGCTCTGGGGCGGACTTGCCGCCCTTGTCTTCGGCCCCGTCGCCGCCATCGGGCTGTACGACCGTTTCCAGACCCGCCGCGCGGTGCTGCGCAACTATCCCGTCTCGGCGCGGCTGCGCTTCCTGTTCGAACATTTCCGCCCCGAGATCCGGCAGTATTTCCTCGAAAGCGACCATGAGGAAACGCCCTATTCGCGCGAACAGCGCGCCCTTGTCTACCGCCGCGCCAAGGGGATCGAGGGGCTGCGCCCCTTCGGCACGCTGCGCAACGTGAACGAGATCGGCCATGAATGGATCAACCATTCCATGGCCCCCACACATCTCGACGGCCACGACTTCCGCGTGACCATCGGCGGACCGGATTGCACCCAACCCTATGACAGCTCGCCGCTCAATATCTCGGGCATGTCCTATGGCGCGCTGTCGCCCAACGCGATCGAGGCGCTCAACCGGGGCGCGAAACGCGGCGGCTTTGCCCATACCACCGGCGAAGGCTCGATCTCGCGCTTTCACCGCAAACATGGCGGCGATCTGATCTGGCAGGTCGGCTCGGGCTATTTCGGCTGCCGCACGGCCGAAGGCGCCTTCAACCCGGAAAAATTCGCCGAAACCGCCGCCGATGCGCAAGTGAAAATGATCGAGATCAAGCTGTCCCAAGGCGCCAAGCCGGGCCATGGCGGCATCCTGCCCGGCGCAAAGGTGACCGAGGCCATCGCAGAGGCGCGTGGCGTCAAGGCGGGCGAAGACTGCAACAGCCCACCGGGACATTCCGAGTTCACCACGCCCGAAGGCCTGTGCGCCTTCATCGCCCGGCTGCGTGACCTCGCGCGCGGCAAGCCCGTCGGCATCAAGCTTTGCGTCGGCCACCCGTGGGAGTTTTTCGCCATGGCCAAGGCGTTCGAGGCCACAGGCATCACACCCGATTTCATCACCATCGACGGCGCCGAGGGCGGCACAGGTGCGGCCCCCGCCGAGTTCGCCGACCACAAGGGTGCGCCGATCCGCGAGGGGCTGATGCTGGCGCATAACACGCTTGTCGGGATCGGGTTGCGCGACCGCATCAAGCTCATCGCTTCGGGAAAGCTGATCAGCGCCTTCGACCTGTGCCGCATGTTTGCGCTCGGCGCCGATGGCTGCAACATCGCGCGCGGCTTCATGTTCGCGGTCGGCTGTATCCAGGCGCAGGTCTGCCATTCGGGCAAATGCCCCACCGGTGTCACCACGCAAGACCCCGGCCGCTACAAGGCATTGGTGGTGGAAGACAAGTACGTCCGAGTCGCCAATTTTCACCGCAACACCATGATCGCCCTCAAGGAAGCGGTAGAATCCTCCGGCCTGCACAGCCCGCGCGATTTCACCCCGCATCACCTGATGATCCGGGTCAGCAGCCGCGAGGTGCGGTCCGCCGCCAGCCAGTACCTTTGGCTTGAACCGGGCGAGTTGCACCGGGGCGAGGTCACCCATCCTGCCTTCGCCAAGTACTGGGACCGCGCCCGACCCGACACGTTCGGCTTCGCGGCCTGACATGTCCACGACCCCCCCCGCCCTCGACCTTCTGGTGTTTCTCGGATCGGTACGCGACAGCACCCCGCCCCGACCTGCGCGGCTTGGCCTTCGGGTGGCACGGGCCTGCGTCGTGCGGCTTGCGTCGCAGGGCCACACCGTCAACCTGATCGACCCGCTGGATTTCGACCTTGGCGGCGCCTTCAAGCCGCATTTCGCCCATGCGCAGGGCACGGCGCCGGCCCCGCTCGACGATCTGGCGGGCCGGATCGCGGCGGCGGATGGCTACGTGATGGTCAGTCCCGAATACAACCATTCCATGAGCCCGGCCCTGGCGCATCTTCTCAACCATTTCGGCAGCTCGCTCTACGCGTGGAAACCAAGCCTGATCGCGACATATTCCGCCGGCCAATGGGGTGGCGCGCGGGCGGCGGTGAACATGCGCACTTTCCTGGCCGAGCTTGGCTGCCTGCCCGTCTCGGCGATGATCCATGTGCCCAAGGCGCAGGACGTGTTCGATGCCAAGGGCGGCTACGCGCCCGGCGTGGGGGCTGCCCGCTGGAACGACTATCTCGACCGCGGTTTCCAGCAGCTTGCCTGGTGGGCCGAGGCCGCAAGCCGCCAACGCGCCGAGGGGGTGGCGGACCGGCCCGGCGCCTTCACGCGCGATCCCGCGCAACGCAACGCGCCCTGAGCGGCGGGGTGCGCAACAGACGCCCCACGCCACACCGGCGCGCCGCACGATCCTTGCAGACAGGGTGCACAGGGAGAGGGGCACGCAGGACACCCCCCTGATTTGGGTGGATTTTCAGCGTCAGGCATCAGTTGAGCAATGCGTCCGCATCCGGTATCCTGATCCTCAAAACGAGGCAAAATCGGGCATGACCGCGCTTACCGAATACCAGAGACTGGAAAGCACCGGGCTCTGGCGGGAAACCCAGGACAGCCAGCGCCGGGAGGTTCTGGTTTCGCTTGGCGATGCCACGCTGACGATCTCCACGATGTCCGAAACGGCCCTGGCGCACTGGTCGCTTCCGGCGGTCAATCGTTTGAATCCAGGCAGGATTCCGGCGCTCTATGCGCCCGACGCCGTGGCCGACGAAGAGCTGGAAATCTCGGACCCCGAGATGATCGACGCGCTGACCCGCGTGCTTGGCGTGATCGAACGGCGGCGCCCGCATCCGGGGCGTTTGCGGCATTGGATAGTGGCGGTCGCGGTGGTTGTCATTGCGCTTCTGGCGGCGCTCTGGCTGCCCGGTGCGCTGACCCGGCAAACAGCCGCCATGCTCCCCGATGCCAGCCGAAACGCCCTCGGCAGTCGCCTCCTCGCCACCATGGTCCCCCTCACTGGGCGCCCCTGCACCAACCCCGCCGGCATCGCGGCGGTGCGCGACCTGTCACGGGCCGTGTTCGGGCCGGGGGCGCCGCAGATCGTTGTCCTGCCTTCCACCGCGCAGGTGACTGCGCACCTTCCGGGCAATATCCTTGTCCTCAACCGATCCATTGTCGAGGACTATGAAACCCCTGAAATCATGGCCGGTTTCCTGCTGGCCGAGGCCGTGCGGCGGGATCGCACGGACCCTGTCCTGCGGCTTCTCGACGAGGTGGGACTGATCGCCACCTTCCACCTGCTGACCACTGGCGAGATCGACGAGAGCCACCTGCGCGATCATGCCACCCACTTGCTGACCACGCCCCCGGTTCCGGTCGCGGATGAGGCGCTGCTGGCACGCTTCGAACGCGCCGGGATCAGTTCGGAACCCTATGCCTATGCCCTCGACATTACCGGGGAAAGCGTTCTGGACCTGATCGAGGGCGACCCGATGCGCGGCCGCCTTCGCGCCCGGTTGATCACCGATCAAACGTGGATTGCCGCGCAACAGATCTGCGGCGAATGAGGCATCGCGCCTACCGTGTCACCGCGCCGCCATAGCCAAGCCCCCGCGCCCGTATCAGCGTGCCGGCAAGGGCTTGCGGATCGTCAAACGGACCGGCGAGCACGACGTAGCTGCCATAGGCGTCGCCCCGAGCGACACCGCCAAGCTGCGTCGCCACACCCTGCCGCTGCAACTGCGCCCGCGCTGCGTCGGCATTGCCGCGCTCGGAGTAGCGGGCAATTTCGACATACCGGTGCCCGCGCGGCACATGAAGGGTCGGCGCTTCGTTGGCGGCGGCCGGGGCGGCGATCTGCGGGTTGGATGAGGACCGGGTCACCACCGGGGCAGCGGTGGAGTAGCCAACGGGCACACCATCGGCGGCCGGATCTATCGGCACTGCTTCGCGCGGCACGGTTTCAGTCCAATAGCGGGCCATCCGGGCATCGCCCTCGGGCGTCGCGTTCGGCAGGCCGCGCGCCGCATTGAGGCGTCCGTCATCCCATGCCGGGCGATAGCCGTCAGGGATGACAACAGCCGTCAACTGCAAGTCCCTGTTATCGGCTGCGGCGGCAGGCGCGGTACGACGCAGCTGCCCCCCCGGCGAGGGGTGGTTGGCCTGCGGGCCGCAACGCACATCGCTGCCTTGCATGTACTGCGCCGCGCCGCCGGGCAGGCCCTGGCAGCTGACAACGCGACGCGCCGGTTGCGGAGCCGGGCGCGCGGCGACGGTGGTCGGGCGCGCGGCGGGGGCCGGGGTCGCGGCGACGGTGGTCGGGCGTTGCGCGCTCGGCGCCGGCGCGGTCGGGCGCGTGGCCGGTTGCGGAACGTCGATCACGACCTCGACCGCATTGCGACCGGGCTGAGGCGCTTGCGTGGGCGACGGGTCTGGACGCGGGTTCGGCGCAGCAGCGACAGCGGTCCCCCCGTCTGCCCCGAATGTCGGAGCATATCCGCAAAGCGGCTGCCGGTCGCGGCTGACGCGCGGAACCCAGGTTTCCTGCCCGCCATAGCCGGCACGGATGAACACGCAGCCACGGCTATCGACGAATTGCTCGCCCGGGAAACTCTCGGGCGGCAATTCCGCAGGGCCGCCAAGGCTGGCGACGGTTTGTGACAAGGCGGGCAGCGCAAGACACAGGCCAAGCGCCAGACCGGAAACACTCCGCAAAAACATACCAGACAACCCCCATTGCTGTGAGGGAAACACTGGCAGAGGATTGGCGGCAGGTAAAGGGGGGGGGATACCTTATTTCGTGCCGAACATGCGATCACCCGCATCCCCTAGCCCCGGCACGATATATCCTTTTTCGTTCAGATGGCTATCGAGCGCGGCGGTGACGATGGGAACATCCGGGTGCGCCTCGTTCATGCGGGCGACGCCCTCGGGCGCGGCCAGAAGGCAGAGGAAGCGGATATCGTGTGCGCCGGCCTCTTTCAGCAGGTCGATGGCGGCGACGGAACTGTTGCCGGTGGCCAGCATCGGATCGACCGCGATCACCATGCGTTCGCCCAGTTCCTCGGGCACCTTGAAGTAATATTGGACCGGCTTCAGCGTCGCCTCGTCCCGGTAAAGCCCGACGAAGCCGACACGGGCGGAGGGGATCAGTTCCAGCATCCCGTCGAGCAAGCCGTTGCCCGCCCGCAGGATCGAAATGAGCGCCAGCTTGCGCCCCGCCAGAACCGGCGCATCCATCGACCGCAACGGCGTCTCGATATGCTTGGTGGTCATTGGCAATTCGCGCGTGACCTCGTAGGCCAGAAGCTGGCTGATTTCGCGCAAAAGCTGTCGGAACACAGCGGTCGAGGTGTGCTTTTCACGCATCAGCGTCAGCTTGTGCTGCACCAACGGGTGCTCGACAATGGTGAGGTGCTGCATCAGGTGCCTTTCTTCAGTGTCCTTGCAATCTGCGCGCGGGTGCCTTCGTCGCAGAAGGCGGCGGCAAGCGCATTGGCGTCAATCT
>PFEX01000042.1:11964-12520 GCA_002783145.1 Rhodobacteraceae bacterium CG17_big_fil_post_rev_8_21_14_2_50_65_11 | reverse complement strand
GGCAGATTCTTCCAATACTTGCGCGGCATCTCGGAGAGCATCGCGCCCACCTTCAGCCGCGCGGGATTGAAGATCGACGCGTAGTAGGTGCGCCACAGGTCCTCGACCGGGTCGCCGTGCGGCGCGTCGGTCTTCTGCGCGGGCGGGCCTTCGCGCATGGTCTCGCCATCCCAGTGGAGCGTGCCCTGCGGCGTCAGGATCGACCAGCGCATGCTCGCAAACCGGCGCCGGAAGAAGCCCGCATTGGCGCGCAGGATGTGATGCTCGGGCTCGAACCAGGCGACGTAATGCTCGCCATCCTCTGCTTCGACCTGTCGGAAGCGGACGAAGGCGTGCATCTTGTGGCTGTCGCGCCGGACGTTCTTGTCGAGTTCCTCGACGCGGCCGACATCCGGATTGGCCTTGTCCTCCATGATCCGCGGATTGCGCTGGAGCCGCCAGAGCAGGCGATAGAGCAGCGCGAAACGCGCCGGATCGCGGTGCAGCGCGGCATTGCTCGCGAAGCTCAGGTAGCGCTTGCTCGCGCGGACCGGAGGGGCATCGGCGGGCGGCACTG
>PFEX01000042.1:10346-11908 GCA_002783145.1 Rhodobacteraceae bacterium CG17_big_fil_post_rev_8_21_14_2_50_65_11 | reverse complement strand
TTCCTGCAGGTAATTTTCCAGCGAACCGGGAATGTCGGCATGAACGACGAGGCGGATGTCGGGCTTGTCTATCCCCATGCCGAACGCATTGGTCGCCGCGATCACCCGCAGATCGCCCACCCGGAACCTTTCCTGCACCTCCTTCTTCTCATCCGCCCCGAGCCCGGCATGAAAGGCGGCGGCATCCAGGCGCTGGGCCTCGAGGAACTCGGCCACGCGGTGCGTTTCCTTGCGCGAGGCGCAATAGACGACGGCCCCGGACCGCCCGTCGGAGGGCAGGAATTCCTCGATCGTGGCCAGGACATGCGCCAGCTTCTCGGCCTTGGTCGTGGGACGGACCGCAAAAGCCAGGTTCGGGCGCGATGCCCCACCATCCAGCGTCATCAGATCTACGCCAAGGCGCGTTCGGAAATGTTCGACGATATCGGCCACCACCTCGGGCTTGGCGGTTGCTGTAAGACAGGTGATGGGCGCGGGCGTCTGATCGCCGGAAAACTCGCGAATGAAGCGCCCGAGATAGCGGTAATCGGGCCGGAAATCATGTCCCCATTTCGAGACGCAATGCGCCTCGTCAACAACCCAAAACCCGACCTCCCGCTGGGCCAGGACCGAACGGATCGACGTGCTGCGCAGCTGCTCGGGCGAGATGATGAGAATGCCCGCATCGCCCATGCGCACCTTGTCGAGCGCATCCTGCCGCTCTGGCATCGACATCATGCCGTTGATCGTCACGGCACAGGAAATCCCTGCCCGCTCCATCCCCTGCACCTGGTCAGCCATCAGCGCGACAAGGGGCGAGATCACGACCGTCAGGGCACCCGTTTTGTCGTAGCGCGACAGGGCAGGCACCTGATAGCACAGTGATTTTCCTGTGCCGGTTGGCAAGATGCCCAGAAGACTTCTGCCGGACATGCCTTCGTCGACGATACGCTCCTGCAAGGGGCGGCCTTCGGGGTCAACGGGTTCCGGGCGGAAGGCATCAAAGCCGAACCATCGCTGCAGCGCGCGCACAGGATCATTCTGTTCGGCACACCAACTGCAGCCGGGATCGCGGCACGAGGTGTCGCGCAGATGTCGCACGATCAGGGAAGCTTCCCGGAACTGCGCACGCACCCATGGTGGCATGACCGAGTTCCCGCCCGCCACCGTGATCCAGGACAGCGCATAGGCCATCGCCCAGCCATTGCGCGGGTTGGACAGGCGGCCGAGGGTCTGGTCGATCCGCTTTTGGCAGGCTTTGCCAGATAGCATTCGATGCAGGCCGGCATGCACCTCGTTTTCGTTTGGACAAGGCGCTGCGCGAACATAGGTAAAGACAGCATCAAAGCCCGCCGCCCGCTCCATCCGCGTGGTCAGATAGTGATAGGCGGCCAAGGCATCGGGCTGGGTCTTTTTCAGGGTGGCCAAGGCATCAAGCTGGTTGGCCAAAACCTCGAACACCAGCCTTGCGTCCAGTTCGGGGTCGTTGACATGCCCCTTGGCGAGGCGACCATCCTGATAATGCTTGACCAGATGGTGATACGGGTTGCGCGGAAAGGCGAGCGGGTTGAGCCAGAGCGTGT
>PFEX01000042.1:8914-10338 GCA_002783145.1 Rhodobacteraceae bacterium CG17_big_fil_post_rev_8_21_14_2_50_65_11 | reverse complement strand
AGGAAGTTGTGACCGATCGGGTGGTCCACGTCGCCGATGCCGGCCTCGAGATCGTCAAGCTGTCGAACAGTCGGCTCGCCGCGCGTGTTCAGAACACGGCAGTCATCGTGACGAACCGCGGCCATGGCAAAGACGCGGGCAGCGCTTGGGTCGACTTCTAGATCGACAGCCAAGCATCGCGACAACAACGCGCCATGCCTTTCTTCCATGGTTTAACCAAGCTCCGGAACCAATTGGAAACAAAGGATACGTTTCCATGACCAAACACAAGCAAGTTAGCAAAAATGATCGTCAAGCGGGACATTTGTGTCAAACCTAACCCTCCCAGCGCATTGCAGGCGAGAGCTGGGTGTTGAGCATGCCGCCATCCAGAAGAAATTGGTGCTCACAGCCCCGTTTCATCGCCTGGTCAAACCCATGATTTATTGAGAAGATACCACTGAAAGAGCCAGATCGGACTCCACATTGACCAATTACTACGACAGCAACGCCATTGCCTTCATCGCGACCACGCGCGACGTCGATATGTCGATTGCTCGGGGGCGGTTTCTGGCGGCTGTTCCATCGCGGCCTGATGACCCTGCACGCATCTTGGACGCGGGGTCTGGGTCCGGGCGGGACGCGTTGGCCTTTCGGGTCTTGGGCTACGATGTCAGGGCCTTCGATGCCTCGCCCGTCATGGTTGCTGCCACGCAAGCGCATGCGGCAGTCGAGACCCGGCTGATGCGTTTCCAAGAGTTCTTTTGGGAGCATTCGTTCGAGCGCATCTGGGCCTGCGCCTCCCTCCTGCATGTGGCCGAGGCGGATTTGGCTGGGGTCGTCGACCGCCTTGCTGCCCATCTGGTCGCCGGCGGCGCGCTCTACCTGTCATTCAAGCGCGGCACCGGCGAGCAGGTGAAGGACGGACGCCGTTTCACCGACATGACGGCGGAAAGCCTGGCGGCGCTCCTCGACGGATCCGCCGCGTTCCACAAGCCTGACATATGGGAAAGCCACGATTGTCGCCCGAATCGGGCGTCGGAGGTTTGGGTGAATTCCGTGGTGAAGAAGACGTGACCGGCGGATCGGGTGTTCCTGCTCAGGGGGCAAGCAACCCCGGCTGCGCTGTCTGCGATGCTGCCGCCGGCGTCATCGTGGAATGCGACGCCGAGGTCATCCTGATCCGCCACGGCGCGGGTCTTGCCCTGGCGCCCCGTCGTCATGTTGCCCGCTGGCGGGAGCTTTCAACCACAGAGCAAGCGGCCCTTGCCGTCAGGATCGGGGCCGCGCAAGCCCTCCTCGAAACCGCGGGCACCACCGTGCGGGTGGGGGCGCGCGCAAGCTGCATGTGTTCCAGGCCGCACAGATCCCGTTCCACCCCAAGGCCTGGATGTTCACCTTCGCAGGCGACGGCGGGGCGCTGATCGTCGGGTCGTCGAACCTGT
>PFEX01000042.1:3709-8907 GCA_002783145.1 Rhodobacteraceae bacterium CG17_big_fil_post_rev_8_21_14_2_50_65_11 | reverse complement strand
GGCGCTGACTGACGGCATCGAATGGAACATGCGTCATGTCGATCCCGTCGATCCTGCTCCGCTTCTGGCCGCCCGTGCAGCGTTCGAGGCGGCGCTGCTCGCCCGGCCCGAGGGGACCGAGCTGACGCCCGCCTGGATCGACGCCTACGAGGCGCGTCGCATCGCACCCCTGCCCACGGCCAGCGGAGCACCAATAGAAGCCCCGGAAACCGCCCCCACCCCGCACGAGATTCAGGCCGAGGCGCTGGCGGCCCTGCGCGCGACCCGGGCGAAAGGCTATGGTGCGGGGCTGGTGGTTTTGGCCACGGGCCTTGGCAAGACATTCCTCGCGGCTTTCGACAGCGCGGATGCGGCCCGCGTCCTGTTCGTCGCGCATCGCGAGGAAATCCTGACCCAAGCCATGGCCGCCTTCCGCGCCGTCCGGCCCCGCGCCCGACTTGGGCGCTACAACGGCGAGGAGAAGGACGCAGAGGCCGACATCGTCTTCGCCTCGGTCCAGACCTTGGCGCGCAATGCACACCTAACCCGTTTCGATCCCCGGGCCTTCGATTACATCGTCGTCGACGAATTCCACCACGCTGCAGCCGCCACCTACCGGCGGATCATCGATCATTTCCAGCCTGGCTTTCTGCTGGGCCTGACCGCCACGCCCGACCGCAGCGATGGTGGCGACTTGTTGGGGCTGTGCGAAGAAAACCTCGTCTATGAATGCGATCTCTGGTCGGGCATCGACCGGGGGCTTCTGGCACCTTTCCACTATTTCGGCGTGCCCGATCCGGTCGAGTATTCCCAGATCCCCTGGCGCAGCGGGCGGTTCGACGAGGCGGCTCTGACCGAGGCCGTGGCCACCCAGGCCCGCGCCGAAAACGCCCTTGAGCAGCTCGCGAAACGCGGCGGTAAAAAGACAATCGGCTTCTGCGTGTCCCGCCGCCACGCCGATTTCATGGCCAATGTCGCGCAAGCTCGCGGCCTGCGCGCCGTCGCGGTCCATTCGGGCGACACCTCCGCGCCTCGTGCCAGCGCGCTGAAGGCGCTGCAGGACGGCGATCTCGACATCGTCTTCGCCGTCGACATGTTCAACGAGGGCGTGGACGTGCCCTCGATCGACACCGTGCTGATGCTGTGCCCGACCGAGAGCCCGGTGATCTGGCTGCAGCACCTAGGGTCAGGACCCATTGATTTCCGCTGGGTGGCGTGATTCACGGTTCGAAAAACGAGCGGTGAACATGTCTGATCTCTTCTGGCTGACCGACGCGCAGATGGCGCGTCTGGAGCCCTATTTTCCGAAGTCCCACGGTAAGCCGCGCGTCGATGACCGGCGTGTGCTGAGCGGTATTATCTTCATCAATCGCAACGGGTTGCGGTGGCGCGATGCACCTGCGCAATACGGTCCGCACAAGACCCTGTATAACCGCTGGAAGCGATGGAGCGACAAGGGCATCTTTGCTCGCATCATGGTTGGCTTGGCCGCCGAGCACGGCGAGAAGAAGACGGCCGTGATCGACGCGACGTATCTGAAGGCACACCGGACCGCGACCAGCCTGGCCGCGAAAAAGGGGGGCGTGGCCGCCTGACCGGGCGCACCAAGGGCGGCATGAACACCAAGCTGCACGCCATCTGCGACAGCCAGGGACGTCCGCTTGACCTCTTTGTCACCGCTGGACAGGTCAGCGACTACATTGGTGCACGGGCATTACTGGGCGGCTTGCCAAAGGTCGAATGGCTGCTCGGAGACCGAGGCTACGACGCAGACTGGTTCAGAGACGCGTTGAAAGACAAGGGGATACGCGCTTGCATCCCGGGGCGGAAACAGCGCAACACAACTATCAAATACGACAAGCGCCGATACAAACGCCGCAACCGCATCGAGATCATGTTCGGCAGGCTCAAGGACTGGCGACGCGTCGCAACCCGTTACGACAGGTGCCCGAAGGTCTTTCTATCCGCCATCGCGCTCGCGGCAACCGTCATCTATTGGCTATGAAACAAGAACGAGTCCTGACCCTAGGCTGACACAACCATCGGCGAAAATTGATAGGGGCGCACATCGCGTCCCTTTCCTTAGTCAACACTGGAACGACAAGAATGCCCGCTCCGGGTTGCGCTGGCCTTCAAGTTATCTGAGTTCTCCAACCTGTCCCCGGCGCCGCCGAGCCGGAAAGCACCATGAACAACTAGCTGAAGGATTCTTGCCTAAATCCTGCGTTCGCTCGACTTTCCACCACAAGACAGATATGTTGCCCGTCGCGGTGCATCCCTGAGGGTGGAATACATGACGGTCGGTTCAGCAGCAGTACGAGTAAACGCAGTCCTCACCGCGTTCCGCGATGACGAGAATTCGGACGTCATCGACTCGCTTTGTTACTTCTATGTTCCCATTCTCGATAAGTTAAGTGGCAAACCGATCACAGCATCGCTCCTCGCGAAGGCCGCCAAGCTCATCTACGGATGGAACCTCACGGAATCTGTCGGACATGTCTTCGTTGAACGACTGGCTGCCCAGGGCCATTTACTAAAAGAAGAAAGGAACGGCCAAGACTACTTCATCGCTCAGCCAAGCCCTGATCTTGCCATAGATGTAGAGACATCCATCCAAGAATCGTTCGATCAAGTGACCGATTTGTTTCGGGAATTTGAACTTGTTTCTGGCGATCCCATCTATAGGCAACTCACCCGTGAGCAGTTGGGCGACCTGCTGGTCCGCTTTCTCATATCGCTTGACGCCTATTCAAATAATGAAATTTCTGCATCCTTGAAGGCGGGGGATATTGCCAACGGTGAACGCAGCGCCCTTCAAGAATTGAAGGATGACGTTTCCGTTCTCTCGCAATCAGAAACCCACGTTTGCGCGCGCTTTGTGCAACGGCTGTCAAGGGAGCAGCCGGAACTAGCAGAGAAACTCAGCTTGTTTGTGGCGGCCGGCCTTTTGGCTGAATTAGTTGAAGATTTCCGAAAGCCCTCCGCGCTGGAAACAAAAAGCGAGACCACATTCTTGCTCGACGGGCCGATGCTCCTCGGCCTCATCGGAACAAGCGGTGAAGCCCTTCAAGTGGAAGCAAGGACGATAGTTGAGGCGTTGAAGTCGATTGGCTGCCGCGTTCAGGTTTTCAGTGAAAGCTGTCGCGAAGCAGAACGGGTGCTCGCGTCCTACTTGAAGGCTTCGCCCTCTGATCGTCATGGCCGAACACACACGGCCATTCTTAAGGGCGAGGTTGACCGAGCCTATGTGCAAACCGTTGCATCAGACATAGAAGCGGCCGCCGAAAAATTTGGTGTACATGTCCGGGACTACTCCTTAGAAGCCTTCCCTAACGACCATAAGTATTTCGATGACGAAAGGAATAAGGACGTATATTCCTTTCTGTCATGGGATAACCCACTTGCCCGTGACCACGATGCGTTCGCCGTGACTGCCATTATGCGGATGCGACATGGCAAGCACAAAAACGACCCGTTGCAAAACAGCCATGTCTTTATTTCCTCTAACGAGAAGCTGGTCAGGAAGGCGCGGGAATACTGCCTGCAATCTCAACTGGTTCGCGAAACACAGTGTGGGCCAGTCGTCGATACCAGAGATTTGGCGACAATCGCATGGTTGCGAACTGGTTTCGAGAACTCGGAGAAACTTCCAACATCGCACATGCTGGCGCAATGCGAACGCGTCCTTCGGGTCCGAAAAGACGTCATCGAGAATGCCCGCCAACAGGTCGCCAAGTTCACCCCCGAAAATGTTGAACAGTTCGAACTACTTTTGCAGGACAATCGCGCGGTCAGTTACCTGATGGACACCGCACGCGGCTCGTCGGCCCCGTTTGACCCCGACCGGGATCAAGAACTTCTGGATGGAATGCTGGATGCTGCCATAAAGGTTGTCCGTGACGAAACAGAAGCCAAGCTGTCCGAAAAGGACAAGAAAATTCGCCAACTGCGTGCTGAGAGCAGGAAAGCTCAAGAAGAGACCCAAGCCGAATACGAAGCAAGGCTAAACGAAGAGGCCCAAAAGACTGCTGATATGGAGGCCAGACTGGCTGAGCTGGAACGTCAGAGAGCGGAAGACGCAAAGCGTCTCGCACTGGTGTCGTCCCGGCACGAAACCATCATGCGAGAGGGTATCGAGTATTCCAATAAGCGGATCAGCCGGTATCAGGTGCTGGGCGCTGCGTTATTAGCCGCCGCAGGCAGTCTCGCTACGTTTGGAGTTTTTTGGGATCCATCAAGTCTGCCACCTGCTGTGGACTGGGGCTCTAAACTGATCGCGACAATCGGTGTAATCTTCACTGTGCTCGCGCTTCTTGGACGACCCGTGCCCGGCTTGTGGCAAGTGATCGAGCGTCGCGGCGAGAAATGGTATTCAGATTACTGCGTGAACAAGGGCGTCCCCGCCGTGGAGGCTCAGGAACGCCTGTTGGTCGGAACGAGCCGGTTGTTGTTGGCCGAGGTCGACCGAGAGATTCATGAAACAGATTGCAAGGCGGTCCGTGGTCAGGATTCATAACCAGAACACGATGCTAGAAATGATACCCGAATGATACCCACGCGGTAGAGGGAGCACTTCACTAAGATGCTGAAGCCCCTTAAGCCATTGTTATAGTTTGGTAAAAATGGTGCCCGGGGGCGGAATCGAACCACCGACACGAGGATTTTCAATCCACTGCTCTACCCCTGAGCTACCCGGGCGCGGAAGCGGGCTTTTGCCCGCGGGTGGCGGTTGTCTAGGGGCTTCTGCTGGGACTGTCCATAGGGTCGATGCGTTTTTTTCCGGTCCTGCAACCTGAAGTCTGGATGTTCGCTCAAGGTGGGGGCCATGTGTGCGTGCTGGCGCGCGTCACAGCAGGAGCAGCCCATTCTAATCGTCCATCGAGATGCAAACCAACCATGGGGAGCGAATGGACAGATGGACGGTTCCGGGGGGGGACGGATTGCTTTTGCGCTGCGCATTTCCGTTGATGCCGTCGATGGAATCACGTCGCCTTTTGCGAGGCAGCGGCCTGTAGGGATCGCCACGTTGCCTGAGGCTCGGCGGTGCGCCCGTGCACGACCGCGATCAACGACCACGGGTTCGCGCCTTGTTGCACGGCCATGTTGTGCGGTTCAGCACCCGGTCCCGCGCAGCACGACGCTGAACGTGCGCCAGATGATCGCCAGATCGGTGCGCAGCGACAGCGCGCGGTAATAGGCCTGGTCGAAGCCGGCGCGCT
>PFEX01000042.1:3362-3701 GCA_002783145.1 Rhodobacteraceae bacterium CG17_big_fil_post_rev_8_21_14_2_50_65_11 | reverse complement strand
CTTGACGCGTTGCGCGCAGAGGTCTGCCACAATCCGGTAATGCCGGGGCGCATGATGTAATACTCGGTGCCGGGGTAGAGCACCCGCTGGTCACGCATCATCGGGCGTGGCCCGACGATCGACATGTCACCGGTCAGCACGTTCCAGAGCTGTGGCAGTTCATCCAGCGAGGTCTTGCGCAGGATAGCGCCGAAGCGCGTGATGCGCGGGTCCGTCTTCAGTTTCTGGTGGCGGTCCCATTCGGTCCGCGCCACCGGGTTCGCGGCCAGGTACGCCTCCAGCACAGCCTCGGCGTCGGGCACCATGGTGCGCAGCTTCCACATCCCGAAAACGCGCCCG
>PFEX01000042.1:0-3298 GCA_002783145.1 Rhodobacteraceae bacterium CG17_big_fil_post_rev_8_21_14_2_50_65_11 | reverse complement strand
AGACGGACGCGGCAGAACGCGGTGCGGTGCCTCTCCATTCGTGGTGAGGCCGAAACGCTCGTACATGTGCACACCCTCCTTCAAGGGGCGCCCGCGAGAGGGCGCGACAATCTGAGCTTTCCTGCCTCGCCAAGCGACCCATGGCGCGGGGAAGAAAGACGTTTTGATTTCGAGTGCGATCAGACGCTAACCATGACCCTGGCCCCCCAGGAACTTCGATCCGGCTACCCCCACCTTTGCGCAAGCCCGCCCCGTGGAAGCGGGGGTCGAAGGCTTGCGCGACGTCGTAGCCGATCCACGCATCGCACCGCGCAGGTATGGCATTTGTGGCAACATTTCGTCAATTCGCATCCGCCTCATTCAACCATGGGATGTTACATGAAATCGGTCGAAAAGAGGGCCATCGACAACACGAAAATACAGTATTTTCAGTGAGCGGAACTCTCGCCAGCCACTGCGCCAGCGCATATTGTTAATATTTTGGAAACGGCTACGGAGGCTTTATGCAACCTTAGGGTGAATTATGCCAAGATATCGGGCAGCACACTGAGAAAGACATGTCCTTTTGTTCAGGTCGACTCCCGAAACCCGAAACAGCGCGCGGAGCCGCATCCGCCCGATTTCAACTGTGCACACTGCGCGGATCCGTGGCTGAAATACGGCGGGAAAGGCGCAGAACCGTGTTTCCAACACGTCATTTTTTTTCAGCACCGAGAAATGTTCTTCCTGCGGTTGCAAATTGCGGCGAAACAAAGGCGCTTTGCGGCTCAAATTGTTCTCAAATCTGTCCTTTCTCGCCACAATCCGATTCGCATCCGATTCGCATCCAGGCCGCGCGGGGCGCCTTTTCGGTGCCAGAACACAATGAAAAAAGGCGCTACATCGCGGCGCGGGGGTCCGGTCGCGCCCGCCACAATCTGACCTCATTTCGCCATCGTCGCGGCTGGATGGTTGATACGTGCCCCGGACACGGCCATACACGGCCGCGACCCTTCGTCGACGGAAGATACCATGCCCGACATCGCACCAACATTTGACGCAGCCTTCTGGATCACCGCTGCGGCCATCTTCTGCCTGCTGCTGCTGTCCGGGTTTTTCTCGGGTTCCGAAACCGCGCTGACGGCCGCATCGCGCGGCAAGCTGCGCGCGCAGGCCGACCGGGGGTCGAAACTCGCGGAAGGCGCGCTCACGCTGACCGAGGACAGCGAGCGGCTGATCGGCTCGGTTCTGCTGGGCAACAACCTCGTCAATATCCTCGCCACCTCCCTGGCCACCGCGCTGTTCACCCGCGCCTTCGGCGAGAGCGGTGTGGCGTTGGCGACACTGGTCATGACCCTCCTGGTGCTGATCTTCGCGGAGGTGCTGCCCAAGACCTACGCCATCACCAATGCCGAAAAGGCAGCCGCTGCGGTCAGCCCGGCAATCCGGGTTGTCGTCTTGCTGTTTTCGCCGGTGGTGTCGATGGTGCAGGTGCTGGTGCGCGCGATCCTGCGGCTGTTCGGCGTGCAGGCCGATCCCGAAAGCGCGGTTCTTTCGGCGCATGAGGAAATCGCCGGGGCAATCACGCTGAGCCATTCCGAGGGTGCGGTGGAAAAAGAAGATCGGGACCGGCTGCTTGGCGCACTCGACCTTGGCGACCGGACGGTGGAAGAGATCATGCTGCACCGATCCAGCATCGAGATGATCGACGTGGACAATGACAGCGAAAAGATCCTGTCCCAGTTGCTGCAATCGCCCCATACCCGTTTGCCGGTTTACCGGGGGGACCCCGAAAACATCGTGGGCGTGGTCCATGCCAAGGACGTTCTGCGCGCGATGGATCGGCTGATGCGCGGCCCCGATGCCTCTGCCGCCGGACTGGCCGGATTCCAGGTGACGGATGTGGCGATGACACCCTATTTCGTGCCCGAGACGACGACGCTCGACGACCAGATGCGCCAGTTCCTGCACCGCCACACGCATTTCGCGCTGGTTGTGGATGAATACGGCGCGCTTCAGGGGCTGATCACGCTGGAGGATATCCTCGAGGAGATCGTCGGTGAGATCACCGACGAATTCGACGTCGAGGAAGAGATCAACCTGACCCCCGAGGCCGATGGCAGTTACGTGATCGACGGCGGCATGACCATCCGCGACCTCAATCGCGCGACCGACTGGACGCTGCCCGACGAGGAGGCCAACACCGTCGCCGGGCTGGTCATCCACGAGGCGCAGATGATCCCCGAGGAGGGGCAGGTGTTTTCCTTCCACGGCTTTCGCTTCGAAGTGGCGGCGCGCCAGCAGAACCGTCTGACCCGGTTGAAGATCCGCAAGCTTCTATAAGGCGGTTTCGCCGCGCTGTCGCGCGCCGACCCTGCGGCCTCTTCGCTGGCGCTCATCGGCGCAAGGCGCGAAAGTTGGTGATGCCCTGAGGGGCGGCATGTTATCGCGGTTTTCAGGCGCTGTCGGTTCTCTGCCGAGAAAACGATATGCCACATGTCGGAGACCACCATCACACAGCGGCCCGATCCACCGGGTTATTCATCCGATCCACGCCGATCTGGCCGCGCTGATGGCAACCTTTTCCGGGGGACGGCTCTGGCAGGGTGCCGGCCATGACCAGACCGAACCCCAGGCAATCAGATGTCTGGCCCGGTGTGATCTCGGTCCTCGTGGGCAGGCCGGCTGCATTGACGCGGAGGTGGATCTTGGTCGTGAAGCCACCCCGAGAACGGTCGAAACCCTGTCGCGGAGTCCGCCTTTTACGCCCGCTGCCTGATGATGGGCGCGGATCACAGTGCTGTCGATCATCTGCAGGGCGTCCGGCACGGCCTCGCTCTGGTTCAAGGCCTCCATGATCTCTTCCCAGAGCCTGGCCAGCGTCCAACGCCGGAACCGGAGATAATCGCTCGACCATTTGCCAAACGCCTCGGGCAGATCGCGCCAAGGAGCCCCTGTGCGGGCAATCCAGAAAATCCCATCAAGAACAAGGCGGTGATTGGTGGGTTTGCGTCCATTCGGGGCGCGGACAGCCTGGCTGAACCGTTCAAAGAACGCCCATTGCTCGTCCGGCATCAGGTCTCGTGCCAAGCTGATCTCCATCGCAGATACCAGCTTGACTCACGTTTGGCGGGGCGTGTGAATCCCTTTTGTCAACATGACCCAGATCGGCAACAGAAACCGATTATTGGAAAATTATTCAATGAAATCAAGGGAAAATGGCGGAGAGACAGGGACTATCCACCATTTTTCTAAGTCATTGACTTAACTGGACATACAAGAGCGAGGTTTGCTTGGTCGTGTCGCGAAGTTGGTTGAA
>PFEX01000164.1:1919-7132 GCA_002783145.1 Rhodobacteraceae bacterium CG17_big_fil_post_rev_8_21_14_2_50_65_11 | reverse complement strand
GATGATCAGCGGCGCCTTTATGGAGTGGGCGTTGTGCATGTTGATCACGCCCTCGATGGCGGCCGGGATCAGGATATCGCAATCCTCCTCCAGCCCTTTCAGCCCGTCCTCGTGGTAATCGCCGCCGGGGAAACCCTTGACGCCGCCATGTTCCGCGATCCAGTCGCGCAGCGTGTTGATGTGCAGGCCCTTGCGGTTCGACACCACGCCGTCACGCTCGATGACATGGGTGACGATGCAGCCGTTCTCGGTCGAAAGAAACTGCGCCGCGTGATAGCCCACGTTGCCAAGGCCCTGCACGATCACGCGCTTGCCGTCGAGCGTGCCCGACAGCTTGGCGGCTGCGACATCCTCCGGGTGGCGGAAAAATTCCTGTAGCGCGTATTGCACCCCGCGGCCCGTCGCCTCGACCCGGCCCTGGATACCGCCGGCATGCGGCGGCTTGCCGGTGACGCAGGCCTTGCCGTTGATGTCGGTGGTGTTCATCCGGGCGTATTGGTCGGCGATGATCGACATTTCCCGTTCCCCGGTGCCCATGTCCGGTGCGGGGACGTTCTGCGCCGGGTTGATCATGTCGCGCTTGATCAACTCGAAAGCGAAGCGGCGGGTGATCTGCTCCAGTTCATGGTCCTCGTAGTGGCGCGGGTCGATGCACAGCCCGCCCTTCGATCCGCCGAACGGGGCCTCGACGAGGGCGCATTTGTAGGTCATCAGCGCGGCGAGCGCCTCGACCTCGTCCTGGTTCACATTGGGCGCGTAGCGAATGCCGCCCTTGGCCGGTTCCATATGTTCCGAATGGACCGATCGATAGCCGGTAAAGGTGTGGATATCGCCACGCAGGCGCACCCCGAAGCGGACGGTGTAGGTGGCGTTGCAGACGCGGATCTTCTCCACCAGCCCCGGCGACAGGTCCATCAAGGACGCAGCGCGGTTGAACATCAGATCGACGGATTGGCGAAAGCTTGGCTCACCGGGTGCGGACATCGTGACAGACCTTCCTGCAAGGGTGTTCGGGCGGCGCCTTTCCTTTGTGCGCCGCCCATTTTTTCAGCTGACCACAGCTTGTCCAGAGGCGCAAGACACCGCCGCGTCGAAAAAGGCTGTTCATGCAAGAGACGGGGGCCGGGGTGCGTTGGCCGCTCGATTGGATGACAAACACCTTCTTTCCTGCCAGCTTCCGCCCAAATTCCGCCGCTCTTTCAAACGATGTGTCGGAAGGGTCGAAGCGTGCCGACCCCGCGACTCATAGCTGCGAGAGGCAATCCGATGTTCCGGTCCGCTGACCATGACAAGTCCACTCATCAATCCGGTCCCCGAACCAACGCGCACCGCCTTGACGCGTTCTGCCGCGATGACCGCGGGACGGTGACGATTTTCGCGCTGATGATGTTTGTCCTGATGCTGGCGGCCGGGGGCATTGCCATTGACGTGATGCGCTATGAAACGCAGCGCACGCAGTTGCAATACACGCTCGACCGCGCGGTTCTCGCCGCGGCCTCGCTCAGCCAGCAGGAAGACCCTGAAACCGTCGTTATCGACTATTTTGCCACGTCGGGTCTGGCCAACTACCGGCTCGACGTCGATGTGGAGGAGGGGCTGAACTACCGCCGCGTCTCCGCCGCGGTCGAGATGGACATGCAGACCTATTTCATGAACATGTTCGGTGTGAGCGCGCTGACCTCGCCGGCACGCGGCGCCGCCGAGGAGCGCATCATGGATATCGAGGTGTCCATGGTGCTCGATATTTCCGGCTCGATGGGGTGGAGCAACAAGCTGCGCAACATGCGCAACGCCGCCAACGACTTCATCGACACGATGCTGGACCTGAACACGGCAGGAGATCAGCAGGTGTCGCTGTCGATCATTCCCTACAACAGCCAGGTCAATACCGGGTCCACACTTGCCAGTGTCTTTACCCTGTCGACCGAGCATGACGAGTCGACCTGCACCCGTTTCGACCCCGCTGACTACAACAGCACCGCAATCAACCCCGGTGACACGATCGAACGGATCGCGCATTTCGATTATCGCTACCAATACAGCTACACCACTTTCCGCACGCCACATTGCACGACATCCGATTACGCCGCGATACTGCCGTGGTCGAACGATGCGGGCGACCTGCACGGCCTCGTCAACAGCCTGCACGCCAATGGCAACACCGCCATCGACCTTGGCATGCGGTGGGGTGTCGGCCTGCTCGACCCGGTGGCGCAACCGGCCCTTTCAAGTCTGATCGACGCGGGCGAGGTGGATGCGGATTTTGAAGGCCGCCCCTATTCCTACGAGGAGGACGAGGTGCTCAAGATCGTCATCCTGATGACCGATGGCGAGAATACCAGCCAGTACGATGTCGCCCAGGCCTACAAGCGCGGCCCTTCGACGGTTTACCGCGACCCCGAAAGCGGGCGCACCTCGGCCTACCTGCCGAACTACGACCTCTATTACTGGCACCACAACGGCAGCTATCGCTACGAACCCTATGGCGGCGCCAACGCCGTGCCGATCCCGTGGACGGAGCTTTGGGCAACCTACTCCGCGCGGATGCTGGCCGGTGAATACTACTACTACGCCGGCGACTGGGATTATTACTATAACCTGCGCTACGATGCGATCGAACGCTACGCAGGCCCGAACGAGGCCGACGCCAACCTGCGCAATATCTGCGACGCGGCCAACGAGGCCGGGATCATCGTCTTCACCATCGCCTTCGAGGCGCCCACGCGAGGCCAGAACGTGATGCAGCATTGTGCGACAACGCCGGCGCATTACTACAATGCCGAGGGCATCGAGATTTCCGAGGCTTTCGCCTCGATCGCGACCTCGATCAACCAGCTTCGGCTGATCCAGTAGCGCCGTCATGTCGGGTCTCACACACATATCCCGGTTCGCCCGGTGCGAGGACGCGAACGCCACGGTGGAATTCGTCATCATCTTCCCCGTGGTCATGATGCTGTTCATTGCGGCGTTCGAAACCTCGATGCTGCTGACCCGGCAGGTGATGCTGGAACGCTCGCTCGATCAGGCGGTGCGCCACTTGCGCCTGACCTCGGGCCTGTCGGTCACACATGACGCGATCCGCCAGAACCTGTGCGAAAACACCGTCGTCCTGCAAAACTGCGAGGAGACTCTGGTGCTCGACCTGCGCCCGATCGACCAGGACAGCTATGCCATGCCCGACTACCGGACGATGTGCCTGTCTGCGGATGGCGAGGTGCATCCGGCCAACACTTTCAACCCTGGCGCCGCCAATGAACTGATGCTGATCCGCGCCTGCGCGCGTGTCGAGCGGATGCTGCCGTTCTCCGGCCTTGGCCTGCAACTGACCCGTGACGACACCGGAGCCATCCATGTCACCGCCGCCACCGTTTTCGTGAACGAACCGCAATGAGACCTGCCATGTTGACCGCGCTCAGGACATTCTGGAGGGACGACCGCGCCTCGGTGGCGATCGAGGCGCTGATCGTGATGCCGATTCTCACCTGGGTTTTCGTGGCCAGTTTCGTGTTTTTCGATGCCTACCGGGTCTACAACACGTCGATCAAGGCGACCTATGCGGTTGCCGACGTGTTGTCGCGCCGCACCTCCGAGATCGCCAGTTCCGATATCGAGGGGCTGGCGGGCGTGTTCCAGTTCCTGACCCAGAACACCGCCGGATCATCCATGCGGGTGACCCAGATCACCCGGCAGGCGGGCGGCTACCGGATCGACTGGTCGCATGGCACCAACGGGATGACCTATGTGCGCCCCTCCGATTTCCCCGACTTCATCGACCGCATCCCGATCATGGCCTTTGGCGACAAGATGCTGCTGATCGAGACCATCCTGCCTTACCGCCCTGCCTTCGCCGCCGGTCTGTCAGACCAGGAATACGTGAACTTCACCGTCACGCGGCCACGCTTTGCCGGGCAGGTCGCCTTCGACGCCGACATGGCCAACAGCTATGTCTATTCCAACAGTGGCGCTGCCACCGGACAGGACGGGTTCTACTACATCGACGGCGCCCCCGACGACGGGTCCGACGACAACCCCGACTGGGACCACTGGAACAACTGGGGCCACAACGTCACCAACTAGGCGCATCTGGCGCACATCGACCGGACAACGTCGAATCCAGACCTCTCGATGTCGGCAAGACGACTTCAAGCGGCGCGCGTGCACGCGTATGGTTCCCGAGACGGGCACTTCTGCCCGGCGGCACGGGGGCATCATGCGCTATTCGGGATGGCAGGTCATCAAGCAGGGGCTGACGGGCAACCGAGGCTGGAAACCGGCCTGGCGCGATCCGGCACCGAAGGCGGAATACGACGTTGTCATCATCGGCGGCGGCGGGCATGGCCTTGCCACGGCCTACTACCTTGCCCGCGAACACGGGCTGACCAATATCGCGGTGCTGGAAAAGGGCTACCTTGGCGGCGGCAATGTGGGCCGCAACACCACCATCGTTCGGGCCAATTACGGGCTGGAAGGCAATTCGCAGTTCTACTCGCATTCCCTGAAGCTCTGGGAAGGGCTGGAGGCGGAGCTGAACTACAACGTGATGCATTCGCAGCGCGGGGTCGTGAACCTGTTTCATTCCGACGCGCAGCGCGACGCCTTTGCCCGGCGCGGCAACATGATGCTGAACCAGGGCGACGACGCGATCCTGCTGGACCGCGAGGGGTGCCGCCGGCTGATGCCCTTCCTCGATTACGAGCAGACGCGCTTTCCCATCCATGGCGGGCTTTACCACAAGCGCGGCGGCACCGCACGCCACGACGCGGTGGCCTGGGGCTATGCGCGCGGCGCCGACCGGCGCGGCGTCGACCTGATCCAGAAATGCGAGGTGACGGGGATCGACGTGGCGGGCGGCCGCGTCACCGGCGTGCAGACCACGCGCGGCGCGATCCGCGCCAGGAAGGTCGCCATGTGCGCCGCGGGCCGGTCCGGGCAGGTGGCGGCGATGGCGGGGATGCGCCTGCCGATTGAAAGCACCGTCTTGCAGGCCTTCGTGACCGAGGGGCTGAAGCCCGTCATCGACACCGTGATCACCTACGGCATGGGACATTTCTACATCAGCCAGTCCGACAAGGGCGGACTGGTCTTCGGCGGCGATATCGACTTCTACGCCTCCTACGCCGCGCGCGGAAACCTGCCAATGCTTGAACACGTGATGGAGGCGGGCATGACCCTGATGCCGATGATCGGCAAGGCAAAGGTGCTTCGGTCATGGG
>PFEX01000164.1:0-1874 GCA_002783145.1 Rhodobacteraceae bacterium CG17_big_fil_post_rev_8_21_14_2_50_65_11 | reverse complement strand
AGATGTATCCCCATTACTTCCGCACCCATGAGACCAGCCTCGTCCACATGATCGAGCTGGCCTCTGACATTCAGACCAGGGCCGAGGCCAAGGGGCTCATTAAGGTCGACACCATCGACGAGGTGGTGGACACACACACCCACGACAAGGCCACCCGCGTCGTCACGACGCTCTCGAGCTCCAAGAACGACGGCCTGCTGTGGTCCAAGACCGAGCTCTTCTTCGACCGCGAAAGCGCCCTGCCCATCCACTTCAAGCTCTACGACTTCGACGGCGCGCTCTCCGGCGAGTACGCCTTCGTCGGCCTCGACACCAAAGTCCCCTCGAGCCCCAAAGACTTCGTCATTCACAAGCTGTAGCCCTCGATGCAACGACTCACCCAGAACCGCAGCTTTCACGGGCACATTGGCGCCCAGTTCTTCGGGGCGTTCAACGACAACCTGTTCAAGCAGCTCATCCTCTTTCTGGCCGCACGCGAGCTCTTTCCTGGCGAAGACAAGCAGGGCCTGGCGTTCGCCGTCTTCGCCCTGCCCTTCATCCTCTTCAGCAGCTACGCCGGCGATCTCAGCGAGCGCTTGAGCAAGCAGAAGGTCGTCGTCGCCATGAAGGTCGCCGAGATCTTCATCATGGGCGCTGGCGTCTACGTGCTACAGAGCCGCTCGTGGGCGCTGATGCTCGTCGTCCTCTTCGTCATGGGCGCGCAGTCGGCCTTCTTTGGACCGGCGAAGTATGGCGTCATCCCTGAGCTCGTGAAGAAAGACCAGCTCATGGCCGCCAACGGCGTCATCTCCATGACCACCTTCCTGGCCATCCTTCTCGGACAGGCCCTGGCCGGACCCCTGATCGACAGCTACGGCGACGCCCTCTGGGTCACTGGCGTTTGGTGCACCGGCTTCGCCGCCATCGGCACCGGCCTGTCCTTGATGATCCGCAAGCTGCAGCCCCAACGTCCCAGCCTCACCATCCAGAAGAACCCCTTTGGCGGCGTCTGGAGCAGCATCGTCGAGCTGCGAGAAGACCCCCGAGTCTTCAAGGTGCTCGTCCTCAACTCGCTCTTCTGGTTCGACAGCGGCGTCGCTGGGCAGGCCATCACCGGCCTGAGCGCCCCGAAATACCTCAACATCCCCGCCGACCAGAACTGGCGGATCTCTCTGCTGCTGGTCATCCTCGCCTTGTCCATCATCATCGGCAGCGTCTGCGTCCCCTTCATCAGCCGCACGATTCGCCCAGGTCGACTCGTCGCGCTGGGCGCCGTCGTGATGATGGTCGCGCAGTGGCTCCTCGCCGCCGTCACCGCCGCCTTCGGGGGCTCGGAGCTGGGCTACGACTTGGCCGCTGGCACCCTCGTCCTCATCGGCTTCTTCGGCGCCTTCTTCGCCGTGCCCATCCAGACCTTCCTGCAGGACGCCCCTTTGGAAGGAACCCGCGGCAAAGCCTTCGCGGTCAACAACTTCCTCAACTTCATCTTCATCTTTCTGGCCGGCATCTTCTATCTCGGCTCGTCCGCCATCTCGCTGCAACCCGGCATCGCCGCTGGCATCGCGGGGCTCATCCTGTGCGCCGCGCTCTACCGCAACCGCGTCGCCGTCCTGTCCATCGAGCGACCGCACTCCGAAGCCTAGGATTCCAGAGCATGAGCATCGACGCCGCCAGAAAGCAGGCCATTCTCACCGCCTTTGGTGGCTGCTTGGCCGTCGTCATCGGCTCAATCGTCGTCTATCTCCAGCGCGGCTGGGAGACCCTCTTCATTCCAGCCATCGTGATCATCGGCTGGGCCACGGTCGGCGGCGCGCTAGTGTAACGCTTCACATGTGACCATGCTTATGGGCGTGGCTTTTCAGGGAGGCAGGGCTCTGCCCTGGCCCGCCGGGGGA
>PFEX01000229.1:10656-12498 GCA_002783145.1 Rhodobacteraceae bacterium CG17_big_fil_post_rev_8_21_14_2_50_65_11 | reverse complement strand
CGCCATGGACCGAGCCGAGATCGTCCACCGCAACTTCCTGTCCCGCGTCCCGGCGCGCGACTTCCCGCGCGGCAAGCCCCCCACCCCCGGCCTGCCCGCGCAGCAGGCGGTGGCGCTCTTTCGCGCGCAATGCCTCAGCCGCGCGCTCGACCGCTCGGCGCGGGCGATGCAGAAGGCCGGGCTTGGCTATTACACCATCGGATCTTCGGGGCACGAGGGCATGGCCGCCGTCGCCGCCGCGCTGCGCCCCACCGATCCGGCCTTCCTGCATTACCGCGACGCAGCGTTCCAGATCGCGCGCAGCGACCAGGTGCCGGGGCAGACCGTGACGTGGGACATGTTGCTGTCCTTCGCCTGTTCGTCGGAGGATCCGATCTCCGGCGGGCGGCACAAGGTTCTGGGCAGCCGCGCGTTGATGATCCCGCCGCAGACCTCGACCATCGCCAGCCACCTGCCCAAGGCCGTGGGCGCGGCCTATTCCATCGGGCTGGCGCGCCGCCACCCGCCGGAGCATCGCCTGTATGACGACGATGCCCTCGTGATGTGCAGCTTCGGCGACGCCTCGGCCAACCATTCCACCGCGCAAGGGGCGATCAACACGGCTGGCTGGACCTCGGTGCAATCGGTGCCGTTGCCGCTGTTGTTCGTGTGCGAGGATAATGGCATCGGGATTTCCGTGAAGACGCCCGAGGGCTGGATCGCGGCCAGCCTCGGCCAGCGCCCCGGCATCAGGTATTTCAGCGCCGATGGGCTGGATATCTACGACACCTTCAAGGCCGCAGCGGAGGCCGCCGATTACGTCCGCAGCCGAAAGAAACCCGCCATCCTGCACCTGCGCATGGTGCGGCTTTACGGTCACGCGGGCGCGGACGTGGCGACAAGCTACCTCGCGAAAGAGGAAATCGAGGACGGCGAGGCCAATGATCCGCTGCTGCATTCCGCCCGCCTCCTGGACGCGGCGGGCGCGCTACCCGCCGAGGAGGCGACGCGTATCTACGAGGACACCTGCGCCAGCGTCACCCGCGTCGCCGAGGAGGCCGCGACCCGGCCCCATCTGGAAACGGCACGCGACGTAATGGCCAGCCTTATCCCCCCGAAACGGCCCTGCGCGCCGACGAACGGCCCCTCGGCAGAGGCCCGTGCGGCCACCTTCGGCGCCGACCTCAAGGCCATGGACAGCCCACAGCCGATGGCGAAACTGATCACCCTCGCGCTGAGCGACCTGATGCTGGAACACCGCGAGATCGTCCTTATGGGCGAGGACGTGGGTCGCAAGGGCGGCGTCTACGGCGTGACGCAAAAGCTGCAAGCGCGCTACGGCCCCGACCGGGTCATCGACACGCTGCTCGATGAGCAATCCATCCTCGGCAACGCCATCGGGCTGGCCGGCAACGGCTTTGTCCCGATCCCGGAAATCCAGTTCCTCGCCTACCTGCACAACGCAGAGGACCAGTTGCGCGGCGAAGCGGCCACGCTGCCTTTCTTCTCCAAGGGGCAGTTCACCAACCCGATGGTGGTGCGTATCGCGGGCCTCGGTTACCAGAAGGGCTTCGGCGGGCACTTCCATAACGATAACTCGCTGGCCGTTCTGCGCGACATTCCAGGCCTGATCCTCGCCTGTCCGTCCACCGGCGAAGACGCCGCCATGATGCTGCGCGAATGCGTGCGGCTGGCGCGCGCGGAACAGCGGGTCGTCGTCTTCATCGAACCCATCGCACTCTACCGGATGCGTGACCTGCACGAGGCGGGCGATGGCGGCTGGATGACGCACTACCCCGCCCCCGACCGGCGCATTGCCGTTGGCGAGATCGGCCAGCATGGCGACGGGCAGGATCTGGCGAT
>PFEX01000229.1:7252-10644 GCA_002783145.1 Rhodobacteraceae bacterium CG17_big_fil_post_rev_8_21_14_2_50_65_11 | reverse complement strand
CAACGGGCATTACCTGTCGCGGCAGGCACAAGCGCGGCTGGAGGCCGACGGCGTGCAAACCCGCGTGATCGACCTGCGCTGGCTGGCGCCGCTGCCGCTGGAGGCGATGCTGGCAGCGGTGCGGGACTGCGCGCATGTGCTGGTGGTCGACGAATGCCGCTTCACCGGAGGCCAGGCCGAGGGGTTGATGGCGCACCTCTCCGAGGCCGGCATCGACAGCTTCGCGCGGGTCACGGCAGAGGACAGCTTCATCGCCACCGGCCCGGCCTACGGCGCAACCCTGCCCTCGGTCGACAGCATCTACCAGGCGGCCACGGCGTTGCGTGGGCGCGGGGACTGAAGCCCCGCCTACAGGATCCCCGGCAGGTTCAGCCCGTTCTCGCGCGCACAATCGAGCGCGATGTCATAGCCCGCATCGGCATGCCGCATCACCCCCGTCGCCGGGTCGTTCCACAGCACCCGCTCCAGCCGCCGGTCGGCGTCCTTGCTGCCATCGCAACAGATCACCATGCCCGAATGCTGCGAAAACCCCATGCCGACCCCGCCACCGTGATGCAGGCTGACCCACGTGGCCCCCGAGGCCGTGTTCAGAAGCGCGTTCAGAAGCGGCCAGTCGCTGACCGCGTCCGAGCCGTCCTTCATCGCCTCGGTTTCGCGGTTGGGCGACGCGACGGAGCCACTGTCCAGGTGGTCGCGCCCGATCACCACCGGCGCTGTCAATTCGCCGTTGCGCACCATCTCGTTGAAGGCCAGACCCAGCTTGTGGCGCACCCCCAGCCCAACCCAGCAGATCCGCGCCGGCAGACCCTGAAAGGCGATCCGCTCGCGCGCCATGTCGAGCCAGTTGTGCAGGTGCGCATCGTCCACAAGCTCCTTCACCTTGGCGTCGGTGCGGTAGATGTCCTCCGGGTCGCCCGACAGCGCGCACCAGCGGAACGGCCCGACGCCGCGGCAAAAGAGCGGCCGGATATAGGCCGGCACGAAGCCGGGGAAGGCAAAGGCGTTTTCCAACCCCTCCTCCAGCGCGACCTGCCGGATGTTGTTGCCGTAATCGAGCGTCGGCACGCCTGCGTTCCAGAAATCGACCATCGCGGCGACATGGGTTTTCATGCTGGCCCGCGCCGCGCGCTCGACCGCCTTCGGATCGCTTTCCTGCCGCTCGCGCCATTCCGCCACGCTCCAGCCCTGCGGCAGGTAGCCATGCACCGGATCGTGGGCGCTGGTCTGGTCGGTGACGATATCGGGTTGCACCCCGCGCCGCACCAGTTCGGGGAACACATCCGCAGCATTGCCGATCAGCCCGACGGATTTTGCCTCGCCCGCCCTGGTCCAGCGCGCGATCATCTCAAGCGCGTCATCGAGGCTATGGGTGATCTCATCGACATAGCGGGTGCGCTTGCGGAACGCGGCGCGGCTCTCGTCGCATTCCACGGCGAGGCAGCACGCGCCCGCCATCACGGCCGCCAGGGGCTGCGCGCCACCCATGCCGCCCAGCCCGGCGGTCAGGATCCAGCGGCCTTCCAGCTTGCCGCCATAATGCTGGCGCCCGGCCTCCATGAAGGTCTCGTACGTGCCCTGCACGATGCCCTGGCTGCCGATATAAATCCACGACCCGGCGGTCATCTGGCCATACATGGCCAGCCCCTTCTTATCGAGTTCGTTGAAATGATCCCACGTCGCCCAATGCGGCACGAGGTTGGAATTGGCGATCAGAACGCGCGGCGCATCGGCATGGGTGCGAAAGACGCCCACCGGCTTTCCCGATTGCACCAGCAGCGTCTGGTCCGCCTCCAGTTCGCGCAGGCTGGCGACGATGGTGTCGAAATCCTCCCATGTCCGCGCCGCGCGCCCGATGCCGCCATACACCACCAGCTCATGCGGGTTCTCCGCCACGTCCGGGTGCAGGTTGTTCATCAGCATCCGCAGCGGCGCCTCCGTCAGCCAGCTTTTCGCCGTCAGATCGGTGCCGGTGGCGGGATAGATATCGCGCATGTTGTGGCGGGGGTCGGTCATCGGTCAGCCCTTCAGCTTCGGGGCCAGGTCGGCCAGGGTTTCGAGAATGTCTTGCAGATACGGGCGCAGGCGGTCGGCCTTCTCGGGGGCATAGGCCCAACCGGCGGTCTCGTCCGTCAAGTGCGTCGATTGCGACAGTTCCATCTGGATCGCGTGAATCCCCTCAGCCGGCCGTCCAGAGTGGCGGGTCGTCCAGCCCCCCTTGAAACGCCCGTTCAGAGCGCTGTCATAGCCGGTTGCAGCGTCGCAAATCCGCAAGACGGCGGCCGCGATCTCGGGCGCGCAGGTGGTGCCGCCATTGGTGCCGATGTTGAAATCGGGCAAACGCCCCTCGAAGAGATGCGGAATGACGGAGCGGATCGAGTGGCAATCGTAAAGGATCGCCACGCCGTGCGCGGCGCGCACCCGCTCCAGCTCCACCCGCAGCGCCGCATGATAGGGCGCGTGGAACGCCTCTCGCCGCGCCGCGATCTCGCCCTCGCGCGGCGGGTCGGCCCAGATCGGCGCGCCGTCGAAATCGGTCAGCGGCACAAGGCCGGTGGTCGCCTGGCCGGGATAGAGGCTCTCGCCCGATGGGGCGCGGTTGGCATCCACCACGTATCGGTGGAACGTGGCGCGCACCGTGGTCACGCCGGGCAGAAGCCCGCGGTAGAGCCGGTCCACATGCCAATCGGTATCCGCCAGTTCCCGCCCGCGCGCATTGAGCCGCGCCAGCACCTCCGCCGGCACCCAGGTGCCGGTATGCGGCAGGCCCAGCACCACCGGCCCCGCGCCTTGCACCACCTCGACCGGTCGCGTTCCATCAGCCATGCCTGCCCCCGATGCTGCCTTCTTCCCGGGACAAATACTCCGAGGGGTCGCCATTGGATGCGCCATTGGTTCGAGCCCGATGGCGACGGGGGCTGGCCCGCCGGGGTGCACCGGCGACACACGCAAACCACCGCGTCATTCCCCGCCCTCCAGTCGCGGCAGGTCCAGTCCCTCGCAGAGCGCGCCGCAGGCGACCATCTCGCCCGCCACCTCCAGGTCCGGGGCAAGGTAGCGGTCCTCGCGGATCGTGGCCACGCGGGCGCGCAGCCTTGTCAGCACGCCCTGCAATGCCGGGCTCGTGACCAGTGGCGCGCGAAACTCCACCCCCTGCGCGGCGCAGATCGCCTCCACCCCGAGGATGTGCGCAAGGTTCACGTTCATCCGCAACAGCCTGCGCGCGCCATGCGCGGCCATGCTCACATGATCCTCCTGGTTGGCGCTGGTCGGCGTCGAGTCGGTGCTGCACGGGTTGGCAAGGTGCTTGTTCTCGCTCATCAGCGCCGCCGTCGTCACCTCGGCGATCATCAGGCCGGAATTCAGCCCCGGCGCGGGCGTCAGGAACGGTGGCA
>PFEX01000229.1:0-7227 GCA_002783145.1 Rhodobacteraceae bacterium CG17_big_fil_post_rev_8_21_14_2_50_65_11 | reverse complement strand
CGCCGCTGCGCGATGGCGCCGATCTCCGACAGCGCGATGGCGATCATGTCGGCGGCAAACGCCACAGGTTCGGCATGGAAATTCCCGCCCGACACGATGCGCCCCTCGCCAAGCAGCACAAGCGGGTTGTCGGTGACCGCGTTGGCCTCGATGCGCAGCGTGCCCGCCGCCATCCGCAACAGGTCGAGCGCCGCGCCCGTGACCTGCGGCTGGCAGCGGATGCAATAGGGGTCCTGCACGCGGGCATCGCCCTCGCGGTGGCTTTCGCGGATTTGTGACCCTGCCATCAGCGCCCGCATCGCGGCGGCCACCTCGATCTGGCCGGGCTGGCCGCGCAGCGCGTGGATCTCGGCCAGAAGCGGCGCGGTCGAGCCCATGATCGCATCCGTCGACAGCGACGACACGGTGATCGCAGCGCGCAGGTTGGCCCATGCGGCGAACAACCCGACCAGCGCGCAGGCGGTGGAAAACTGGGTGCCGTTGATCAGCGCCAGCCCCTCCTTGGGGCCGAAGGTGACGGGGGAAAGCCCCGCGCGCGCCAGCGCCGTGCCCGCCGGCAGCACCGCGCCCTCGCAGGCCGCTTCGCCCTCGCCCATCATCGCCAGCGCCATGTGGGCAAGCGGGGCCAGGTCGCCCGAGGCGCCGACCGATCCCTGGTCGGGGATCACCGGGGTGACGCCACGCGCCAGCATCGCCTCGATCAGCCGCACCGTTTCCTGCGCCACGCCCGACGCGCCGCGCCCCAGCGACAGCAGCTTCAGCGCCATCATCAGCCGGGTGGTGTCCACCTCCAGCGGCTTGCCGACGCCGCAGGCATGGCTGCGGACGAGGTTCCTTTGCAGATCGGCGGTATCTTCTTCCGCGATCTTCATCGAGGCGAGCTTTCCGAACCCGGTATTGATCCCGTAGACCGGCTCATCGCCTGCCGCGGCCTGCATCACGCGCGCATGCGCAGCCTTGATCGCAGGATAGGCCGCGGGGTCCAACACCGCCGCCCGGCCACGCCAGACCGCCTCCAGCTGCGTCAGCGTTGCCGCGCCCGGTGTCAGGATCATGCAAAGACCTCCCCACCAATGATCCGCTCGGCCAGCGGGTTGAACCCGATCCGGTAGGCCAGTTCCGCCGGTTGTCTGACATCCCACACCGCAAGGTCGGCGCGCTTGCCCGCCGCGATCATTCCGCAATCATCCAGCCCAAGCGCGCGGGCCGCAACCGCCGTCACGCCGCGCAGCGCCTCCTCCGGCGTCAGGCGAAACAGAGTGCAGCCCATGTTGAGAGCCAGCAGCAGCGAAAACAGAGGCGAGGATCCGGGGTTCGCATCGGTGGCCAGCGCCATCGGCACGCCATGGGCGCGGAAGGCCGCGACCGGCGGCGCCTGCGTTTCGTGCAGGGTGTAGAAGGCGCCGGGCAGCAGCACCGCCACCGTGCCCGCCGCCGCCATCGCGCGGGCATCGGCCTCGGTCGCGTATTCCACGTGATCGGCAGAAAGGCCCCTGTGCCGCGCCACCAGCGCGCTCCCGCCCATATGCGAGAGTTGTTCGGCATGCAGCTTCACCGGCAGGCCAAGCGCGCGCGCGACCTCGAACACCCGTTCGATCTGCGCGGGTGTGAAGGCGATTCCCTCGCAAAACCCGTCCACCGCATCGACCAGCCCTTCCGCATGGGCCTTGTGCAGCGCCGGAATGCAGACCGCGTCGATATAGGCGTCCGCATCGCCCCCCGGCGGCACCGCGTGGGCGGCAAGAAAGCTGGTGACGATCCGCACCGGGCGGCGCGCCTCCAGCGCCCGCGCCGCGCGCAGCATGTCCAGTTCCGCCTCGACGGTCAGGCCATAGCCCGATTTCACCTCGACCACGCCAACCCCTTCGGCCAAGAGCGCATCGAGCCTTGGCAATGCCAACGCCACCAGATCCGCGACACTGGCCGCACGGGTCGCCGTGACCGTGGAGATAATCCCGCCGCCTTCGCGCGCGATCTGCTCGTAACTTGCGCCTTCCAGCCGCAATTCGAACTCGCGCGCCCGGTCGCCGGCATGGACAAGGTGGGTGTGGCAGTCGATCAGCGCCGGCGTGATCAGGCGCCCGCCCATGTCGCGCGTGGCGGCCTTCGGCGCGTCGGCGCGCGGCCCGACCCAGGCCACACGGTCGTCCTCCAGCAGGATCGCCCCGTCGGGGATCAGCCCGTAAGGGGCGTTCTCGGACATCGTCGCAACCGTCGCATTCACCAGCAGCATGATCGACCATTTCGCTTGATTGATCCCTGCCTGATGTTGTTATGTATGCACATAATTGAGTCAAGCAGGAATTTGACGATGCAGACCATCTGGGCCGAAACCGCGCTGACCCCTGAAGGCTGGCAAAGCGGCGTCCTGGTGACGCTGCACAAGGGCCGTATCGCAAAGGTGACGCCACACTGCGCACCGCGGGGCAGCCGCGTCGGCTGTCTGCTGCCCGCGCCGGTGAACGCGCATTCCCACGCCTTCCAGCGCGCCATGGCCGGGATGACCGAACGGCGCGGGCCGGATCCGCGTGACACGTTCTGGACGTGGCGGCAGCTCATGTTCCGCTTTCTCGACCGGATCACGCCCGCACAGGTGCAGGCCATCGCCGCTTTCGTGCAGATGGAAATGCTGGAGGCAGGCTATGGCACGACTGTCGAATTTCACTACCTGCACCACCAGCCCGGCGGCGGTCCCTATGGACAGATATCGGAAATGTCCAACCGGATCGCAGCAGCAGCGGATCAGAGCGGCATCGGCCTGACCCTGCTTGCGGTGTTCTACCAGACCGGCGGACTGGACGGGCGGGCGCTGACCTCGGGCCAGCAGCGCTTCGGCAATGACCCGCAGCGGTTCGCGCGGCTGGCTGAAAAGGCGCGCGCGCGGGTGCAGGAAGGCCCCGCCGACTGGGGCTTCGGCATCGCGCCCCATTCGCTGCGCGCCGCCCCTGCCGATGCGATCCGCGAGGTGATCACGCTGGCCCCCGATGGGCCGATCCACATGCACCTTGCCGAACAGCAAGCCGAGGTGGCGGAGGTGCAGGCCGCCACCGGTCAACGCCCGGTGGACTGGGTTCTGAACACCCTTTCCCCCGATCGCCGCTGGCATTTCATCCACTGCACCCGGATGACGCCGCAGGAAACCGAGGGGCTCGCGCGCACCGGTGCCACCGCCGTCCTCTGCCCGCTGACCGAGGCGAGCCTTGGCGACGGCATCTTCGACGGGGTGCGCTGGACGGGCGCGGGCGGCGCTATCGCCATCGGATCGGACAGCAACATCCGCATCGCGCTGGCCGAGGAATTGCGCCAGTTCGAGACCAGCCAGCGGTTGCGCGATCACAGCCGCGCGGTGCTGGCCACGCCCGACCGCTCCACCGGGCGGCGGCTGTTTGACGCGATCTGCATGGGCGGCGCGGCGGCGGCGGGGCGGCAGACCGGCGCGCTTGCAGTCGGCAACTGGGCCGATATGCTGGCGCTCGACACATCCCACCCCGACCTCGACGGCGTGACCGGCGACACGATCCTCGACAGCTATATCTTCGCGGGCGACGACAGGATGATCCGCGACGTCTGGTCGGCGGGCCGCCACATGGTCTCGCAGGGCCGCCACATCCACCGCGACCGGATCGAGGCCGCCTATCGCGCGGCCGTGTGCGACCTGAGGGCCGCGTCATGAGCGACACAAACACATGGCAGGGCGTGCAGGAGGAAGTCCGCCGCCGCATCCGCAGCCGCGAATGGAAACCCGGTGAGTTGATCCCGACCGAGTCCGACCTGGCCTGCGAGCTTGGCTGCGCCCGCACCACGGTGAACCGCGCCTTGCGCGAACTGGCCGGGGCCGGGCTGATCGAACGGCGGCGCAAATCCGGCACCCGCGTCGCGCGCCACCCCACCGGCCGGGCGGTGATCGAGATCCCGCTGATCCGGCGCGAGGTCGAGGCCACCGGCGCGCGCTACGGCTACGCGCTGTTGTCACGCCAGATAGCCCCGCCGCCGGCGCGCGTGGCCTATGCGCTCGGCCTGCCCGAAACGGCGCGCATGCTGCACCTCGTTGCCGTCCACCTCGCCGACGGCGCGCCGTACCTGCTGGAGGATCGCTGGATCAACCTTGCCGCCGTGCCGGGGGCCGAGGCGCATGATTTCACCGGGCAAAGCGCCAATGAATGGCTGCTGGAAACGGTGCCCGTGGCGCGTGGTGAACTGGCGATCGCGGCGCAGCCCTGCGGCGAAATGGAAGCCCGCGCACTGGACGTGGCCGAGGGCACACCGGTTTTGACGCTGGAACGCAGCACATGGGGGCCGGAGGCACCGGTCACCTTCGTGCGACTGTCGCACATGCCCGGCCACCGGATCGTGTCGCCCATCGCGGGGTGACGGAACACGAACAGAAGTTGCAAAACGGCAAGGCGAGAGCGGTTTTTGCGCTCGTTCGGCGCGTTCGCCATGTTGACAAATCGGTCAAACCCGCTCCTCTTCGCTGTCCGAAATCGTCTTCGCTGCCCGAAAGAAGAGACGCGATCAGGGCCTGAGCCGTTTGCGGGCATCGCTTCAGCGGGCCGCGGTACGGCGATCCAACGAGGGGGCCATGTGTTTTAGCCCTGCCAAATCCGCGCAAGATTCCTGCCTCGCGCCAGGTCCGGTCAAATCGCCGTGCCGGGGGCGGCCCGGCGATGCGCGGCGGCTTTACGGTCTTGAATCCGCGCGCGGGAACCGCCCGAACGCCCGCTCGTCGGTCCCCATGGCTGACCTGCGCGACCTTCGCGGTTTGACAACGACAGAAACCCTTTTCCTGTTGCCGCGCATCAGCGCCCACCCCCGCCCAGCCACGTCGCATAATCGGACACCAGCAGATGCGTCGGAGCCACGTCTTCCTCGATCTCGGCAAAGCGCCCGATCGGGTCGGCAAACCAGTTGTCGGTCTCGTCGTCGTTGACGGTGGACACCTCGCCGATCAGCACGTCGCCGCCCTCGCCCCAGAACGCGTGCCAGTCGCCGGGCATCAAGGTGATGCTTTCGCCCGGCTGGAACAGCAGAACCTCGCCCGGTGCGAAACTGCGTTCGATCCCGTCGCACAGCACCGTGCCGCCCGCCGTCTCGTCAAGGCTGCCATCGGGGGCGGATCCGTAAAGCCGGATCGCCATAAGCGCCCCGCCCCGGTTGATGATATCCTCGGCCTTGAGGTAATGGCGGTGCATCGGGCTAAGCTGATCGTGACGCGAAATCAGCAGCTTTTCGGCGTAGCACATACCGCCGCCGCGTTGCAGGTCCGCCTGCCGGCCATTGCGCAGGGTGAACAGGAAAAGCCCCATCTCGTCGAAGCGCCCGGCGCCGTAATCGGTGATGTCCCAGCCCATGCGCCCCGCGATGATCCGGTCAATCCGGTCGCGCCGCGCCTGCATGTCCTGCGGTGTCCATCTTGCGAACGGCGGCAGGACAAAGCCGAAGGAGCGGATGAACGCATCCGCGCGCGCCATGATGTCGTTGATCTCGGACCGTTTCATGCCGGTTCCTCCCCTCTGCCTGTCGCCCCCGTCATGCCCGCCGGGGCGGGAATGCGCAATTGAAAACCCCGTGCCGGGGGAATGCGGATCTGTGACGAGACTGCGCACGATACGCAGGGAACACGCGATATGATCTTGCTAAACCCCCAAGAGCGCCTAGATACAATGCTTATGTTTCAAAATTTCCACAGGTTTCCCGCATGACCCTTGACGAGACCGACCGCCAGCTTCTGCGCGCTGTGCAGGACAACGCGCAGTTGACCGCGCAGGACCTTGGCGAACGCCTGAACCTGTCGGCCAGCCAGGCGGGGCGACGGCGGCAGCGCCTGGAACAGACGGGCATCATCGAAGGTGCGCGCGCCGTCGTCTCGCCCGAGGGGGTGGGGCTGCGTGTTCAGGCCTTCGTGCAGGTGCAGATGGCAACCCATGACCCCGCGCAGGTCCGTGACTTCACCCGCACCATCGACCTGAGCCCCGAGATCGTCTCGGCCTGGACCCTGACCGGCGAGGCGGATTTCCTGCTGCGCGTCTATTGCGCCGACCTGTCCGCCCTGCACCGGCTGGTGCACGAGGTCATCCTGCCGAACCCCGCCGTCGCGCGGGTGCAAAGCCAGATCGTCATGGACCAGCAAAAACCCGACGCGCCGCTGCCGACATAGGCCGCAGGGCGCTTGCCATCCCGCCCGCTTGCCGCGATGCTGCGCTCGCATAGAACGGACCCTCATAGAAACATGGACAGCATTCTCTTTCAGGCCACGCTTTACCTTGCGGCGATGGTGATCGCGGTGCCTCTGTCGGTGCGGCTTGGGCTTGGGTCGGTCCTTGGCTACCTCATCGCGGGCATCGCGCTGGCGCCGATTCTGCACCGGACCGGCACCGACCCGCACGATCTGCAACAGATCGCCGAATTTGGCGTGGTGATGATGCTGTTCCTGATCGGGCTGGAACTGAACCCGCGCGGCCTTTGGGAAATGCGCGACAAGCTGATCGGGCTGGGCGGGTCGCAGGTGCTGCTGTCAACTGTCGTCATCGGCGGCGGCGCACTGGCCCTCGGCCTGCCGTGGCAGCAGGCGCTGGCCGTCGGGCTGATCTTCGCCCTGTCCTCGACCGCGATCGTGCTCCAGACCCTGACCGAGAAGGGGCTGTTGCGCACCACCGGCGGGCGGTCCGCCTTCTCGGTGCTGCTGACGCAGGATATCGCGGTCATCCCGATGCTGGCGCTGATGCCGCTGCTGGCAGTCTTGCCCCGCGCCGCCCTGTCGCCCGACGGCTCGATCATCCGGCCGGGGATGGAGGCCGCCGCGCAAGGCGGCATGTCGCTGATCGACGGACTGCCGGCCTGGGGGGTGACGCTGGTCACCATCGCTGCCGTCGCCGCCGTGATCATCGGCGGGCAGTTCCTGACCCGGCCGCTGTTTCGCTTCATCCACATGGCCCGCCTGCGCGAGATCTACACCGCCGTGGCACTGGTCATCGTTGTCGGCATCGCCTTCCTGATGGTGCTGGTCGGCCTGTCGCCGGCGCTGGGGGCGTTCGTGGCTGGCGTGGTGCTGGCCAATTCCGAGTTCAAGCATGAGCTTGAGGCCAACATCGAACCCTTCAAGGGCCTGCTGCTCGGCCTGTTCTTCATCACCGTGGGCGCGGGCATCAACTTTGACAGGCTGCTGTCCAACCCGCTGACTATCCTCGCGCTGACGCTGGCGGTGATGATCGCCAAGGGGATGATCCT
>PFEX01000190.1:31129-49175 GCA_002783145.1 Rhodobacteraceae bacterium CG17_big_fil_post_rev_8_21_14_2_50_65_11 | reverse complement strand
CTTCATCCGGGTTGATTGGGATACCTATGGGCGTGGCGACCTTGCGCAAAGCCTTCATATTCCCCGCCGGTCCACGCTGGTCCTGTTGCGAGGCGACGCCGAACTCGGCCGCATCGACGCCGGCACCCGGCGCCGTGATATCCGGGCATTGATGGATCTGGGGCTGGGCTGACCTGGGTCAGACCTCGCCGGGGTCGTTGGTCGAGGTTACGCCGACATTGTCCACCGCCCAGCTTTCGTCGTCGAGGCTTTGGGTCAGGGTGGACCCGAAGCCGACGCTCATGGAGCGGCCCGGATCGGTCACCTCGACCCGGACGGAATAGCTCTGGTCGGTCCAGTCGGGATTGTAGCCGGTGTGCTGGCGCGGGCCGTTCGGTTCGATCGAGACGACGTAATTGCCGTCCGAGGTTGTCCAGCCGCCGGTTGCGCCGTCCTCCTGCCAGCGGAAATTGTGCGAACTGACCGGCTCGCCATCAATGAAGACGATGAAATCCTCGTTGTCCCAACTGTCGATGGCGTGCAGGTCGAACTCGACAACGGCCATGTCGTAGCCGGACATCAGGTCATAGGTACGGGTCACCGCCTCCACCCCGTCGGTGCCGCCATAGGGGCCGAGGATGCCGCCGTATGCGTCCTCCGAGTCGTCGGTCTGTCCGCCGACCCAGAACCCGGCGCCGGATTCGAAATCGTCGAAATAGGAGGACCGCGCGAAGCTTGCGTTGACGATCTCGCCGGTCAAGGCCGCGTTGATGTCGTTGGCAAGCGTTTCGACGCCCATCGACGTCGAGCTCACCACCGCGATACCCAAGCCGACGACGCTGGCGCTCAGCATCACGTAATCGGTCGTCACCGCGCCCGACTCGGACAAAATGAATCTCTTCAGCATGCGCCGAATCCCGCAGACACGCCCCCGATGGCGTTCCTATCGACGAAGCGTGGTCAAAATGCGATAAGATTTAGCCGATTTTTCCGCGATTTGCCCCAATCTGGCCACGATGCAGCAGAACGTGGTCCAGAAGGACGCAAGCGGCCATCGCCTCGGCCACCGGCACGGCGCGGATGCCGACGCAGGGGTCGTGGCGGCCCTTGGTGACGATCTCGGTCTCTTGGCCCGCCTTGGTGATCGTCCGGCGTGGCGTCAGGATGGACGATGTGGGCTTGACGGCGAAGCGCACCACCACGTCCTGCCCGGTGGAAATCCCGCCAAGGATGCCGCCAGCGTGGTTGGCGCTGTAGACCGGGCCGGCGGGGCCCATGGTGATCTCGTCTGCATTGGCGCTACCGGTCAGGGTGGCGGCGGCCATGCCTTCGCCGATCTCGACGCCCTTCACGGCGTTGATCGACATCATCGCGGCGGCAAGGTCGGTATCGAGCTTGCCATAGACCGGCGCCCCAATCCCGGCGGGCACGCCGCGGGCCGTCACCTCGATCACCGCGCCGGTGCTGTCGCCCGACTTTCGCAATGTGTCGAGGTAGTCCGCCCAATCCGCCGCCGCCTGCGCGTCCGGGGTCCAGAACGGGTTGCGCACGATCTCGTCCCAGTCGAACCGGCCCCGGTCGATTCCGTGCGGACCCATCTGCACCATGTAGCCGGTGATTTGCAGGCCCGGCGCCAGGTCCGCCAGCGCCGCCCGCGCCACGCCGCCGGCCGCCACCCGGGCCGCTGTTTCGCGCGCGCTCGACCGGCCGCCACCGCGATGATCGCGGATGCCGTATTTCTGCCAATAGGTGATATCCGCATGACCGGGGCGGAATTTCTCGGCGATGTCGCCGTAATCCTTCGACCGCTGGTCGGTGTTGCGGATCATCAACTGGATCGGCGTGCCGGTCGACTGCCCCTCGAACACGCCCGACAGGATCTCCACCGCGTCCGCCTCGCGCCGCTGGGTGGTGAACTTGTTTTGCCCCGGCTTGCGCCGGTCGAGCCAGTGCTGCAAATCCGCCGCGGCGATCGGCACACCGGGCGGGCAGCCATCCACCGTGGCGCCCAGAGCGGGCCCGTGGCTTTCGCCCCATGTGGTGACGCGGAAGAGGTGACCGAAGGTGTTGAGGGACATGGGCGCACTCCGTTTCCTGGTGTCGGGTTAGCCCGATGCGGCCCGGATGCCAACAGGGCAATCGCATCACCGCCACGCCGCCGCATGCCGCCCGGCCCAAAGCCCGGTGGCAAGGCAAGCAGTCAGAAGGTAGCCGCCGGTCGGCGCCTCCCAGTCGAGCATCTCGCCAGCGACGAAAACACCGGGCCGCGCGCGCAGCATCAAGCCGTCATCGACCGCCGCCCGCGTCACGCCGCCCGAGGTGGAAATCGCCTCGTCCAGCGGGCGCGGACCGGCCAGTTTCAGGGGTAGCGCCTTCAGCTTCACGGCCAGCTCGTTTCCCTCCGGCATCGGGCGCAGACATTCATTCAGCAGCGCCGCGCGCGCGCCCGTCAACCCCAAAGTCTTACGCAAATAATTGGCTCTGCTTGCCTTTCCCCTTGGGCGTGCCAGCCGTCTGGCGATCTCCGCCTCGGGCAATTCCGGGAACAGGTCGAGTGTCAGACCCGCACCGTCGCGCAATTCACGGTAGAGTGCGTAGATCCCGCCACCCTCCACCCCGCGCTGCGACACGATGAACTCTGCCCGCACGCGCTGCCCTCCCGCGCTGAGCGCGCAGCCCTTGACCGGTGCCCCGAAATGGCGCGCCATATGCGGCGACCAGTCTACGCGAAAGCCCATGTTGGCGGGCCGGATCGTGGCGATCTCGACGCCCTCGGCGGCCAGCCACGGTAGCCACGCGGCATCCGAGCCCAGTCGCGCCCAAGAGCCACCGCCAAGCGCCAGAACGGTCACATCGGGCCGCACGAGGCGCACGCCGTCCGGTGTCGAGAACTGCACCGCGTCGCGCTCGAATCCCTGCCATCGCCAGCGCAACCGCATCTCGGCGTTCAGCCCGGAAAGCCACGCGCGCAAAAGCGGCGAGGCTTTCATCGCTTTCGGAAACACACGGCCCGACGACCCGGTGAAAACGGGCTGCCCCAGCGACTCGGCCCAGTCCCGCACCTCTCCCGGCCCGAACGCTTCCAGCATCGGGCGCAGCCAGTCGGCGGCTTCGCGGTATGCGGTGAGGAAATCGGCGAAAGGCTCGGCCCTGGTCAGGTTCAGCCCCGATTTGCCCGCCATCAGCAGCTTGCGCCCTGCTGAGGGTTTGGTCTCCGCTACCACCACGCGACGGTCCGCACGCGTCAGCGCCCCCGCGGCCATCAGCCCCGAAGGGCCAGCGCCCACCACCAATGCGTCGATCCGCTCCACCGTCATCCGGCCCTTGCCCCGCCGCCGTTTCACGCCATCCTACGGCGCGCAAAGCTGCGGGGCCACATACGAAATGGATGCCATACCGATCTGCCCGCTTTGCCGGCGCCCGATCCCGCCGCAGGCCCGGCAAAGCCTGCACCACCTGTCCCGCGTCTGCACGGCGGCAAGGGCGAGCCGCCCGTGCTGCCGCACCAGATCTGCCACAACGAGATTGTTCCACCCTGACTGAGGCAGAACTGGCACGCCACGACAACACGATGGAGGCGCTGCGGGCGCATCCGAGGCTGGCAAGGTTGATCGCCTGGATGCGTAAGCGTCCGGGCGAATTCCGCTCAAAGGCTCCCGGCGCGCGGCATGGCAGGAGGCTTCGGCAAAGGCGCTGACGACGGTCGAAACAAGCTGGGGGGGTGCCCCCCCCGTAAACCCCGCGTGCACCGGTCATTCACCCCCCCCCCGGACATGCGAAAAGCGGTTTCGCCGCGCTTCGCGCGCCGATCCGCGCCTCTTCGCTGCGCTCATCGGCGGGGCGCGTCCGCGGGGGCGGTCGGTGCGTGATGGCGAGGAGGGAGGGGGCGCTGCCCCCGCGCCTGCGGCGCCCCCCGGAGTATTTGGGCCAAGCAGAAGGAACGCGGACATCGGGGCGCGCCGCGTGGCGGCGAGCGGTCGTCATCGGGGGCCCCCTGTGGCGCTTGGGTGACGTTTTGCGACGCGGCGAGAGAAGCGTCTTGTTCGAATCCCGGCGAGGCATGAAGTCTCTTGCAAGACCTGCAAGCCCGGACCAAGCCCGATGACGGAATATCTGCCCAAGGACGTTCTAGAAGGCCTTCGCGCCGCCCAGAAAAAGGCGGAGCGCAAGCGCAGCCGCCGGTCGGTGCATGTCGACGACGATGTCTATCCGATCCTGACATTCACCGAGGACGGCTTCACGCTCGATGCCGAACATGCGCCACGGCTGCGCGGGCTGGTCGATATCTATGAGGGCCCGAGGCACCTCTACCAGGCGCTGATCGTCGCTTCGGACATGCAAGGCGATGCGATGCGCTGTGAATTCAAGCGCAATACGCCTGCTTCCGATCATGCACCACTCGACTTCTATCGGGAACAAGACGCGCCGATCGCGCTGTTGGACTGGTCGAAACCCTGAATTTGGCCTTTGCAGCGGCAGCATTTTCCGGGGTAGCCTGACAGGAAAGCACCCAAGCCGGGTGCCCCCTTTTCCTGACATCCGAGGCCGCGATGATCCAGATCCCTTACCTGTTGTTCCTGGGCGACGCACCAGACCAACTGGCCGCCAAGGTTGCGCAAGGCATCCGCGACTGGCGCCCTGACAATGCCGTCGGCCAGTTCCGCATGGCGGGCTGCGGCGCCGATGTGAAGCTGCCCGACATGGACCTTGCCGCCGCCCAGGCCGCCGGGGCGAAAACGCTGGTGGTGGGGGTCGCCAACCGGGGCGGGATCATTTCGAAGGACTGGAAGAAGGTGCTTGTGGCGGCGCTGGAAGATGGCTTTGACCTTGCCAGCGGGTTGCACAACCTGCTGCGGGACGAGCCCGACCTTGTCGCCGTGGCCGAAGCGACGGGGCGCGCGCTGCACGACGTGCGGGTGCCCGAGGAGCAATACCCGATTGCCAACGGCGTAAAGCGGTCCGGCAAGCGCTGCCTTGCCGTTGGCACCGATTGTTCGGTCGGAAAGATGTATACCGGGCTGGCGATGGATGCCGAGATGAAGCGACGCGGGCAGAAATCCACCTTCCGCGCCACCGGGCAGACCGGCATTCTGATCACAGGCAACGGCGTGCCGCTGGATGCGGTGGTGGCTGATTTCATGGCCGGTGCGGTGGAATGGCTGACGCCTGACAATGACGCCGATCACTGGGATCATATCGAAGGCCAGGGCAGCCTCTTCCACGTCTCCTATTCCGGGGTGACGATGGCGTTGATCCACGGTGGCCAGCCCGATGCGCTGATCCTGTCCCACGAACCCACGCGCCCCCACATGCGCGGGCTGCCGGGCTACGACCTGCCCTCGCTGGAACGCCTGCGCGACACCGCGCTGCCGCTGGCGCGGATCGCCAACCCGGCCTGCCAGGTGGTGGGCATTTCCATCAACACCGCCGCAATGGGCGAGGATGAGGCACTGTCCTATCTTGAAGCGACGGAAAAGCGGATGGGGCTTCCAGCCGTCGATCCGTTCCGACAGGGCGCGGCGCGGCTGGCCGACGCACTGGACGCGATCTGATGCTGTCCGTGACCGCCGACAGCTTTCGGTTGGCGCAGGTCTTTACCATCGCCCGTGGCAGCAAGACAGAGGCTCATGTGCTGACCGTTCGTGCCTTCGCGGACGGCGTGATCGGACTGGGGGAATGCGTTCCCTATGCCCGCTATGGTGAGACGCCGGATAGCGTTCGCGCGCAGATCGAGGGCCTTCCGGAGGGAATTTCGCGGCAGGATTTGCAGGATGCGGTGCCCGCCGGGGCGGCGCGAAATGCCGTGGATTGCGCCCTGTGGGACCTGGCCGCGAAAAAAAGCGGCACGCCGGTCTGGAAACTGGCGGGCCTTGCGCCACCACGTCCGCAGATTACCGCCTATACGGTGTCGCTGGACACGCCCGATGCAATGCGCGCCGAGGCGATGAAGCACGCGCATCGACCCCTGCTGAAGATCAAGCTTGGCACGCCGGATGATATGCCCCGGTTGGAGGCCGTGCGCCAAGGCGCGCCCGACGCCCGCATCATCGTCGATGCAAACGAGGGCTGGACGGCGGAGGTTTATGGCGAGCTTGCGCCGCACCTCTTGCGCCTTGGCGTGGCGATGGTCGAACAACCGCTGCCGGTGGAAGAGGATGACATGCTGGCCGAGATCGCGCGGCCCCTGCCCGTCTGCGCCGACGAGTCCTGCCATGACCGCGCCAGCCTGCCGGGCCTGACGGGCAAGTATGACATGGTGAACATCAAGCTCGACAAGACCGGCGGACTGACCGAGGCGCTGGCCCTGCGCGAGGCTGCGCGGGCCGAGGGCTACAAGGTGATGGTCGGCTGCATGGTCGGATCGTCGCTGGCCATGGCGCCGGCGGTTCTGGTCGCGCAGGGGGCGGAGGTCGTGGACCTCGACGGGCCGCTTTTGCTGGCCGAGGACCGCGAGGTTCCGCTGGTCTACGACACGGCGGGGGTGCATCCTGCCAGCCCGGCATTGTGGGGGTAAGGGATCGGGGCGGTCACGCCATCAGCGCCGCTGCACTATCATCCGAGCGCCCGGTCAACTTTGCTTCCCTCAGGCAACACGGGCAGCGAGTGACGATTTGCACTTGTATCGTCGAGTTCCGATGCATACATATCGGGTATCAACGATACAGGGGGGGGTGTTCGAATGCCGACCGAAGACACCGCAGCATTGTCACCTTCGCTGAAGGCGGAACAGATCGCGCAGGTTGCCAGGGCGCTGGCGCATCCGGCGCGGGTCAGGATCATTACTGTCCTGCTTTCGAAACCCGGCTGCATAGGCGGCGATATCGTGGACGAGGTCGGACTGGCCCAATCGACGGTCTCCGAACACCTGCGGATCCTAAAGAATGCCGGGATCGTGCGAGGCGCGATAGACTATCCCCGTATCTGTTATTCGCTCGATCCGGATGCGTTGATGCCGCTTCAGGGCCTGATCGACGCCTTTGCGGACCGGCCGTCCCCCGGTGCGGATGCGGCATGCTACACGCCTTGTGCGCACACGCTCGAAGACCCCCCGTCATGACCGCGCGATCCGATCATCGCCCCGCGAACCTCCGCCCCGTGGTGGGTGGCCGCAGCGCGCTCCTTTCAGCGGAAAGCAAACCCGACATGCAGCGCCGCGACATGATCCTGCCAGATGCACCCCTTGTCAGCGGCGACTGGCTCGCCGCACGGCTTGATCAGGCGGGGCTGGTCATCGTCGACACCCGCAAGGGCGACGGGTATGCCGAGGCGCATGTGCCAGGCGCACGGCGCCTCGCGCTCAGCCCGCTTTTGCACACCCCCGGACAGGTGATCGAGGCGGACGTGTTCGAGGCGGAACTGGCGCGCCTCGGGATCGGGCCCGACACGCTGGTGGTGGCCTATGACGACGCCAACAACCTCTTTGGTGCGCGGCTGTGGTGGGTTCTGCGCTACTACGGCCACGACAACGCTGTTGTGCTGGATGGCGGTTGGGACGCTTGGATCTCTGCGGGGCTGCCCGTGACCGACGACACCCCGCATGCCCCGGAACCGGGTGCATTCAAGGCCCGGCCAAAGCCAGAGCATCTGGCCACAACGGCGGATGTGCATGCCGCGATGGACGACGCGAATCGGCAGATCCTCGACGTGCGTGGCAAGGCGGAATGGCTGCGTGACGCGCCGACCGAGGCATCCATGGCCGGGCATATTCCCGGCGCGCTGCACATGGTCTGGACCGACTGCCTTGATCCCGAAACCCGCCGCTTCCGGCCCAAGGATGACCTGCACGCGCTATTCAAGGCGCTGGGGCTGCGGCGCGAAGCTGAAATCATCCCCTATTGCCAGGGCGGCATTCGCGCCGCGCATAGTGTTCTGGCGCTGACCCTCGCGGGCTTTGACCGTGTTCGAAACTACGAGGGATCCTGGGCGGAATGGAGCCGGACGAAGATGCCCGCAACCATTGAACCTGACCGGAAGATCCCCGGACAAACCTGAAGGAAAACCGCATGTCCGCATTTGAACGTTATCTCTCGGTCTGGGTCGCCCTGGCGATCCTCGCCGGTCTGGGGCTTGGCCAGATCGCGCCGGGGCTGGTCAGCTTTCTGGCCAGCCTTGAATACGGCTCGGTCAATTTCGTGGTCGCGGTGCTGATCTGGTTCATGGTCTACCCGATGATGGTGGCGGTGGATTTCTCCAGCCTGGCGCGCATCCATGAACGGCCCAAGGGGCTGGTCATCACGCTGGTGGTCAACTGGCTGATCAAGCCCTTCACCATGGCCGCCCTCGGCGTGCTGTTCTTCGAGTGGATCTTCGCGCCCTTCATCGAGCCGGGCACCGCCGGGCAGTATATCGCCGGCATGATCCTGCTGGGTGCTGCGCCCTGCACGGCGATGGTGTTCGTCTGGTCGACGCTGACCAGAGGAGATCCCAACTACACGCTGGCGCAGGTGTCGCTCAATGACGCGATCATGGTCTTTGCCTATGCGCCCCTCGTCGCCCTGCTTCTGGGGGTGACGGACATCACCGTGCCATGGGCGACACTGGTGCTGTCGGTCGGGCTGTACGTGGTGATCCCGCTTGTCGCCGGCATCATCACCCGGATCGTCATGACGCGCCACGCGGCCACGCAGGGCGAGGCCGAGGCGGCGGTGGACGCCTTCACATCCAGGGTCAAGCCATTGTCGGTGCTGGGCCTGCTGGCCACGGTGGTTCTGCTGTTCGGCTTCCAGGGCGAGGTGATCCTCAGCCAGCCGCTGGTGATCGTGATGATCGCGATCCCGCTGCTGATCCAGTCCTACGGCATCTTCGCAATTGCCTATTGGGCGGCGAAGGCCTGGCGTGTGCCGCACAAGGTGGCGGCCCCCTGCGCGATGATCGGCACCTCGAACTTCTTTGAACTCGCGGTCGCGGTGGCCATCGGCCTGTTTGGTCTCAATTCCATCGCGGCCCTCGTCACCGTGGTGGGCGTGCTGGTGGAGGTCCCGGTGATGCTGTCTCTGGTCTGGTTCGCCAACCGCACGCGGCACTGGTTCCCGGAAGAGGAAACCGCCATTCGCGCACCCAAACCGAAGGAACAGAACTGACGTATTCCACAGCACTGATTTCCCTTGATTACTCGGCGGCGCAGGGCCCGCTGCTCGACTGCCTGACCGACCTGCGCGACATGGGCGTGTCCCGCGTGATCCTGACCCATGTTACCAAGGTGGGCTACGGCCAGGGCGCGGGCATCGGCCATGAAGACGCGCTTGAGGCGTGGCTTTCGGGCCGTGCCGCGCCGCTGCGCGCGGCGGGACTGGAGGTTGATATCGACATCCGCGCCGTCGGCGAGGTGGCCGGGGACATCCTTGCCGCCGCGACCGAACACGGTGCCGACCTGATCGTGATCGGCTCTCGCGGACAGAACATGGTGCGCGGGCTGTTCCTCGGCTCCGTTGCGCGCGAGGTGATCCGGCTGAGCCCGCTGCCGGTGCGGCTGGAATGGATCGAGGTAACAGATGAGACGGGGGGCAAGGACGGTGATGCCGTCTGCGAACGCGCCTGTCACGCCGGGTTGCGGCGGTTGCTGCTGGCCACCGACTTTTCACCGCAGGCGCGGGCCGCAGAAACGGCGGCGGCGCTGCTTGTGCCGAAGGCGAGCGTTGTCGATCTGGTCCATGTCGTCAACCCGGACGACGCCAAACGCTTCACCCGCTGGCCGGTGATGGCACGCGCCGCGCTGGACGACATCGCGCACGACGTTGCCGCCGCCGGTGGCAAGGCCGAGATGCATCTGGCGACGGGCAAACCCTCCGTGGAAATAGCCAAGGCCGCTAGCGACCGCGACGCTGACCTGATTGTCGTCGGCAAGCACGGCCAGAACTGGGTGGAGAGCATGGTCATCGGCTCGACCGCCGCCAACCTTTGCGAAATCGCGCGCCGCCCCGTCCTGATGGTGCCGCTCCAGAACAGTGAGGTCTGAGCCATGCGTATCCTGTTTCTCTGCGTCGCCAATTCCGCCCGAAGCCAGATGGCCGAAGGTCTGGCCCGCGCAATCCTGCCGCCCGAGATCGAGGTGGCCAGCGCGGGATCTGCCCCCGGTGGGCTTGATCCGCTGGCGGTAGAGGCCCTGTCCGAAACGGGGATCGACATCTCGCAACATCGGTCCAAACCGCTGAGCGAGGTTTCGCCGGAAACTGCCGACCTGATCGTGACACTTTGCGCCGAAGAGGTCTGCCCCTTCGTGCCCGGCCCGGTGAAACGGTTGCACTGGCCGATTGCCGATCCGGCCGCAGGCGACATTGCCGCCTTCCGCACGGCGCGCGACCAGATCAGGGGCCGGATCGAGGTGCTGGCGCGGCTGCTGGACCTGCCTGAAGGCCCTGCGGGCACCGAATTTCACACCAGCATCCGGGTGCGCGATCTGGCCGCCAGCACGCGGTTCTATGGCTGGCTGTTGAACACATGGCCCAAGGAATGGACGCATCGCTACGCGACCTTCCTCCGCCCCGACATCGGCCTGAACCTTGTGCTGATGGTCGCGGATGACGCGACGTTGCACCATGACACGCTCTACCACCTCGGCCTCGCGCTGCCCGACAAGGCGGCGATCATCGACGCCTACCACCGCGCGGTCGCCGTCGGCGCGCATGTCGACAAGCCGCCGCGCACGACGTGGAAGGGCACGCCGCTGCACGAATTATGGCTGACCGACCCGGATGGCACGCTGATCGAGGTCTATGCCCGCCTGACCGAGACCGACCTGACCGCCATGCCCGAAAATCAGGCGCCGGCCTACCTGGTGCCGGGAACGGAGCCAGCAACCGCAGACTGACCAAAAGAACCGACTCCAGCACCGAGAGGCCCAGGGGAGGAAGCGCGCCAAGACCCTGCGTCGTCTCGACGCGACCCCTTGCAGCCCCTCGACAATATGCCGATGACATCAATAGTTTTACAGCTCCGGGATATCATGACGGACCTTTCACCCATCACCCTTGGCTTTCTGGGTAGCCTCGCCGCCGGCTCGCTGACCGCAGTCGGGGCGTTGCCGGTCCTGCTTGGGCGCATCCCGGTTCAGGCATCCCGTGACCTCTTGCTTGGCTTTGCGGCGGGCGTCATGTTGGCGGCCTCGTTCTTTTCGCTGATCATACCCGCGTTGGACGCGGCAGCTGTTCAGTTTGACAACAGCGCCGCACCGGCGGCTATCGTTTCCCTGGCGATCCTGCTTGGCATGGGCGCCGTGGCGCTGATGAACGAAAAGCTTCCGCACGAGCATTTCAAATTGGGCCGCGAAGGCCCCCAATCCGCCTCGCTGCGCCGGGTCTGGCTTTTCGTCATTGCCATCACCATCCACAACTTCCCCGAGGGACTGGCGGTTGGTGTCGGGTTTGGTGCGCATGGGTTCGAAGGGGGGCTACCGCTTGCCATCGGCATCGGTTTGCAGAACGCGCCCGAGGGGTTGGCGGTCGCCGTTGCACTGCTGGGGGAAGGGTATCCGAAACGCCGCGCCTGGGGCATTGCCGCGTTGACGGGTGCGGTCGAACCGGTCGGCGGTTTGCTGGGTGCAGGCCTTATCACACTGTCCGAACCGCTTTTGCCCTGGGGCCTCGCCTTTGCCGCAGGCGCGATGATCTATGTGATCAGCCACGAGATCATTCCCGAAACGCACCGCAGCGGGCACCAGAACAAGGCGACATTGGGCCTCGCCCTCGGTCTTGTCATCATGCTGTTCCTTGACGTCTCGCTGGCGTGAGATCTGTCGGACTCGGCGGACGACCGATTTCAAGGCGACCTGCCGCCCGTCGGGCGGAGCCTCTTGCAGATCAAGATGCCGCCCCCGAAAGGGTGGCGCCGCCCCACCTCAAGGAGACCAAAATGCTGGAATACACAGTCACCGCCCGTCGCATCGACAGCCACGGATCAGAAGCTGCCACCAAGGAGGCGCGGATCGTCCTTGACACCGACATGGCCGGGCGCGCCGACGCCTTCAACCCGGCCGAGATGCTGCTTGCCAGTCTCGCCGCCTGCATGCTGAAAGGCACCGAGCGCGTGGTGCCGATGCTGGATTTCGACCTGCGCGGGATCGAGGTCAGCTTGCATGGCGAGCGGCAGGATAGCCCGCCGAAGATGGTGCGGGTCGATTATCAAATCGTGGTGGACACCGACGAGACAGATCAGCGCCTTGAACTGCTGCACAAGAACCTGCGGAAATACGGCACGATCACCAACACGCTGGCCGGGGCGACAGAGCTTGTTGGCACCATCCGCAGAAAGGACGCCTGATGGCTCACGATCACGCACACACACCGCCCAAAGACCTTGGCCCCGCGTTCCGCTGGGCAGTCGGGCTGAACGCCGCCTATGTCATCGTCGAGGCGTTTTTCGGCTTCCTGACCGGATCGCTGGCGCTGCTGGCCGATGCCGCGCACAACCTGACCGATGTCGCGGGGCTGCTGATCGCGTGGGGCGCTGCGGTGCTGGCCAGGAAGGTGGGCAACGGCACCTACACCTTCGGCTATGGCCGCGCCACGATCCTGGCCGCAATGCTGAACGCTACCGCCATCCTGATCGGTGTCGTCGTGGTGATCTGGGAGGCAGCACAGCGGTTTTCCGACCCGGTCGCAGTGCCGGCGCCGACCGTTCTGCTGGTGGCGCTGGTGGGCATTGCGGTGAACACCGGATCGGCACTCTTGTTCATGAAATCGCAAAAGGATGATCTGAACGCGAAGGGTGCCTTCCTGCACATGGCCGCCGATGCGGCGGTGTCAGGCGCGGTGGTGCTGGCCGCCGCCGGGATCATGGCCACCGGCTGGGCCTGGCTCGATCCGGCGGTAGCGATCGCCGTCAGCGTCTTGATCGCATGGACCGCGTGGGGTTTGCTCCGCGACTCTCTCAAGCTGGAACTGGACGGTGTTCCAGAAAACATCGACCGGCAGGCAGTGGCCGACTGGATCGGAGCGCAGGACGGCGTAAGCGCCGTGCATGACCTTCATATCTGGGCGTTGTCGACAACGCGCACGGCAATCGCCGCGCATGTGGTCTGGCAAGGTGCAGACGCGGACGCGTTCATCGACCACGTGACGGATGAGCTGGAGCATGATTTCGGCATCGGCCACGTCACCTTGCAGCTTGAAACCGCGCCGTGCGAGCGTTCGGGGGCCTGTCTGGCGCTGTGACACTTGCAAGGGCTTCGCGGTTGCTGACAGAGGGCCGGGATGCGCGCGTTTGGTGCCAAGACCTGCCAGGAGACTCTGGCAGCGGCACGGCCGTCCATCGGATCACTCCGCGATGGTGCATTGTGCGCGACCGGTGGGGAAAACCTCGTATCCCGGCTCTTCTGGCTCCTCATCGACCAGTTCTGCGGGAAACCCCTCTGCCAGAATGCTGTGACCGGTCGCATCCTCCAGCCTGCGGATGATATTGGGCGACAGCTCACGCGCGCCGTAGCGGGCAATTCCGTCCTCGAAGATGCTGACCAGCAGCGGGCTGATCTCCAGCGGCACATTCGCAGCCTCGGCGATCTTCTGGAACAGGCCGATATCCTTTTTCACCAGGTCCATGGTGAAGGAAACATCGCGGGATCCGTTCAGAATCAACTGGCTTTCGGTTTCATGCACGAAAGACGTGCCAGACGAGATTTTCATCGCCTCATAGGTGGTGTTGAGATCCATGCCGACTGCCTTCATCGTTACCATCGCCTCACAGCAGGACAGCAGGTTGGCCGTCGCAAGATAATTGGTCATCACCTTCAGGATCGACGCGGTGCCGATCTCGCCGGTGTGCAGGACCCGGCGGCCAAGTGCCGTCAATGTCGGCAGCATACGCTCGAACGTGGCGCGGTCGCAGCCCGCGAAGATCGAGATATTCCCGGTATCCGCCCGGTGACAGCCGCCCGAAACCGGGCATTCGATGGCCGATCCACCCTGCGCCGCGACAAGCGCTGCAAGGCGTTTCATCTCGTCGGCATCGGTCGTCGACATTTCGAGCCAGGTCTTGCTGTCGTCCACGGCTGGCAGCATGTCTTCCACGACTGCGGCAGAGACCGCCGGCGACGGCAGGCAGGTTATGACCGCGTCGCAGGACTGCATCAGGGCACGTGGACCATCGACGGTTTTGGCCCCCCTCTCGACGAAGCCCGCGACAAGATCACGGTTCAGATCATGAACCGAGAGGTCAAACCCGTTGCGCAGCAGGCTGCCCGCCAGCTTGCCGCCGACATTGCCCAACCCGATAAACCCGATTTTCATTTTCATATGCCCCATGCGCTTCGACACCCGTCATGTCCAGATTGATGGCACACTTTCTGGCGGCGGTAAAACACTGGTCTTGCATCCTGACGGATCGGGTCCATCGGAAGCATCGACCAGAAAGGCGCGGTGTTCGGCAAGGCCGCGAAACAGGCGTCGGATATTCCGTGCCGCCCTGAGGAAATCAGACGTTTTGCGCCAGTTCCAGTTCGACCCGCATTTCGCGGATCACCGGCAGCGCGGCGCGCACCCTGTCGGCGCCGATTTCCGCCACGATCCGGCTGAGAATCGGGGCAATGGAGTGGAGCGCCGCGTCGCGCGCCGCGCGCCCAGACGGGCTGATCGCCACGAACTTGCGCCGCGCATCGTCCCAGTCGGGGCGGATATGCACGTGGCCTGCCACTTCAAGCCGGCCCAGCGTGTTGGTCATCGCCCCGCGTGTGACGTGGAAGATTCGGGCCAGTTGAGCCGGGCTGCGTTCCTCGGCCGAGCGCGCAAGGTGGTTCAGCACCGAAAAATGGCTTAGCTCCATCCCCCTTGGCATCGCCTTGGACAACAGCGAACGGGCGAGCTGATCGGCCATGAACAGCTCGGAAAACAGGGCAACGGAAAGCGGGTCGTCGGTATTGTTCATGTCACAAGGGTATAGCCCCGGTCGTGGTTGAGGGAAGGCACTCGCCACCGCGCCTTGTCCACCTCTTTGACGTCCACGTCAATGACGTGAAGCCCCGGCGTTGTGCCTGCATCCAGCAAAACCTCCCCCCACGGCGCCACGACAAGGCTGTGTCCATGGGTCTGGCGCGGCTTGCCCCGGCTGACCGCGTGATCGCCGGTTTGCGCAGGGGCGATGACGAAACACCCGGTCTCTATCGCGCGGGCGCGCAACAGGGGGGCCCAATGCGCCTTGCCTGTGACCGGCGAAAACGCGGCCGGCACGGTCAGAACCTGCGCGCCCGCCTGCGCCAGATCGCGGTAGAGATAGGCAAAGCGCATGTCGTAACAGATGCTGAGGCCGAAGGTGGCCAATGGCGTGCGCACCACCACCGCCCGGTCGCCGGGGCGGTAGCCATCGGATTCGCGGAAGGTCTCGGTTTCCGTCACCTGCACGTCGAACATGTGGATCTTGTCATACCACCCGGCAATCTCGCCCCGATCCGAGACCAGAAAAGACCGGTTGGCAAAGCGCCCGTCCGTGGCATCCGTTTTCATGGCGAGAGAGCCGAGCAAGACCCAGATCCCCGCCTGTCCCGCAGCCTCGCGCACGGCGGCCAGTGTCGGGTCATCTTCCTGCTGGTGCAGCACGGTTTTCTGGTGGGTTCGGCTTTGCGAGACACAGTTCGTCACTTCCGGGGTCAAAAGGATATCTGCCCCGGCGGTCTTCGCCTGCTCCAGCGCGTGCAGCACCGTGATCAGGTTTTCCTCCGGCTGGTCGGAGGATTGCATCTGAAGGATCGCGGCGCGCATTCAACCCTGGATCAAAGCGTCGAGCTTGCCCGCCCGGTCAAGCGCGGCCATGTCGTCATAGCCACCGACATGGGTTTCGCCGATGAAGATCTGCGGCACGGTGTGGCGGCCATTGGCGCGGGACAGCATCTCGCTGCGCTTGCCGGGCGTGCGCACCACGTCGTACTCGGTGAAGCTGACGCCTTTGGCGTTCAGCAGGCGCTTGGCCGCGTGGCAGAAACCGCAAAGCGGCGAGGTGTAGATCTCGATTGGTTGCATATATCCTGTCTTTCCCGGACACGTCCTGTTTTGCGCACATCTAGGCATCCTTGGCCACGCGTGCCAGTGCCATTACACAAACGGTCTCTGCGCCTGCGTCATGGCAGGCTTGCGCGGCGGCGGCGAAGGTCGCGCCAGAGGTCATCACGTCATCGACCAGAAGCACATCGCGCCCGGCAAGGATATGACCCCGCTTCGGATGCGGGTGGATGGAATCGCGCAGGTTGGCGAAGCGCCCCTCGCGATCCTTGCCCTCCTGCGTTTCCGTTCTGCGGGTGCGCTGGAGCGCATCGGGCGCCATGAAGCCCTGCGTTTCATTGGCCAAAGCCTGCGCCAGAAGGGCCGATTGGTTCACCCGCCGCCGAAACAGCCGCCACCAATGCAGCGGAATCGGCACGATCAGCGTTGCATCGGTGATCAGCGGCGCGGCGCGGGTCGCCATCCATTTGCCCGCCGCGCGCGCGATCGCGGGTTGATCCCCGTGTTTGAGCCGCAGAACCATCTTGCGCCCGTTTCCGGCATAGGTGAAAACCGCGCGTCCCTTGCCCCATGGCCGCGCGATGCTTAGACAATCGTCGCAGCGCAGCCCCGGCTCAGGGTTCACTCCGGGCAACGGGGTGCCGCATTGGTCGCAGGAGGCGCCGGTTATGAAGGGGGTATCGCCCCAACACGTTGCGCACAGGCCGAACTCCGTTTGCACCGGCGCACCGCAACAGACGCAATCGGGCGGAAACACCGCATTCACAGCCGTTTGCATTTTCATCCCTGCCCCCTAGGTTGCTGAACGATGACCGCCCAGACCGAAACATCACGATCCCGCCTGTTCGATGCAAAGGCGCTTGCCCGCCACCGCGCCCGCGCGCGGCTGGACAAGGCCGGATTCGTGCACGACGAGGCCCGCGTCGAGCTTCAGGAAAGACTGCTCGACGTTAACAGGTCGTTTACATCCCCCGCGATCGTAACACCCTTTCCCGCCCACTGGACCGATTTCCTGCCCGGCGCGGTGGTTGTGCCGGATGCGGAGAGTCTGGCACTGGACGACGGCGCGCATGATCTGGTGCTTCATGTCATGGGCCTGCATTGGGCAGAGGACCCGGTGGGCCAACTGGTGCAATGCCGCCGCGCGCTCGGGCCCGACGGGCTTCTAATCGTGGTGCTGCTGGGCGGCGAAACGCTGCACGAATTGCGCGCCGTTCTGGCGCAGGCCGAGGCCGAGGTCATGGGTGGGCTGTCCCCCCGTATCGCGCCGATGGGCGAGATCCGCGATCTTGGCGGGCTTCTTGGCCGGGCCGGTCTGTCGCTGCCCGTTGCCGACCGACTGCCGCAGCGCGTAACCTATGAGACGATGTTTCACCTCATCCGCGACCTGCGCGACATGGGCGAGACCAACGCGCTTGCCGCCCGCCACAGGGTAACGCCACCGCGCGCCTTCTTCCCCCGCGCGGCGCGGATCTATGCTGAAAGCTATCCATCCGAAGCAAACCGTATAGCCGCGACATTCGAACTGGTTTTCCTGACAGGGTGGAGCCCGCATGAAAGCCAGCAGAAACCACTTCGCCCCGGCTCCGCCGCCGCCCGGCTGGCCGAGGCTCTGGACACCACAGAATTCGATGAAACCGCCCGCCCCGTGCCGGCACCTGACAAAAGAGGCCAGGAATGACCCAAACTCTGCCGCACGCCCCCGCCGATCATCCGCCGGTCAAGTTCGGGAAGATCGGCGTTCTTCTCGCCAATCTCGGTACACCCGACGATTACAGCTATTGGCCGATGCGCCGCTACCTGAACGAGTTTCTGTCAGATCAGCGGGTGATCGACTACCCGGCGTGGAAATGGCAGCCGATCCTTCAAGGGATCATCCTGACGATACGACCCTTCAAATCCGGCGCGGCCTACAAGTCGATCTGGAACCATGACAAGGGCGAAAGCCCGCTGATGACCATCACCAAGGACCAGAGCGCCAAGATGGCTACGGTGATGCAGCAACGTCATGGCGACACCGTGATGGTCGATTTCTGCATGCGCTACGGCAACCCATCGACGAAATCCAAGGTCCGCGCGATGGTCGAGGCTGGCTGCGACAAGATCCTGTTCGTGCCGCTCTATCCGCAATACGCGGGTGCCACCTC
>PFEX01000190.1:1329-31084 GCA_002783145.1 Rhodobacteraceae bacterium CG17_big_fil_post_rev_8_21_14_2_50_65_11 | reverse complement strand
GCCTATTTCAACCACCCCGCCTATGTCGATGCCCTGGCCCAGTCGGTGGAACGCGCCTACGCCGCGATGGAGACACAGCCGGATGTCCTTGTCGCCTCCTACCACGGCATGCCGGAACGCTACCTGATGCAGGGTGATCCCTATCATTGCCAATGCCAGAAAACGTCTCGCCTGCTGCGGGAGCGGCTGGGTTGGGACAAGGACAAGCTTGTCACCACCTTCCAGTCGAAATTCGGGCCGGAGGAATGGCTGAAACCCTACACGGTCGAAGACGTCGCGCGACTGGCAGAGGCGGGCAAGAAACGGATCGCGGTGATCGCCCCCGCCTTCAGCGCCGATTGCATCGAGACGCTGGAAGAGATCAACGAGGAGATCAGGGAAAGCTTCGAGGCGGCGGGTGGCGAGGACTTCACCTATATCCCCTGCCTCAATGACGAGGACGCGCATATCGTGGCATTGGCCAACGTGATCGACGAGAACCTCGGTGGCTGGGTCTAGCGTTTGACACCTGACGAAAGGGCCCGGCGCGCGCCCCACAGGCGACTCAGTCACACGGGGTGGCCATGCGGACAAAGGCGACGCGAAGGAATATCGTCGCACGCGTAGCGCCGCTGGCGCCCCCCACCCGTCAAGGCGTCAAGGCGTCAACGCCAAGATCGGGAATCTCGTGTCCGGCGGTCAACACCAGGGGCGCCCCGGCACGGTTATCCTCAGCGAAAGGCCGGTCAGGCCGCAGCGCTAACCGGTTGGCCGACAAAGTCCGTTTGTCCCACCCGCACCACAATACGCCCACCCGGTGCGGCCCTGACAAAGGTGCCCTGAACCGAAACGCAGGACCCAAGAGTGATCGTTCTAAGCATGGTATGCCCCCCAACATATCGTGAGGGATTAGTCTAGAACGATTTTCAGGATTTTGTTCCTGTTTTTTGTACAAGTTTGTGCAAGATTTGGACGCGCTTTGATTTCAACGGTTTCTCTATAGCCAGTCCCGTAAGATCGGGATCAAGGGTATGTCCGCAGGGGGCATCTTGTAGTTGCGCAACTGATTCGCCGGAACCCAGGCCAGTTTCTGACCTTCGCGCGCCGTGACCACGCCCTGCCACTTGCGACAGGCAAAGAGCGGCATCAACAGGTGAAAATCGTCATAGCTGTAGCTGGCGAAGGTCAGCGGGGCGAGACAGCTTTGCCATGTGTCGATGCCCAGTTCCTCCTGCAATTCACGGATCAACGCAGCCTCCGGCGTTTCGCCGGGTTCGACTTTGCCACCGGGAAATTCCCAAAGCCCGGCGAGGCTTTTGCCTTCGGGTCGCTGCGCCAGCAGAACCCGCCCCTCGACGTCGATCAGCGCCACAGCGGACACCAGAACGATTTTCAAGACCGGTAGTCCGCGTTGATGGCGATGTATTGATGGGTCAGGTCACAGGTCCAGACCGTCGCCTCACCCGACCCGAGGCCAAGATCGACAGCGATCACCAACGCATCGTTTTTCATGTAGGCGGCACCAGCCTCTTCGCGATAGCCCCCCGCGACCCAGCCGTTCTCCGCCACCAGCACATCGCCGAAGCGGATGCTCAAACGATCCCGATCCGCCACCGCGCCGGATTTGCCCACCGCCATCACGATGCGGCCCCAGTTCGGATCCTCGCCCGCCACGGCGGTTTTCACCAATGGCGAATTGGCGATCGCGCGGGCGACCTTGTCGGCGTCGTTCGGCGTCTTGGCACCAGTCACGCGGACCTCGACCAGTTTCGTGGCGCCCTCGCCGTCGCGCACGATTTGCAGGGCGAGGTCGGTCATCACCTCCTGCAACGCAGCGGTGAAAACCCTGCCCGCCGTGCTGCGGGCCGAGCCGATGGGGGCATTACCCGCCTTGCCCGTCGCCGCCAGTAAAACAGTGTCGGAGGTCGAGGTGTCGCTATCGACCGTGATCGCGTTGAAGCTGCCCTTGGTCGTGGCCTTCAGCATCGCCTGCAATGCAGGTTGCGTCACGGCGGCGTCGGTGAAGACGTAGGCCAGCATCGTCGCCATGTCCGGCGCGATCATGCCCGACCCCTTGGCAAAGCCGGCGACACGCACCGTCGTGCCATCAAGCACCACCTCGCGCAGCGATCCCTTGGGGAACGTGTCGGTCGTCATGATCGCGCGCGCGGCATCCTGCCAGCGGTCAGCGGCCAGCCCGTCGTGCAGCACGTTGAACGCACCCGTGATCGCCGTCGGCGGCAGCGGTTCGCCGATCACCCCGGTCGAGGCAGAAAAGACATGGGTTTTCGGCAGGTTCATCAGGTCGGCCAGCGTGCCGGTGACCTGGTCGACCGTCTGTTGACCGGCATCGCCGGTGAAGGCATTGGCGTTGCCCGCGTTGACGATGATGGCAAACCCGGCACCGGTATCATCCGGCAGCACGGCCAGCTTCGCCTGGCAATCCAGCACCGGGGCCGCGCGGGTGGAGGAGCGCGTGAACACCCCGGCAAGCGTGCTGCCCGGCGCAACCTCGGCCAGCATCACATCATCGCGGTCGGTATATTTCACCCCGGCCGGCGCTGCCGACAGGCGCACACCGTCGATAGCGGGCATGGCGGGAAAGCCTGCTGTCGGGGCTAGCGGCGATACCGCGGGCCCCGTTTCCTTGTTGGGTCGGGCCTCGGCCCCGGTGGCCTTGCGCAGGACCTTGAGCCTTTTGCGCAGCTTGTTGAGCTTGCGCTTCAGGTCCGCCACCTCGCCGGTGGATTTGCCTGTCTTCGCTTTCTTGTCGCTCTTGCTTTTCTTGGCCATGCCCGTCCCTTGCGGCAAATCAGTTATCCAGCAGATCGGTATTGCGGACAAGGGCCGGGTCGATGTCAAGCTCTGGCCGCGCGATATCCGACTGATCGGTAAGAGCCTGGATGTAGGCATCCACGCGGGCCTGCCGCAAACCTTCCACCAGTTGACCACGAACCTCTTCCAGGGTCGGCGCGGCCTGATCGCGGGTATCGTTCAGGATCACGACATGCCAGCCGAACTGGGTTTCAACCGGGGTCGAAACTTCGCCGACCTCAAGCCCGAAGACCGCCTCTTCGAAGGCAGGCACCATCATGCCGGCGCTGAACCAGCCAAGCTGGCCGCCATTGGGGCCGGAGGGGCCGGTGGAGTTTTCCCGCGCGAGGGTAGCGAAATCGGCACCGCCTTCCAGGTCGTCAATCAGCGCCTGCGCCTCGCCCTCGGTTTCGACGAGGATATGGGAAGCGTTGTATTCTGTGCCCGTCTCCACGTCGCCGAACTGCGCGTCGTACTCGGCCTGAAGCTCCTCATCCGGGATCTCGGCCATGGCGACACCGTCCAGAGTGAGCGCCGCGACATAGGCCCGTTCCTCGTTTTCCAACCCAAGACGCATCGACACCGGCAGATCACCACGGGCGGCGGAAGCAACAATTTCCTGCTGCACGAGCTGTTCGAGGATGCCGGTCAGAAGAACATCGTCGGGCAGTTGCTGATACTGTTCGGGCAACTGCGACTGCGCCACGATGATGTGGCCAAGCGTGATGTCCTGCCCGTTCACGGTGGCCAGAACGGTACCGCGATCTTGCGCGAAGGCAGGCGTGATCAGAAAAGCGGACAGCGCAGCGCCTGCAAGAATTCGGTTCTTCATTCAAGGTCTTCCCATCTTGTGCGATCCGGGCCCCCGGTCGCGTTGACACATTTCCGGCTGCCCCTTATGTCGAATGCTGGTTTGGCATCGGGGCTGGCCTGACTTGGGGAGCGTTGTAGACATCCGCAAGGCGCGGGACAACCCGATGCCCACAGGTTAGGCAGATTGCAGTCGCATGGTGCGGCGTGTCGATGCGGAAGGCGGATAGAACACATGCTCGGTCTCGGAACACTCGCGAAAAAGGTCTTTGGCACGCCCAACGACCGCAAGGTAAAGGCCACCCGCCCCACTGTCGACAAGATCAACGCACTGGAGCCCGAGTTCGAAAACCTGACCGACACGCAGATCGTCGAAAAGACCGCCGAACTGCGCAACCGCGCCGGGAACGGAGAGCCCCTTGACGACCTGCTGCCAGAAGCCTTTGCCAACTGCCGCGAGGCCGCCCGCCGCGCCCTTGGCCTGCGCGCTTTCGATGTGCAACTGATGGGCGGGATCTTCCTGCACGAGGGCAACATCTCGGAAATGAAGACGGGCGAGGGCAAGACGCTGGTCGCCACATTCCCGGCCTATCTCAATGCGCTGACCGGCAAGGGCGTGCATATCGTCACCGTCAACGACTACCTCGCCAAGCGCGACGCGGACTGGATGAGCAAGGTCTACACCGCCCTCGGGATGACCACCGGGGTGATCTACCCGCGCCAGCCCGCCACCGAGAAGCGCGACGCCTACAAGGCCGATATCACCTACGCCACCAACAACGAGCTTGGCTTCGACTACTTGCGCGACAACATGCAGGCCAGCCTCAAGGACATGGCGCAGCGCGGTCACAACTTCGCGATCGTGGACGAGGTCGACTCGATCCTGATCGACGAGGCGCGCACGCCGCTGATCATTTCCGGCCCCTCCGACGACAGGTCAGCGCTTTACACCAGCATGAACGCCGTCATGCCCGAGGTGCGCGATGAACACTTCACCCACGACGAAAAGACACGGCAAGTGACCTTCACCGACGAGGGCAACGATTTCCTTGAGGAGAGGCTGCACGAGCTTGGCATTTTGCCCGAGGGGCAGAGCCTGTATGACCCGGAATCGACCACAATCGTGCACCACGCCACCAATGCGCTTCGGGCGCACAAGACCTTTCACAAGGACAAGGAATACATCGTGCGTGGCGGCGAGGTCGTGATGGTCGACGAGTTCACCGGCCGGATGATGGCCGGCCGCCGCCTGTCGGACGGGCTGCACCAGGCGATCGAGGCCAAGGAGGGCGTCAAGATCCAACCGGAAAACGTGACGCTCGCCAGCGTGACCTTCCAGAACTACTTTCGCCTTTATGACAAGCTGGGCGGCATGACCGGCACCGCCGCGACCGAGGCCGAGGAGTTCGTTTCGATCTACGGGCTAGGCGTGGTCGAGGTGCCGACGAACCGTCCGATTGCCCGCATCGACGAGGATGACAAGGTTTACCGCACGGGCCGCGAGAAATATGAGGCCATCGTCGAGGAAATCCGCGACGCGCATGACAAGGGCCAGCCGGTGCTGGTCGGCACCACGTCGATCGAGAAATCCGAAATGCTGGGCCAGATGCTGACCGAGGCGAAACTGCCGCACAACATCCTGAACGCCCGCCAGCACGAACAGGAGGCGCAGATCATCGCCGATGCCGGCAAGCTCGGCGCGATCACCATCGCCACCAACATGGCCGGGCGCGGTACTGACATCAAGCTGGGCGGCAACGTGGATTTCAAGGTGATGGAAGCCATCGCCGCCGACCCAGAGGGCGACCCGGAAGAAATCCGCCAGCGGATCGAGGAAGATCACAAGGCCGACGAAAAGGCCGTGATCGACGCCGGCGGGCTTTATGTTCTGGCCACCGAACGGCACGAAAGCCGCCGCATCGACAACCAGTTGCGTGGCCGGTCCGGGCGGCAGGGCGATCCGGGGCGCTCCAGCTTCTTCCTGTCGCTGGAAGACGACCTGATGCGCATCTTCGGGTCCGACCGGCTTGACAAGATGCTGTCGACCCTCGGCCTCCAGGAAGGCGAGGCGATCGTGCATCCTTGGGTCAACAAGTCGCTGGAACGCGCGCAGGCCAAGGTCGAAGGGCGCAATTTCGATATCCGCAAGCAGTTGCTGAAGTTCGACGACGTGATGAACGATCAGCGCAAGGCGATCTTCGGCCAGCGACTGGAAATCATGGGTGCCGAGGATATCAGCGAGATCACGCAGGACATGCGCCACCAGGTGATCGACGACCTTGTTGACGAGTACATGCCGCCGCGCAGCTATGCCGACCAATGGGATACCGACGGCCTGCACGGGGCGATCAGGGCCGCGTTGTCGTTAGACCTGCCAGTGCAGAACTGGGCCGACGAGGAAGGCGTTGACGACGACGCGATCCGCGAGCGGATCGTTCAGGCCTCTGATGAATACATGGCAAAGAAAGCGGTGGATTTCGGGCCGGAAAACATGCGCCAGATCGAAAAGCAGGTGCTGCTTCAGACCATCGACGCGAAGTGGCGCGAACACCTTCTGACGCTGGAACACCTGCGCTCTGTCGTCGGGTTCCGGGGCTATGCGCAGCGCGACCCGCTGAACGAATACAAGACCGAGGGCTTCCAGCTGTTCGAGGCGATGCTCGACAGCCTGCGCGCCGATGTGACCGAAAAACTCAGCCGCATACAGCCGCTAAGCCCGGAGCAGCAGCAGGAGATCATCCGCCAGATGCAGGAACAACAGAAGGCCGCGCAGGCGGCCGCCGATCAGGCCACCGCCGCCGCCGAACGCGCGGCCGGTCCGGCGCCCGGTGACAGGCCCGGTGCGGCACCCGGTTTCGACGAAAACGACCCGGCCACATGGGGCAACCCCGGCCGCAATGACCTCTGCCCCTGCGGATCCGGCAAGAAGTTCAAGCACTGCCACGGCCGCCTTTGAGGGCGCGGGGGGGGCATTCCGGCCCTGCCCCAATTCGGTTCCGAAATTTCCCGGCATTTCCCCGGCATCTCCGTATTGTCGCCTGATTTGGCGGTGATCTTCATGCCAGACCATGACCGGAGGCCGCCATGACCCTTTCCCTGAAAGCCATCACCATCGCAACCCTTGGCATCGGCGGCATCAGCCTTGGCGCCCTTGCAACGCAGGCGGATGGTGTGGCGGCAGAGCGGGCAGCCACGATTGCCCTCGCCGCAAGCGCGCCCGCGATGCCAATGGACGCGCCCCGCGCGCCGACCCTGACGCAGCCTGCGCCGATGCAACTGGCGCAAAGCAATGTCGCTGGCGGTGCCATTCCACAACAGGAGTTGAGCCCCTTCGGCCTGCCCTGTGGTTTGTCGGTCACCACCACCGCAATCGAGGGCGCACGGGTGGCGCTTGACATCATGGATCCGTGTCAGCCTTTTTCGCGCGTCGTGATCGAACATTCCGGGCTGAACCTGACCGGGCGCACCGATGTGATGGGCCTGTTGACGATGGATGTGCCGGCCTTTGAAACTCCGGCTTTCTTCACCGTGCGCATGCCCGACGGCGCCAGCGACTCCGCGCTCGCCATCATTTCCGATCTGGAGGATTTCTACCGCGTCGGGCTGCAATGGAACGAAAACCGGGCGCTGGAACTTCACGCGCTGGAATTCGGTGCAACCTATGGCGAAGAGGGGCATATCTGGCACGGCAATTCCGGCACCGTCGAACGGGCCGTGTCCGGCGCGGGCGGTTTTGTCAGCATGGTCGGAAATGCCGACGTGGACAGCCCGATGATGGCGCAGATCTATTCTCTGCCGCGCGACACGCTGAACGACGCGGGCAATGTCCGCCTGTCGATCGAGGCCCCGGTGACCGAGGACAATTGCGGTCAGGATACGATGGCCCGCACGCTGGAACTGGAAGAGGATGGCAGCGTCGCGGTGATCGAACTGACCTTCACCTTTCCCGGCTGCGACGCTGTGGGGGAGTATCTGGTGTTGCAAAATCTGCTTCAGGACCTGAGAGTCGCGTCAAACTGACTTATCCCGGCCCAAAGCCCCATGCATATGGTTTTCAGGGCGGCCGCCATGGCCGTCCTTTTCGGTTTTCTGACTGCTGCGCCTGCCGCCGCGCAGGATGTGCAGCTGCGCTCGCTTGACGGCTCGATAGAGCTTTCGGGGACGTTGATCGGGTTCGACGGTGAATATTACCGGGTCGAGTCCATCTTCGGTCCGCTCACCATCAGCGCCGAGGGCGTCACTTGCCGTGGTCCGGGGTGCCCGAACCTCGACAATTTCGTCGCTGAGGTGCGTTTCGCCGGTGCCCCGGCGATCGCGGACCAGATGCTGCCAGCGCTCATCGCGCGCTTTGCGGCGGCGCGCGGCATGGTTGTCCGGCGGCAGATCCTTGCGCGGAACCGGTCGCTCTTCGCGCTTGTGCGGGAGGCGGATGAAACGATTGCGGCGCGGTTCTATGTCACCTCGACGACGACCGACGCGGCGCTTCAGGCGCTGCTCGACCGCGACACCGATATCGCGCTTGCCACGCGCCCGCCCGATGCCGCCGAAGCCGAGGCCGCCCGCGCCGCAGACCAGGGCGATCTGTCGTTGGTGTCGCGCAGCCGGGTTCTAGCGCTCGATGCGCTCGTCGTTCTGGTGGCACCCACGAACCCCGCCGATGCGATCACCTTGGCGGAACTGGCCAGCGTCTTCGCCGGGGAGATCATCAACTGGGGGGATCTGGGAGGCCCTGACGCCCCTGTCGCGCTGCACCTGATGGCAGAGGAAACCGGCCACGGGCAGGATGTCGCCGCGCGGGTTCTGGGCCCGTTCGGACGCGACGCCGCGCCAGACGTCACGCGCCACACCAATCTGGCCGACCTTGCCGACGCCGTCGCGCGCGACCCGTTCGCCATCGGGATCGGCAGCTATGCCCGACCAGCCAACGCCCGGATCATTCCCTTGCAAGGAAATTGTGGATTCGTGCAACATGCGACAGAGAACAGTTTGAAATCCAATGATTACCCGCTCACGGCGCCACTGTTGGCCTATCTTCCGGTGCGGCGGATGCCACAACTGGTGCGCGATTTCCTGCGCTTCTTCGAAAGCCAGGAGGCCGACCGGGTGATCCGTCGGCTCGGCTTCGTCAATCAGGATATCAGCGCGCAACCGATGGCGCGGCAGGGCAACCGGCTGGCCAATGCGATCCTCTCGGCGGGCGAGGAAACCGGCCTGCAAGACCTGCAAAGACTGATCACCACGATGACCGGGACGGAGCGCCTGTCGCCCACCCTGCGCTTCGAGGAGGGAACGACAGAGCTTGACGCGCAATCGCTGTCCGCAGTGTCACGACTGGCCCGGTCCATAGAACAAGGCGCCTTCGATGGACGAGAACTGATCTTCGCCGGTTTCTCGGACGGTCAGGGCGACGCCGGTGCCAACCTGCGCCTGTCGCGCGGGCGGTCGGAGGCGGTGCGCCTTGCCGTCATCGCCGCGTCAACCGATGGGGATCTGAACCGCGTCACGCTCCGTACGGTCGGGTTTGGCGAAGCCCTGCCGATGGCCTGTGATGATACCGTCGCAGGCCGTGCCGTGAACCGCCGGGTCGAGGTGTGGCTGCGGTAGCGGGGCCGCCGGGCCGGGCCCGCAGACGGGTTACAGGTAGCCCTCCGATCGAAAGCTCAGCGTCGCAGCCTTGCCGATGATCAGGTGATCGTGGATCACGATGTTGAGCACTTCGGCCACATCGCGGATGGCATTGGTCATGTCGATATCCGCCCCGCTTGGGGTCGGGTCGCCCGAGGGATGGTTGTGCACGAGGATCAACGCCGAGGCGTTGAGTTCCAGCGCTCGCTTGACCACCTCTCGTGGATAGACCGGGACGTGATCGACAGTGCCGGTCTGTTGTTCCTCATCCGCGATCAGCACGTTCTTGCGATCGAGGAACAGGATGCGGAACTGTTCGAGATCCCGATGCGCCATCGCGGTCTGGCAATATTCCAGCAGCGCATCCCACGATGTCAGGATCGGCTTTTTCAGGATCCTGGCGCGCGCCATACGGTGGCCCACAGCCTCCATCAGCTTGAGTTCGAAGACCACCCCGTCGCCGACACCCTGCACCTCTTTCAACCGGGCCGGGGGCGCGGCCAGAATGTGGTTGAGATCGCCGAACACCTTCAACAGACGCTTGGCCAACGGTTTTGTATCGCCACGCCGGTTGGCGCGGTAAAGCAGCATTTCCAGCAGTTCATAATCGGGCACCGCGGCAGCGCCGCCTTCGGTAAACCGCTGACGCAGGCGTTGGCGGTGAAACTTGCGGTGGTCTTCGACAAGCTCATCAAGGCCGGGGGCGGACACCGGCACCGCCCGGTCGAGATCGAAACCGGGCAGGTGCTGTTCTTCGAATCGGTTCGCGGCACGGGTCATGCGCCGAAGTTTCGCGGCCAATGGTTAACGCGCGGTTACACGCAGCGCGTCTATTTCCAGGTCGGATGGAATTTACCGCCGGGCGACAGGGTGAAGATCTCGCACCCGTCCGCCGTCACGCCGATGGAATGCTCGAACTGGGCTGACAGGCTCTTGTCGCGGGTCACCGCCGTCCAGTCATCGGCCAGAACCTTGGTTTCAGGCCGGCCAAGGTTGACCATCGGCTCGATGGTGAAGAACATGCCTTCCTCCAGCACCGCGCCGGTTCCGGCGCGCCCGTAATGCAGCACGTTGGGCGGCGCGTGGAACACCTGCCCCAGCCCGTGGCCGCAGAAATCGCGCACCACCGACATGCGTTCCGCTTCCACGAAACTTTGGATCGCATGGCCGATATCGCCGAAGGTTTTACCCGGTTTCACCGTCTCGATCCCCTTGAACAGGGCGTCATGGGTGATCTGGATCAGGCGTTCAGCCTTGCGGCTGAGGCTGCCGGCGACATACATCCGGCTGGTATCCCCGAACCAGCCGTCGACGATCACGGTCACGTCGATGTTCAGGATATCCCCGTCCTTCAGCGTCTTGGGCCCCGGAATACCGTGACAGACAACGTGATTGATCGAGATGCAGCTTGCGTGCCGATAGCCCTTGTAGCCGATCGTCGCCGAGGTCGCGCCAGCGGCATTCACCATCCGCTCGATCTCGGCATCCAGCGCCTCGGTCGTGACACCGGGTTCCACCATCGGCACGATATCGTCCAGGATCTGCGCGGCCAGGGCGCCGGCCTTGTGCATCCCGGCGAAATCACCGGGGTTGTGAATACGGATTCCGTCCCTGGTCAGGCGGCCTTCGAACTTGTCCAATGTTACCGTTCCTTCGCGTTCATCGGTGGGGATCCTAAGGCAGGATGCGGACGGACGCCAGAGGCCAACGGGAATTGCCGCAGCGGCCTGGCTGCGCTAAGGGCCGATAACGCCCATTTGAACGGAACATACCATGATGGACATGTTGAACAGCTTTCTGGAAACCGATCTCGGCAATGGCACGACGATCGGCGATTTTCTGACCTACGAATACCTCGCCGCCATCGCTGGCAGCATCGTCGGCGCCATCGCGATCATCGTCGCAGCCTTCATCATCAGCGGCTGGCTGAAGCGCAAGATCGTGAAGGTCGCCCTGCGACACGAGGAGCTTGACGACACGCTGTTCATCTTCCTCGGAAATGTCCTGCGCTACGTGGTGCTGATCTTCGCCGGGCTTTTCGTGCTCAACACCTTCGGGGTGCAGACGACCTCTTTCATCGCCGCCCTCGGTGCCGCCGGCCTGGCGGTCGGCCTTGCGGTGCAGGGGACGCTGTCAAACCTGGCGGCTGGCGTGATGATCATCATCTTCCGGCCCGTGCGCCTTGGCGATTTTGTCACTGTTGCGGGGGTTTCGGGGACGGTGAAGGACATCTCGCTCAACACCACGGAACTCGCCACGCTGGACAACGTGCAGGTGATCGTGCCGAACGCGCAGGTCTGGGGCAGCGTGATCACCAACTACTCGGTCTATGGCACGCGACGCGCGGAATGGACCTTCGGGGTCTCCTACGGGGCAAACCTTGCCACCGCCGAAAAGGTGATCCGCGACACAATCCTGGCAGATCCGCGCGCCCTGACCGACCCGGAACCGTTCATCCAGGTCAACAACCTCGGCGCCAGTTCCGTGGATTTCCTGGTGCGGGTCTGGTGCGCCTCGGGCGACAAGTTCGCTTTCGAGGCCGATATGAAGCGGCAGGTGAAAGAGGCGCTGGACGCCGCTGGCATCGACATCCCGTTCCCGACGCAGACCATGATCCAGGTCTCTGGATAGACCCTGTTCAGGGGATTTCGACCCTTATCGGCGCGCCCAGGCTCACCGCGTCGGGGGTGATCCGGCAATCGAAACACAGCGTCTCCACCCCGGCCTTCCGCGCATCGGCGTAGGCCGCCGCATAGGCCGGGTCGATATCGCGTGCCAGCGTAAAGCGATCGCAATCCGTACGCTGAATCAGGTAGAGCATGACTGCCCGGTGCCCCTGTCGCGCCATCGCGGCAAGCTCATCGAGATGTTTCGTGCCGCGCGCCGTTCTGGCGTCGGGAAATTCCGCAAGGCGTGGCTGGCGGCTGAGCGTAACGGATTTCACCTCGACATAGGCATCGCGGCGGCCGGGCGCCGTCAGCAGGAAATCAACCCGGCTGCCCGCCCCGTATTTCACCTCGGGCCGCACCGCCTGATAGCCATTCAGCCCCGCAACTTCCCCCGCCTCCAGTGCCGCGCGGAGCATCCGGTTGGGCAGGCCGGTATCGACGCCGGTGAAGTGGCCGCTCTCGTGATCGACCAGCCGCCAGCCGAAGCGCAGCTTCTTCTTCGGGTCGTCATTGGGTTCCAGCCAGACCCTCATGCCCGGCTCCGCCAGCCCCATCATGCTGCCGGGATTGGCGCAATGCGCCGTCACCTTACACCCGTCCTCCAGGACGCAATCGGCAAGGAACCGCTTGTAGCGGCGGATCAGCCGCGCCGGGACGAGGGGGGTTTGAAAGCGCATGGCGCGGGCCTATACCGGGGGTAAACCCGAGGCAAGGACCACCCAGATGCCCAACCCCACCGCCGCCATGCTGGTGATCGGAGACGAGATCCTGTCCGGTCGCACCCGCGACTCCAACATGCATCATCTTGCGAAGGAACTGACATCGCACGGCATTGCCCTGGCCGAGGCGCGCGTCGTGCCCGATGATCGCGACAGGATCATCACCGCCATCCGGGCGCTGTCGCAGTTGCACGATCATCTCTTCACCTCCGGCGGCATCGGCCCGACCCATGACGACATCACTGCCGAGGCCGTGGCGGCCGCCATGGGCACCCCCATCGCGGTGCGCGACGACGCGCGCGCGATCCTTCAGGCGCATTACGACCAACGGGGGCAGGACCTGAACGCGGCCCGCCTGCGCATGGCCCGCATTCCCGAGGGCGCCACGCTGATCGACAACCCGATTTCCGCTGCGCCCGGTTTTACCCTGCGCAATGTGCATGTCATGGCCGGCGTGCCGGCGATCTTCGAGGCGATGGTCGCCTCCGTCCTGCCGACCCTTGTCGGCGGTGCCCCGCTTCTGTCGCAGACGCTGTGCGTGACGCGGGGCGAGGGCGACATTGCCGCGCCGCTGGGCGAGATCGCGGATCGGTTCCCGGACTTGTCGCTTGGCTCCTACCCGTTCTTCCGCGACGGGGTACAGGGCACCAACATCGTCGTGCGCGGCAGCGATGGCGCCCGCGTCGACGCCGCGATGGCGGAGCTGTCGAAACTGATGTCGGGGGCCGAATGACAGACCCTGACACAGGGCTTTTCGACACGATAGAGGCAACGTGGCCCGCCGCCGCCTGTCACCGGATCGGCCCGTGGACGGTGCGCGAAGGACACGGTGGGGGCAAACGGGTCTCATCGGTGACTGCCAATCCCGGTTGGCGCCCGGAAGACATCCCGCAGGCAGAGGTTGCCTGCCGCGCGCTTGGACAGACGCCGCTCTTCCGGATCAGACCCGAAGAGGCTTTGTTAGATACTGTTCTGGCCGGCTTGGGCTATGACGTGATCGACCCTGTCGATGTGCTTTGCTGCCCGGTAGAGAGCCTGACCGCCGACCTTCACCGTCTGGATGCGATCCCCTGCTGGCCGCCGCTCGCTGTGCAGGCGGAGATCTGGGCCGCAGGCGGTATCGGCGCTGAACGGCTTGCGGTGATGGCCCGCGCGAACCCACCGAAGACGGCCCTTCTGGGTCGCCATGATGATCACCCCGTTGCCACTGCATTCGTCTCTATCCAAGGGCAAACGGCCATTCTGCACGCATTGGAAGTGTCGCCGGAGGCGCGCCGCAAGGGCATTGGCCGCACGATGATGCATGGTGCCGCCAACTGGGCCGCGCGCCACGATGCGCGGGATCTTGCCGTTCTGGTTGTCAGCGACAATAAAGCGGCGCAAACTCTCTATTCCGGTCTCAAGATGCGGCCGGTGGGGCATTATCATTACCGTATCAGGAGGGGCTGAGCCGTGGCGAAACCGAACCCGAAGGCAACCGCGCTGAACCTGCCGCCGCTGGACCCATTGCCGGAGGCGACACAGAAATATTTCGACATCTGCGACGAAAAGCTGGGGATGATCCCCAACGTTCTGGCCGCCTATGCCTTCGATGTGGACAAGCTCGACGCCTTTACCGCGATGTATAATGACCTGATGCTGGGCGACAGCGCCCTGAGCAAGCTGGAGCGGGAGATGATCGCCGTCGTGGTTTCCGCAGTGAATCGCTGTTTCTATTGCCTCACAGCGCATGGGCAGGCGGTGCGCGCGCTGTCAGGCGATCCGAAGCTGGGCGAGATGCTGGTGATGAACTACCGCGTGGCCGACCTTGACCCGCGCCAGCGCGCCATGCTCGATTTCGCCGTGAAGATAAGCGAGGAAAGCGCGAAGATCGAGGAACCGGACAGGCAGGCGCTGCGCAATGTCGGCTTCAGCGACCGCGATATCTGGGACATTGCAGCCGTCGCCGGGTTCTTCAACATGACCAACCGCATGGCCTCTGCTGTCGACATGCGCCCCAACGATGCCTACCACGCGCTGAACCGGTGATCCGCGCGGCAGCGATATCCCTGGCCGGCTGTCTTCTCGCCCTGCCCGCCACCGCGCTGGACCTGACCCTTCCCAGCGTCGCGGAGCTTGCGCACGACGAAACCGAAAGCGCGACCTATTACAGCCTGCCGGTCAGCCCCTGGCTCGGTGACCGGGCCGAGATGCGCACGGTCGAAGGGGCGCTCGCCCGCCATGTCTGGCAGGTGGCGGAATATGACGGCAACTCCGCGCAGCTGATGGCGCCCCTGCGCGCGCAGCTGGAGGATCAGGGATACGAGATCGTCTTCGCCTGCGATGCAACGCTGTGCGGCGGATTCGACTTCCGGTTTGCCATGGACGTGACGCCGGAACCGGCTATGCACGTCGATCTTGGCGATTTCTCCTACCTCGTGGCGCGACTCGATACCGAGGAAGGGGTGGAGCATATCGGCCTTCTCACCTCTCGCGGCGGCGCGCGCGGCTATATCCACATGGTCCGGATCAGCCCGGCGGACATGGCCCCGGTGGGTGTCTCGCTGTCCACCCGGTCCCCCAACGGCGCAGAGATCGGCACCCTGCGGACGCGCCTCACCGCAGATGGCGCTGCGACGCTTGCCGATCTCAGCTTCACGACCGGGTCGTCCACGCTGACCGAGGGGGACTACCCTGCGCTTGCCGATCTTGCCGCTTTCCTTGCTGACAACCCCGAGACGCGTGTTGTCCTCGTCGGCCATACCGATGCCGAGGGTTCTCTTGAAGGGAACATCGCGCTCAGTCGGGACCGGGCCGGTGCCGTGCGGCGCTACCTGATCGACCGGCTTGGTGTGGATCCTGCGCAGCTTCAGGCCGAGGGGGTCGGCTACCTCGCGCCGCGCGCCTCCAATGCCAGCACACTGGGCCGCGAACAAAACAGGCGGGTCGAGGTGGTGGTCACCTCAACCCGCTAAGGTGCCCCGCCGGGCGGCGACGGGGTGGCATGAGGCTTGAATTGTCGGTATTCTACCAGTCGTTCGGCCCGGTATCGTGGAACTTGTCGACAAGGAAGTCGATGAAGGCGCGCACCTTGGGCTGCGTGTAGCGCCCCGGCGGGTAGATCGCGTATATGCCTTGCGTTTCCATCGGCAGATCGGGGATCGCATCCTCCAGCAGGCCCTGCCGCAGCGATTCCGCGAAGAGGAAACTGGGCAGGTAGGCAATGCCGAGCCCCCCGATCGCAGCATTCAACAGCGACTGCCCGTCATTCACCGTCAAAGAGCCGGCTGTGCGCACTTGCCGCTGTTCGCCCGACGGCGCGGTGATCTTCCACACATTGCCGGCCGCCTGATTGGAATAATGCAACAGCTTGTGATCGTTCAGATCGTCGATACGCTGTGGCCGCCCGTATTTCTGAAAGTAGTCCGGGCTGGCGATCATGCGCTTGTTGGTCTCGGTCAGTTTCCGCGCCCGCAGCGAGCTGTCTTCCAGCTCTCCGACGCGGATCGCCATATCGAACCCTTCCGAGATCAGCTCCACGTAGCGATTGTTCAGCACCATGTTGACGGTGATCTCGGGGTAGGTATGCAGGAAATCGCCCAGAATGGGTGACAGGTGATTGACCCCGAAATCCGTCGCCACCGACACCCGCAGCATCCCCGAGGGCGCCGATTGCATCGCAGTCACCAGCGCATCGGCCTCCCCGGCATCGTTGAGGACACGCCGGGCGCGATCGTAATAGGCCAACCCGATCTCGGTCGGACTCACCCGCCGGGTGGTGCGGTTCAGCAATCGCGCACCAAGCCGGGTCTCAAGGCTCGACACGTGTTTCGATACAGCGGATTTCGAGATCCCCATCTTCTTGGCCGCATCCGTGAACCCCCCCTGGTCCACGACCGTGGCAAAGGCCTCCATTTCCGTCAAACGGTCCATTGGGTCACCTGTGTGCTCTTTTTCAGTTCAGCCACAGGTATCGTTTCCAAATGCGGCGCCATTACGGAGCAGGGCAGGCCAAAGCCGGGTAATACAAGGGATCGTTCATGGCGCGGAAACCGGCGCGCCGTTTCGTTCCTGCGGGAAACAGCCCTGCGAATCCAACCGTCCGCACCGATCCTGTCGGCCATCGCGCGCCCGCCGATGAGCACCGCGAAGAGGCGCGGGTCGACGCGCAACGCGCGGCGAAACCCGGTTGGGCTACAGGCCCGCCGCCAGCCGCGCACCCTGGTCGATGGCTCGCTTTGCATCCAGCTCCGCCGCCACATCGGCCCCGCCGATCACGTGCACCTTGCGACCCGCCGCTTGCAGCGTATCGGCCAGCGACCGCTCCGGCACCTGCCCGGCACACAGCACGATGGTATCCGCGGCGACCAGGCGCGACTCTTCGCCGGTCTCGCCCAGCCGCACATGCACCCCCTCGGCGTCGATCTTCTCGTAGTGCACACCGCCGATCATCTCGACCTGCTTCATGCGCAGCGCCGCGCGGTGGATCCAGCCGGTGGTCTTGCCCAAACGCTTGCCCAGCCGCTCGGACTTGCGCTGCAACAACGTTACCTGCCGGGCCGGCGCTTCGGGTTGCGGGCCCTCGGGAGCCAGACCGCCACGCGACACGGCGGGGTCGCCGACGCCCCATTCCCGTTTCCACAGCGCAAGGTCTTCGGTCGGGCTAGCGCCCCCCTGCACAAGGTACTCGGCCACGTCGAAGCCGATACCGCCGGCGCCGATGATGGCCACTTTCCTGCCCACCTCCGCCTTGCCGGCCAGCACGTCGATGTAACTGAGAACGTTCGGCCCGTCCTGCCCCTCAATTCCCGGATCGCGCGGCCGCACGCCAGTGGCGATCACCACCTCGTCGAACGGGGCGAGCGTCTCTGGCGTCACGCCCACGCCGAGGCGCAGGGTCACTCCGGTGCGGTCCAGCATGTGGGCGAACCAGTCCACGAGGCCGTGAAACTCCTCCTTGCCGGGGATCTCTCGCGCCATGTTGAGCTGCCCGCCAACCCGGCCCGCCGTCTCGAACAGCGTCACCGCGTGCCCCCGATTCGCCGCGACGATGGCGGTCATCATCCCGGCGGCACCCGCGCCGACGACCGCGATGCGCCTGGGCGATGCGGTCGGCTCGTAGCGCAGTTCCGTCTCGTGGCAGGCGCGCGGGTTGACAAGGCAGGAGGTCAGCTTGCCGCTGAACGTGTGGTCAAGGCAGGCCTGGTTGCAGGCGATGCAGGGCGCGATTTCCTCGGCGCGGCCCTCGGCGGCCTTGGCCACGAAAGCCGCGTCGGCAAGGAACGGCCGCGCCATCGACACCATGTCGGCGCAGCCCTCCGCCAGCACCTCTTCGGCCACATCGGGCGTGTTGATCCGGTTCGAGGTAATCACCGGTATGCCCACCTTGCCCATCATCTTGCCGGTGACCCATGCAAAGCCCTTGCGCGGCACGCTGGTGGCAATCGTCGGAATGCGCGCCTCGTGCCAGCCGATGCCGGTGTTGATGATCGTGGCGCCCGCCGCTTCCACCGCCTGCGCAAGTTGCACCACCTCGTCGAAGGTCGATCCCTCGGGCACCAGGTCGATCATCGACAGCCGGTAGATCAGGATGAAATCCGGCCCCACCGCGCCCCGCACCCGCCGGACGACCTCCACTGGCAGGCGGATGCGGTTTTCATAGCTGCCGCCCCAGCGGTCGGTGCGCTTGTTGGTGTGCCTGACAATGAACTGGTTGAGGAAATACCCCTCGGACCCCATGATCTCCACCCCGTCATACCCGGCCTCGCGGGCGCGGGCGGCGGCGGTGACGATATCGGCGATCTGCGTCTCGATGCCCGCCTCGTCCAGCTCTTTCGGCGGGAAGGGCGAAATCGGCGACTTGATCGGTGAGGGCGCGACACAATCGGGCGAATAGGCATAGCGGCCCGCATGCAGGATCTGCATGGCGATCTTGCCGCCCGCCGCGTGCACCGCGTCGGTCACCACCCGGTGATTGGCAATATCCTGATCGGTGAAAAGCCCCGCAGCCCCCGGAAACACCCCGCCTTCGCGGTTCGGCGCCATACCGCCCGTCACGATCAACGCGGCCCCGCCACGGGCGCGCTCGGCGTAGAATTCGGCCACTCGCGGCCAGTCCTTCGTTTCCTCCAGCCCCGTGTGCATGGAGCCCATAAGCACCCGGTTCTTCAGCGTGGTGAACCCAAGGTCCAGCGGAGCCAGGAGATGAGGGTAAAGCGTGGCTGTCATGGCGGTGTCCTCCCGGCGTCAGAACATGGCGGAGCAGCGCGGCCCTGTCACCCGCAACGCCGCGTCAATCGGTGTCCGTCTCTGTGCAATGGCGGCGGAAGGCGCGCTTCAGCAGGTCAAGCTCATCGCGCAGGAACGCCACCTCGGCCCGGATATCCTCGTCGAGCGGTTCACCCGCCAGCACGGTGATCCGGTCGAGGATCTCACCATCTTCGGCGCTGCGCAACTGCACCGTCTGCACCCCGTCGCAAAGCACCGCCGCCGGCAGGTCGAGCGACAGCAGGTGATGCCCGGGGTGCCCCGCCATTTCCACCGTTTCGGCGCGGGCGATCACCCGGTCGAGATGCACCGCCTCCACCACCGGCGGCGTACCTGCGCAGTTGAGCAGCCCCTCGTAGCGGCCGGCCTTCAGGCGTGTCTTGTTCAGCGTGGCATCGGACATCTTGGCCTCACATATCGGCGCGCGGCGCGCGGGTCAGGGTCAGGTCGTGGATCTGGACCTGGTTCATCGCGGGACGTTCGAAGATCAGGTCGATCCAGGCTTTCTCCACCCGCTTTTCGTTGATCGAGCCATAGGCGAGGTCGAACTCTGCCAGCCCGTCCCCCCGCGTCAGATCCAGTTGCCGCACCATCTGTTCGGTGTTCGGACCGTGCTGAACGTTCAGCCGCGCGTAGATCTCGATCGGATTTTCCCACGCCACCCGCGCGCGCAGGGTGTAATAGTGGTTGCGGTTGAGGCCGCACACCCCCGCCTCGGGCAGCGACAGGACCAGCGACAGGAACGATCCGTCAAAGCGGTAGACATCCAGTACGGTGCTGAACCCTGCCGCGATATCAGGGTAATCATTGCGCATCTGGCGCAGGGTGATTTCCGACCGGGCGCAATCGTGAAACAGCGTTACCCCCTCGCTCAGCACATGCGGCGACGACACCTCGGCTAATCCGGCAGGGCGGCGGGGCACGCACCACGGATCGGGCCGCCACGCCCAGTCGCATTGATCGGGGCGCTGGATTTCCGTTTGGCCATCGCTCAGCAATGCCGCCTCGGACGCAGCGGAAAACTGGTCAAGACTGACCCGAAGCCGCGCTGCGGTACGCCGCAGCGTGCGCAATTCAGGGGCGGGCAGCGATGCCGCCTCGGCGGCCATCTTCGCCCAACTCTGCGCCGATTTCCGCAACAACCGCTTTTCCAGAAACCCGACCATCGGACCTGCCCGCCTTATCGTTTTTACATCCACCCCGAAGGCTATACCCTGCGGATGGTTACCCGCCCATTATTCTTCGAAACAACCCGACATTCCAGAGCGCTCCCCCCGTCGCGGGGGTCCGACGCGGTTCGACGGCTGGCGCTGTTACCGGCGCCGCAGCCGCCTCTCCCTCGGAATTGGCGTCAACCACGGCCTGCGTGAATTGGCGCAGGGTGGCAAGGGCCGCTTCGGCCGGCAAATGTTCATCCTCGCGCGCCAGAACGGTCAGCGTGGCGATCCGGTCGCCGATATCGAGATAGGACCGCCAGTAGTCAGACGACACGTTCTGGATATCGCTGGCGCTGCTGTCGCGGGCACGCAGGTAATAGATGTCGCCCTGATGGAAACTGTCCAGCACCTCTACCGTGTCGGCATCGCCCGTGCGCGACAACAGCGCACGCCCCTCGTCCGAGTTGAAAAAGGCGTTGAGCCGGGGGATCGACCCTTGCAGGGTCTGCGCGGGGTCCGCCTCGGAAATAGAGGCGGTGAGAACGGCGGGCACAGATGGCTCTCCGGCGCTGCGCCGATTGCTGATGACCGCACAGTTGCCCATCAGAACGAACGCCGTGGCCTCGCTGTCACGGGTCGAATCCGGGTCTACGCAGAACCCGGCCGGTCCCGTGATCGTCACTCTGTCGCGCGTCACCGCGACCTCGCGCATCGGCGGCGGACCGCCGATGGGGCCGATCCCGCCACACCCGGCAAGCAGCAGCACCCCGAAAAGCAGGCCCGTGATGTTCGCCGTCAGACAGAAGATCCCCGGCGACCGCCGGCAGGTGTTTGCAGATGATCGGGCAGGTGCCCTTGGCGCGGAATCAAGGTGTGCTTGCACGCCGCCACGCATCGCCGCACCGCGGCCCACCGCTGCGCGGCTTGCACTTAACATCCGCTTCGACCCGCATGACGGACCTGTGTGATTGGCACTGTCTGACACGAACGGGACACTTTCGTCAGACGTTGAATACCAGAGGTCCATGTCGGCATGTCGTTCCTCTTTTCTGCCGGGATGCGGGACCGCGCCGAACTTGGCGGACCCCACAAGTTGCGCGCATTTCCACCGCGCCCCGGACCGGTAGATGGTTTCACGCGACCCCTGCCACGACGTCCTGCGCGCGGCAAGGTCATCATCACCTCGCGCGACCGACAAGACCCCCTTGATCGCGTCGGTGGTGATCATGTCGCCATCCTGCAACAGACAGTCCGGCCCGACATGCGCCGCCACCGGCGCGACATGGCCGACACAAAAACCCCGCGTCGTCCCGGAAAACCGGTCATCGCCGAACACCTGGTCCCCGGCCGCCACGCCCGCCACCTTCACGATGGCGCCATCGGGGGCAAGGTTGCCCTGCAACCCGTCGACACCGCCGGTTGCGCTCGGCGGTGTTTCGACCGGGTGGATCACCTTGGCGTCGGCCTCGGCCTCGATCCGGTCATGCTCCTCGTCGATGCTGCGGCCGCTGGCGGTCTGGCAATCCGCGTGGATCAACCCCGCCTTGCGCAATTCCTTCATCACCCCGGGCACGCCGCCCACATCGCAGAAATCCTTGGCGACATACGCGCCGCCGGGCTTGAGGTTCCCGAAACAGGGCGTGTCGTGGAAGATCTCGCAGACATCGGACAGGTTGAAATCAATCCCCGCGTCGTGCGCGATGGCCGGCAGGATCGAGCCGCCACGGATGAAGACCGAGTGCACGTCAAGCCGCACCATCGCCATCATCATCCCCGGCACCGACGTGTCGCAGCCCGCCAGCCGCGACAGCGCGGTGTTGCACGGCGTGGCCTCGTTCCAGCAGGTGGCGACGCCGACGAAAGGTTGCGTCACCTCCGCCTCACTCAGCCCCATGGGGTAAGGGAACGACCGGTGCGGCGCTTTCTCCGGCCCGATGGTGGTGTGTCGGCTCGGCAGGTTCAGCTTGTCCAAAGCGCCCTTGCTCATCTTCCACTCCCCTGTCTTGCACGGCTCCCGTCGGGGATAAAGACCAGCCCCATGCCGCACAAGCGTGATTGCCCGTTCCGGACCAGGCGGATAGACTGCGCCCTTGACAAGCAAAGGCAGGGCGAGCGGTGCGTTACAAGGCCCATGACACGTTCATCGCGCCGGCGCACGCGCGTCCGCAGATCTGGCGCCTTGTGCTCGGCATTCTTCTGATATGCGCTGTTGCCGTGCTCTGGATCATCGCGCTCTTCGCGCTTGTCTACCTGATGGCGGGGGTCGAGGGGGGGCCGGACTGGATCGCCCGGATGAGCCGCGCCGACACGCCGACCTCTGCGCTTCTGGTCATCGCCACGCTCTGGGGTCTTGGCGTCGGCACCCTGCTGGTGACACCGCTGTTGCACAAGCGCAGCGCATGGACGTTGTTCGGCCCGTTGCGACCGATGCGGCGGCAGTTCCTCTTGGCCGCGCTGGTCGCTGCGGTCCTGATGGCGGCATCGGCGCTGATTCCCTACAGCTTTCAGGCGCGTCCCGGCCTCGACCATGGCCTCTGGCTCAGCTTCCTGCCGCTGTCGCTGGTCATCATCCTCGGCCAGACCGGCGCAGAGGAGCTTTTCTTTCGCGGCTACCTGCAACAACAACTCGCCGCCCGGTTCAACACCCCGTTGGTCTGGATGCTGCTGCCCGCTCTACTTTTCGGCATGGCCCATTACGATCCGTCGAGCGGCTCGCTTGTGTCCTGGCTAATCGTGTCGGCGACCGGACTTTTCGGCCTTCTCGCCGCCGACCTGACCGCGCGCACAGGCAGCATCGGCGCTGCGTGGGGCTTTCACTTCGCCAACAACATCGCGGCCATTCTGGTGCTCAGCATGGGTGGCACGCTGTCCGGCCTTGCCCTCTACACCGCGCCGATCGGACTGACCGACGCCAGCACCTTCATCCCGCTGCTTCTGCGCGACATGGCCACCACCGTGGTGATCTGGGCCGCGATCCGCTGGACCCTGACCAGACACCGCAGCTAGAACAGCGCGCAATTGCATTTCCTGCCGCCGCGTCCTATCTGGGCGAAGACGGTCGCAGAAACGGACAGCCCATGAACTGGATCACCCATTACGTCCGCCCCCGGATCAACTCGCTCTTTTCGCGCCGCGAGGTGCCGGAAAACCTGTGGTCCAAATGCCCCGAATGCGGCACCATGCTGTTTCACCGGGAACTGACGGACAACCAGAACGTCTGCACCAGTTGTGATCATCACATGCCGATCACGCCGCGCGCCCGCTTTGCCGCACTGTTCGACGGCGGCGCCTTTGCCGAGGTCAAGGTGCCGGTGCCGGTCGCCGACCCGCTGCATTTCCGCGACCAGAAGAAATACCCCGACCGCATGCGCACCGCGCAACGCAACACCGGCGAGGCCGAGGCGATGCTGGTCGCCGAAGGCGAGGTCGGTCGCACCCGCATCGTCGCCGCGGCGCAGGATTTCAGCTTCATGGGTGGCTCGATGGGGATGTATGTCGGCAACGCCATCGTCGCCGCCGCCGAACGCGCGGTCGAACACCGCCTGCCGCTGGTCCTGTTTTCCGCCGCCGGAGGCGCCCGCATGCAGGAGGGTATTCTTTCCCTCATGCAGATGCCGCGCAGCACCGTCGCGGTGCAGATGCTGAAAGAGGCGGGACTTCCCTACATCGTGGTGCTGACCCACCCGACCACCGGCGGCGTCACCGCCTCCTACGCGATGCTGGGCGATGTGCAGATCGCCGAGCCGGGCGCGCTGATCTGCTTCGCCGGGCCGCGCGTCATAGAACAGACCATCCGCGAGACCCTGCCAGAGGGCTTCCAGCGCTCCGAATACCTGCTCGATCACGGCATGCTGGACCGGGTGACGCACCGCAAGGATCTGCGCGACGAGCTGGTGACCATCCTGCGCATGCTGCTCAACGAACCACCGGCGGTAAAGGGAGATCTGCCCGCCCCCGACCCGACCGCAGCCCTCGCCATTGCCCCTGCCGAAGATGGGGCAGCCGACAAGAATGGCTAAGGCGCGATCCGACCTCCTGCTTGACAGGATGATGTCGCTGCACCCCAAGATCATCGACCTGACGCTCGACAGGATGCACCGGATTCTCGCGGCGCTCGACAACCCGGAAGGCAAGTTGCCGCCGGTGATCCATGCGGCGGGCACCAACGGCAAGGGCTCCACCCTGGCGATGCTGCGCGCCGGTCTGGAGGGCGCAGGGCACACCGCCCATGTCTACACATCGCCGCATCTGGCGCGATTCCATGAACGCATCCGCCTCAACAGCGCGTTGATCGACGAGGCGCTGCTCGGCGACATTCTCGATGAATGCCTCGCCGCCAACGGCCCCGATACGATCACCTATTTCGAGATCACCACCGCCGCTGCCCTCTTGGCCTTTTCCCGCTCGCCCGCCGACTGGACGCTGCTGGAAACCGGCCTGGGCGGGCGGCTCGACGCCACCAACGTGGTTGACCGGCCCCGCCTGACCATCATCACACCCGTCGACCTCGACCACCAGCAATATCTCGGCGATACCCTGGCCGAGATCGCCGCCGAAAAGGCCGGTATCCTGAAACGCGGCGTGCCCTGCGTCGTCGGCCCTCAGGCAGATGAGGCGCTCGACGTGATCGAGGCCCGCGCCGCCCGCCTGGGCGCGCCGCTGCTGGCCCACGGTCAGCACTGGCACGTCTGGGAGGAGCGCGGGCGGCTGGTGTTCCAGGATGAAACCGGGCTGCTGGACCTGCCCCTGCCGGGCCTCGTCGGTGCCCACCAGGTGATGAACGCCGGTGCCGCGCTGGCCGCGCTGCGCCACCTCGGATTTGACGAGACCGCCTGCGAGGCCGCGGTGACCCGCGCCGACTGGCCCGCCCGGATGCAGCGCCTGCGCCATGGCCCACTGGTCGACATGGCGAAGGCCACAGGCAGCGATCTGTGGCTCGATGGCGGCCACAACCCGGCCGCCGCGCACGCCGTCGTCGAATCGCTCTCCCGCCTGCCCCTGCGCCCGACACACCTGATCTGCGGGATGCTCAACACCAAGGATGTCGGCGGCTTCATGGCACCGCTGGCGCAAGTGGCCGACAGCCTGCGCGCCGTCTCCATCCCCAACCAGGCGGCAACGCTCTCGGCCGCGGAATCCGTTGCCCATGCGCGCGCCGCCGGACTGCGCGCCGAACCGGCCGAGGATGTCGCCACCGCCCTCGCCGCGATCCTCAACGAGGCCCCCGGCGCGCGCGTGCTGATCTGCGGTTCGCTCTACCTCGCCGGGGTGATCCTGCAAGAGAACGACTGACAGCGTCGGCCCTTCTTCTTGGCCCAAATACTCCCGCCGGAGGCGTCCCGCCAGCGCAGACCGCGCACCGCCCGAATGCACGCGCGCGCGTTCAGATATCCCGTGGCAACGCGGCCCGAGGAGGGCCCCGCAGGGGCTTGACGAGGGGCGCCCCCGGATCGGCGCGCCAAGGGCGCGGCGATCGGTGATTGCGACGGCACGGGGGGGGAGGGTGCACTGGCGAATTCAGTAGCCTGTCATCTCAAGATAGCCGCGCCCGGAATGGCTGCCCGACACTGTCACCGGCCCCTCCCAGTAGGGAAAGCTGACCCCCATCCAGGCCCGTGGATTCAGCGCCTCCACCGTCACATCGACATTGCGCCCAGGCAGTTCAACGCGCCATGTCGTGGGGATTTCACGCCCCTCGAAAGCCGTTGTTTGCAAAGGGGTCGCGCGTATATCACCGTCCTCGAACGGGGTCGCGATTCCGTCCGCGTCAATCCATGTTGCGGCAGTGAAATCCGTCTCTGATCCGCGCAATTCGAACCCCATCAACCGCGCACCGTTGTCGAATTGCAGCGAAAACCAGTCCCAACCCTCCTGATCCTCCGACAACGGCTGCGACGACCACTCCCGGTCGAGCCAGCCATCCCCGGTCACCTCCACCACCCCCTCCGGCAAGCTGAGCGTTCCCGTAACCTCATAAAACGGTAGAGAAAAATAGTGACTCGCCTGCCCGTCCGGCGATTTCACGGAAAAACCCTCCACCCCTTGCAAGACCAATGGCCCCTGTGCCGAAAGGCTCAGATCATAGGCAAAATCATCCCCCCGCGCGATCAACTGCATCTCTTCTATTCCGGCCATGCGCCAATCGTCTATAAACGCTTGAAAAGGCTCAGAAACGACACCTGCCTGCCCGATTCCACCGCGCGCCAGACGTTCTGCGAACCGGTGTTGATCGGCGCTGGTGACGGCGGCATGCCCCATCCAGACCTGCGGGCTTTGCCATCCCTCCACGTCACCCGGCGCCATCGCGGACCGAAACAGCGTCCATTGCACCCCGTAATCACGCCCATCCGCGCCCTGAAGCGTTGCGGTCATATACCACCATTCGATCCGGAAATCGGGATGCGGCCCATGATCCTGCGGGAAGGAAATCCGATAGTCAGGGTCTGGAACGGCAAAGCCTTCCGCCTCGGTTCCAAGCCCGGAAAAGCCCTGTGTCAGGGCCTGGTTTGCCCAGAAGATCGCAACAAGAAAGACCCTAACGTTCATTGGAAAACACCTTCAACAGTTGCGACGGCGGGGTGCGCAGCAGCCCGAGCGCCGGGTAGCCTGCGGCCAGCGTCGAACTGAACATCGAGAGGGAAAGCAACCACAGCCAGTCGCGCGGGAAGACCTGCATCGGCAAGCGCCAGCCGAACGCCTCCACGTTCACGACTGCCAACAGAACCCAGGCCAGCGCCAGCCCAACGGGCAGCGCCACGCCCCATGTCAGGACGACCAGCGCAAGCGTCTTCACGACCTCGATCCGCGCCAGTCGCGCCCGCGTTTCGCCCAGCGCCCAAAGGGGCGCCACCTGCGGCAGGCGCATGGTGGACAGGGTCATCAGGCTCGCCAGCAAGGCAAACCCGGCCACGCCCAGCGTCAGGATATTCAGCGCGCCGGTCACCCGGAAGGTCTGTTCGAAAACCCGGATCGAGGCCCGCTTGACGCTTTCCTGATCCACCACCGCGCCCTCGGGCAGGTCAAAGGCGGCCTCGATCGCGGCGATCACGGTCTGCCTCTGCTCTGGATCGATCCGCACGGCGGTCCGCGATTGGTCGATGGGGGCGAAATGGCGTTCCAGCAGATCGAGCGAGACGATCGCCTGCCCGGTCGGATTGCCATAGTCGGAATAGACCCCGCCAACCGGCAGGCTCAGATCGGGCGCAAGGCGGACGGGATCACCAAGCGACAGACCCTTCCCGCGCGCCATCTGTTCATTCACCAGCACGACCGCCCCCTGGGACAGCCTTTCCCAGACATCGGGAATCGTCTCTAACAAGGGCCAATGGTCTCTGTAGGTCGCGTGATCCACGATTCCGTAGACGGAAACCGGACGCCCCTCGACCCGGGTCTCCGTTTGGGCGATGGGCAGGGTCGCGTCGGTCATGGGAGCAAGGAAGGCGCGAATCTCGGCGGCCTCGTCATTATCGGCGGCGGTCACGTAAAGCTCCGACACCAGCCTTTGGTCGAGCCAGCCCAGGAAAGTCAGCCGGAACGACCCGACCATCGTCGACACCCCGATATTGGCCGCCAGCGCCAGCAGCAACGCCATCAGCGCCAGCGAGAGGCCCGGCAATTGCTGGCGCGTGTCGGCGATGACCCATTCCGCCAGCGGCCCATGGAGCCGGGCAGCAATGCCGCGCAAGGCCAATGACAGCGCGCCGGGCAGCAGCAGCGCCGCGCCAAGCAACAGGGCACCGAGACACAGGAACCCCATGACGAGGCCCGTCCCGAAAACGGCTGTGGCCAAACTGACGGCCAACAGCGCCGCGCCCGCGACCGCCTGTCCCCGCATCGACCGGGCGGAGGCCATCGCCCAGGCGCGGGGTTGCGCCGCGGCCAGTAGCGGCATGCGCGCAACCTTCCACAGCGCTTGCGCCGCCGACAGCCACGCGCCGACGAGCGCGATGCCCAGCCCGACCCCGGCCCAGAGCGGGCGGAATGCCAGCGCTCCCGCGATCTCGGCCCCGTAGAGACTGCGCAGCGTGCCCGCCACGTCGGGCAACAGCGCTGCCGCCACCAGGTAGCCCAGCATGACGCCGATTGCGCCCGCAAGCAGCGCGATCAGCGTCACTTCGACCACAAGCGCGGTTATCAGGCGAGAGAGCGGCAAACCGATTGCACGCAGGGTGCGAAAGACAGGCCGGCGCTGCTCGAAGGCAAGGCCGATCGTGGCGTGGACGATGAACAGTCCCACGGCAAAAGACAGAAACCCAAAGGCCGTCAGGTTCAGGTGAAAGCTGTCGGTCAGGCGCGACAGGTCTTCACCGCTTTCGGCCTGCACGCGGACGAGATCGGTGACGCTGGCAAGGTCCGGCAAGCCGGCGGGCTGGTCGGGCAGCAGGATCAGGAAGGTCGGGTCGGATTGACCAAGCATCCGCTCCGCGACGGCGATATCGGTCAGGATCAGGCCGGGTGCAACATCTGGGTGTGGGATGAATTCGAGACTAATCCGCCTGTCAGGGTCGATTTCTGTTCCGTCTGCAACAAAAGCCTGCCCGGCACCGGTCAAGAAGGCGGAAGGGTCGACTTCCCCTCGCTCGTTCGTTCGGGGCAGCGTATCGGGCGGCGCGGTCAATGGCTCCACTCCCATCACGCGCCAGCTTTCACCGCCAATATCCATCCGACCGCGAATCACGGGCGAGACCAGCCATCCGGCGCGGCGCAGCGCGATGTAGTCTTCCCGCCGAACCGGCCCGCCACCCGGTGCTTCCAGTCGCTCATACCCGTTCGCGCCCAGCGTTGCCGCCGCGCGGGCATAGCTTTGGCGCGCTTCCTCGTTGATCGCCTGCACCCCGGACCACAGCGCCGTGGCCAGCGCCAGCCCAAGGATCAGCGTCGCCAACTGCCCCGGATGCCGTCGCCAATGCGACAGAAGCGTCAGGAAGGCAGGCATTCAGGCCGCCTCCAGCCGGCCGCGACGCACATGGATCCGGCGCGAGAACCGCTGCGCCAACCGCTGCGAATGCGTCGCCATGATCAGCGCGGCGCCAGTGGTTTGCGCTAGACCCAGCATCAGCGAAAGCACCGCATCGCCGGTTTCCTCGTCGAGATTGCCGGTCGGTTCATCGGCAAGGATCAGAGCAGGACGGTTGGCCAGAGTCCGCCCGATGGCGACTCGCTGCTGCTGTCCGCCCGAAAGCTGTTCTGGGTAGCGCGCGCCCAGCCCGGCGAGGCCAAGCCGTTCGGTCAGGTCCGCGATCCATCTGGTATCGACGCGCCCCGCCAACCGCGCCTGAAGCGCGATATTCTGCGCCACGGTCAGCGAGGGCACGAGGTTGAACTGTTGAAAGACCAGCCCGACCCTGTCACGCCGCAAGCGCGCGCGGGCGGCATCGCCAAGCGCCGAAATCTCCTGTCCCATAAGCCGGATTTCCCCGGAATCGGGTCGATCGAGGCCCCCGATCAGGTGCAGAAGCGTGCTTTTGCCGGAACCGCTTTCACCGGTCAGCGCAACGCTTTCACCACCGTTCACCGCCAGCGACACGGCGCGCAGCACATCGACCGGCCCCTCGGTCGAGGGATAAGTCTTGGTCAGGTCTGTAACACTCAGCATTTCGGCCCGCCTTTCATCGGATAAACGTTGCGCGGTCGGGGCGGGTTTCAAGGTGGCGGCAGGTCTTGCGATGCGCAAGGCCGCAATGATCGCCAGTGTGCCTATCCTTGCTGACCGCCGCGTGTCGGGCCGATAAAGGCG
>PFEX01000190.1:0-1303 GCA_002783145.1 Rhodobacteraceae bacterium CG17_big_fil_post_rev_8_21_14_2_50_65_11 | reverse complement strand
ACCGTGGCGATCATTCCCGCCGCACTGACCGAATCCTGACCGCCGAGCCAGAGCGGGCCATAACCGGCGAGCACATAACCAAGTCCGGCCGACAATGTGGCGAAGACCACGCTCCACCCCACCTGCGCCACAAGGCGGTTGGTCACCAGCCGCGCAGCAGCGGGCGGGCAGATGAACATGGCAATCACGATAATCGACCCCACCGCGTCAAAGGCGGCGACCGCGGCCATGGCAGACACGGCAACCAATGACAAACCGATCAGATTGGTGCGCATACCGACAACCTGCGCGAAGCCCTCATCGAAGGTGGAAATCTTCAGCGGTCGCCAGAACAACCCGATGAAGATCGCCACGGCAAGGCAGGTCAACGCCATGCGGGTCAATTCCGACGGCAAACCGGCAAGTGCCACGGGATCGAGCAGCGATTGCCACCCCCGCGCATCGAGCCAGATCAGGCTTTCCAGATTACCCATCAGCGCATGTTCCACATCCAGATGCACGCTCGACGTGTCGGTGCGTTCCAGCAACAATACGCCGCCGGCGAACATCGTGGTAAAGACGACGCCCATCGCCGCGCCCGGCTCGATCCGGCCAAGGCGGCGGATCGCCTCGATCAGCAGCACCGAGATCAGCGCCGCGCCCCCCGCCCCGATCATCATCGGCCAGGTTGTGATCGTGCCGGTGACCAGAAAGGCCAGCACAATTCCCGGCAGCACGACATGCGAAATCGCATCGCCGATCAGCGCCTGACGCCGCAGCAAAAGGAAATTCCCCGGCAGCGCGCAAGCTATGGCGGCGAGGATACCGATCAGCATCGGCGTCAGGCTGAGGGGGACAAACTCGGCGCCACTCATGCTGGCACGTCTCTCGGGGCGGTCAGGCGGGCGTCGATCTCGGACAGTTGATCGCGGGTGACCACGGTTTCGATCGCGCGCATCCCGTCATAGAGTGCTGTGGCGGATTCCTGATCGGACATGGTGCGCAGAATTTCCCAGCGATGTTCATCAAGCAGCGCCTTGGCGGCGCCGGCGCGGCCCGCCTCTGTCGCAACGCCATCGGCGCGCGCCAGCCCGGCACGCATCAACAGGCGGATCGTGTAGCGTTCATAGATCGGCTGGCCTTGCGCGAGGGCCAGAAGCCCCTGCCGCATATGCACCCGGCGTTGGAAAGAGATGTGGCGCAGCCCGGCCGCCAGCACCCCGCGCCCCGGCGCAAAGGCCAGCGAGACCACGAAGACGGCAAAGCCGGTCAGCACGATCAGCGGCCCGGTCGGCAATTGCGGCGCGGAGGCGGAGATCGCGGC
>PFEX01000049.1:6788-6969 GCA_002783145.1 Rhodobacteraceae bacterium CG17_big_fil_post_rev_8_21_14_2_50_65_11 | reverse complement strand
TTGCGCCACGGTGATGGCGGCATGTTGGCACCAAAATGAGGTGCGCACCTCAAAAATAGCTGGACAGGGGCGCCGCTGCTGCTTAGGCTGCCAGTCAACCAGAAGAATCGGGCCGCAATGATCGGGATAACCCGACGATGGCGTCAGCGGCGCATCGCGGGTGGCATCACCACCGTGATCG
>PFEX01000049.1:3160-6748 GCA_002783145.1 Rhodobacteraceae bacterium CG17_big_fil_post_rev_8_21_14_2_50_65_11 | reverse complement strand
CAGGGCGTCCGTATCGGCAATGGCGCTGCTTGGCGCGGGGTTGGCGGGCGGCGCGCAGGCTGCGGATCTGACGCTGTGCTGGGCCGCCTGGGACCCGGCCAATGCGCTGGTCGAGCTGAGCAAGGACTATGAGGCGCAATCGGGCAACACGATGCATTTCGAGTTCGTACCCTGGCCGAATTTCGCCGACCGGATGCTGAACGAGCTGAACTCGGGCGGCAAGCTGTGCGATCTGATGATCGGTGACAGCCAGTGGATCGGGCTTGGTGCCGAGGCCGGGCATTATGTGAAGCTGAACGATTTCTTCGATGCCAACGGCATCTCGATGGGCGACTTCATCCCTGCCACCGTGACCGGTTATGCCGAATGGCCAAAGGGCACCCCGAACTACTGGGCGCTCCCCGCCTTCGCTGATGTGGTGGGCTGGACCTATCGCAAGGACTGGTTCGATCGCCCCGACCTGAGGGCCGAATACAAGGAAAAATACGGCCGCGATCTGGCTGTGCCCGCGACGCTGGCCGAGTTGCGGGACATCGCCGAATTCTTTCAGGGGCGCGAGATCGACGGAAAAACCGTCTATGGGGCTGCGATCTATACCGAGCGCGGCTCGGAGGGGATCACCCTGGGGGTGACCAACTGGCTCTATAATTACGGATTCGAATACGGCAATCCGGGCAACCCCTATGAACTGGACGGGTTCGTGAACTCGGCTGGCGCGGTCAAGGGGCTGGAAGCCTACAAGGCGCTTTACGATTGCTGCACCCCGCCGGGTTCGTCGGACTGGTACATGTCCGAGACGATCGACGCCTACAAATCCGGGCAGGTGGCGCTGCAGATGAATTTCGCCTTCATCTGGCCGGGTGTAAACGCCGATCCGAATGTGGGCGGTGCCAAGTCAGGTTATTTTGCCAACCCCCCGGGGCCTGCCGGGCAATTCGCGCAGTTGGGCGGGCAGGGGATCTCCGTCGTGTCCTACTCCGACGAACAGGCGGCGGCGCTGGACTACATCAAGTGGTTCGCCCAGCCCGAAGTGCAGCAGCGCTGGTGGGATAAGAGCGGTGCGCCCGCGCTGCGTGCGGTGGTCGATGCCCCGGGCTTTGTCGGCAGCCAGCCCTATGCGCAGGCCTTCCTCGACTCGATGGCCATCGTCAAGGATTTCTGGGCCGAACCTACCTATGCCGAACTTCTGCTGGCGATGCAGAACCGCATCCACCGCTATGTGATTGCGGGCGAGGGCACGGCGCAGGACGCGCTCGATGCACTGGTGGCTGACTGGGTCGAGGTGTTCAAGGACGACGGAAAGCTTTGAGCCCCGCCCGTCCAGTGCCTGCCCGCGCGCTTGTGCGGGCAGGTGCCCGGTGTCGCGGCGGGCCGTGCGCGCGCCCCGCGGCTGCGGACCATGTCAGGGTTTCACGTCCGGAAGGAATGCTTCTCATGTCGGAGACGGCGATGGATCGTGCCGCACGCACAACCCCGCCCAGGATGGCGCGCAAGATCAGGGGGCTGTCGGATCGCGCGATCGCATGGATCTTCGTGGCACCCACGATCTTTCTGCTGCTGGCGATCAACATCTTTCCGCTGATCTGGACGATCCGGCTGAGTTTCACGGATTTCCGCGCCAATCGTCCCAATGCCGAGGTCTCATGGGTGGGCTTGCGCAATTATGAGCGCATCCTGAACGACCCTGAAATCTGGCAGACGATGCAGGCGACGGCGCATTTCCTGTTCTGGACGCTGTCGTTTCAGGTGCTGATCGGCTTTGCGCTGGCCTGGCTGATCAATGCCAAGTTCCGGGGGAACAACTTCTGGACCACGGTCATCGTGCTGCCGATGATGCTGTCGCCGGCGGTGGTTGGCAATTTCTGGACCTTTCTCTATCAGCCGCAGATCGGGCTGTTCAATTACGTGGTGGCCTTTTTCAGCGGCACGGATCCCACCAGCTTTTCGATGATTGCAGAGGTGGCGCTGGCCCCGTGGGCGATCGTGATCGTCGATACCTGGATGTGGACGCCGTTTGTCATGCTGATCTGTCTCGCCGGCCTGCGATCCATTCCGGAATCGATCTATGAGGCAGCGGAATGCGACCGCGCCTCGAAATGGCGGCAATTCTGGACCATCACCGTGCCCATGGTGTTGCCCTTCCTGATGCTCGCGGTGCTGTTTCGTGGCATCGAGAATTTCAAGATGTTCGATCTGGTGGTGCAGCTTACCGGCGGTGGGCCGGGCTCGACCACCGAACTTACCTCGATCAACCTCAAGCGTGAAGCCTTCGAGAAATGGCGCACGGGCTATGCCTCGGCCTATGCGGTGATCCTTTTCGTCACGGTCTTCGGGCTGGCCTCGATCTACGTCAAGGCCATGAACAAGGTGAAGGAAAGATGAGCAGCGCCGCCGTCATCGGGCCATCGCGCCGACTGAAATGGATCGCCGGGCTGTTGGTCGTGCTCTATGCGCTGATCACGCTGGTGCCGCTGCTGTGGATCATAGCGACGGGGTTCAAGACCTCGCCCGATTCCATTGCCTATCCGCCCAAGGTGTTTTTCGAACCCTCGCTCGAGGGCTACGTGAACCTGTTCACCACGCAGACCCGGCAGACAGCGGGCGCGATTGCCGAGCCTGCCACCTGGTACGAGCGCATCGTGAATGGCAAGGGCATGGTGATCACCGGGCCGTCGCGCTTTGGCGAGCGCTTCATGAATTCGGTGATCATCGGCTTCGGTTCGACCTTTCTGTCGGTTTTTCTCGGCACGCTGTCGGCCTATGCGTTTTCGCGCTACCGGGTTCCGCTGAAGGACGATCTGATGTTCTTCATTCTCAGCACACGGATGATGCCGCCGATCGCCGTCGCGATTCCGATCTTTCTGATGTTCCGCAGCCTCGGGCTGTCGGACACCCATGCGGGGATGATCCTGCTCTACACCGCTGTCAACCTGTCGCTGGCGGTCTGGCTGCTGAAGGGATTCATCGACGAAATCCCCCGCGAATACGAAGAGGCGGCGCTGATTGACGGCTACACCCGCTTTCAGGCATTCATCAAGGTGGTCCTGCCGCAGGCCGCGACCGGCATCGCCTCGACGGCGATCTTCTGCCTGATCTTCGCGTGGAACGAATATGCCTTCGCGGTGCTTCTGACATCCGGCACGGCGCAGACCGCGCCGCCGTTCATCCCGACGATCATCGGTGTGGGCGGGCGCGACTGGCCTGCGGTTGCGGCGGGGGCCACGATCTTTCTGGTACCGGTCATGGTGTTCACCATCGTGCTGCGCAAACACCTGCTGCGCGGCATCACCTTCGGAGCGGTGCGCAAATGACAGAGTTCTTCAACGGCCTGTTGCGCCTCCGGCGCGGCCCATGGGAGATGCTGGCATCCATCCTGATCGCGATTGGTGTCGTCATGCTGATGCAGCCCTATGTCCTGTGGGCGTTTTCCCATTCCTTCACCGTGACGCTTGCGGGAACGGTGCTGTTCCTGATCGTCAGCCACTTTCCGGAGTAACGCATGGCCGAGATCGTGATCAGCAATCTGCGCAAGGACTTCGGTGACTTCACTGCGGTGCAATCCTCGTCGTTCCGGATCGAGGATGGCGA
>PFEX01000049.1:2914-3127 GCA_002783145.1 Rhodobacteraceae bacterium CG17_big_fil_post_rev_8_21_14_2_50_65_11 | reverse complement strand
CAAGACGACTACGCTGCGGATGATCGCCGGGCTTGAGATGCCCACCTCGGGCGAGATATACATTGACGGCGAAGAGGTCGCATCGAAACCCGCCCGTCAGCGCGACATCGCCTTCGTCTTTCAGATGTTCGCGCTTTACCCGCACATGAACGTGCGGCGCAACATCAGTTATCCGCTGATCAGCCAGGGCATGCCGCGCGCGCAGGTGCGCGC
>PFEX01000049.1:2202-2897 GCA_002783145.1 Rhodobacteraceae bacterium CG17_big_fil_post_rev_8_21_14_2_50_65_11 | reverse complement strand
CGCGCATTCTGGGGATCGAGGCCATGCTCGACCGTCCGGTTGGCGGACTGTCCGGCGGTGACCGCCAGCGTGTCGCGCTCGGGCGGGCGATCGTGCGCGATCCCAAATGCTTTCTGATGGACGAACCCCTTGGTGCGCTCGATGCCGAGTTCCGCGAACACATGGCCGAGGAATTGCGCGCGCTGCACGACCGGATGCACGCGACCACGGTCTATGTCACCCACGATCAGCTCGAAGCGATGCAGATGGGCGACAAGATCGTGGTGATGAATCGCGGCAGCGTCGAGCAGTTCGGCACGCCGCAGGAGATCTACGACAAGCCCGCCACCATGTTCGTGGCCGATTTCATCGGCTCGCCGCCAATGAATTTTCTGCCCTTCGAGGGCCCTATCGAGGCTGGCGGCGACCGGGTGCGACTGGGTGAGGCCGATCTGGCGGTGCCGCGCCTGCTCGAAGCGGCGGCGGGTCGGCTGGTCTTCGGGATCCGGCCGGAACATGTCACCTTCGACGACGATGCCGCCTATCGCGGCCGGATCGAGGCGGTGGAATATCTTGGCACGACGCAGATCGTGACGCTGTCCTCGCCCAACGGCACGATCCGGGCGCGGACTGCGGCGAGCCGGCCGGCGCGGGTGGGCGATGCGGTCGGGCTGCGTTTTGCCGCCCCTTGCGTGACGCTCTTCGACGCAGGCTCG
>PFEX01000049.1:0-2166 GCA_002783145.1 Rhodobacteraceae bacterium CG17_big_fil_post_rev_8_21_14_2_50_65_11 | reverse complement strand
GGGGCGCATGGCTGAGGTGAGCTTGCGCGGGGTGGCCAAGCGCTTTGATGCCATCGCGGCGGTCAGCGCGCTGGATCTGGTCATTCCGGACGGCGCTTTCGTTGTGCTTCTGGGCCCGACCGGGGCCGGCAAGACCACGCTTCTGCGACTGATCGCCGGGCTGGAGCGGCCCGATGCCGGCACCATCGCCATCGCCGGGCAGGATGTACGCGGGATCGCACCGGCGGGGCGCAATGTCGCGATGGTGTTCCAGCAATATTCGCTTTATCCGCATCTGACGGTGCGCCAGAACCTCGAGTTTCCCCTGAAATCGCCGATCCTGCGCACCCCGCCCGACGAGATCGCCGCGCGCGTGGCCGAGGTGGCGGCGGTGCTGCGCATCGGCCACAAGCTCGACAACAAGGCGACCGAGCTTTCGGGCGGCGAGATGCAGCGGGTCTCGATTGGCCGCGCCCTGGTGCGGGCACCCGCCATTTATCTGATGGACGAGCCGCTGTCGTCGCTTGACGCCAAGCTCAGGGCCGATCTGCGGATCGAGCTGAAGCGCCTCCATCACGACCTCGGTGCCACCTTCCTTTATGTCACCCATGACCAGATCGAGGCGATGACCATGGCGACCCATGTCGGCGTGCTTGATCAAGGCAGGCTGGTGCAGTTCGGCACCCCGCGCGAGATCTACGAGGACCCGGTCAGCCTTTATGTCGCGACCAGGCTTGGCCTGCCGCGGATCAACGCGCTGCCGGCCACGCTTTTCGGGTCCGCACCGGCGCGGGCGGTCACGATCGCGCTCAGGCCCGAACATATCCGCCAGGGCGAGGGGCGCGAAGCCGAGGTGATGCGCGTCGAACGTCTCGGCGACCAGACCCGGCTGCATCTCAGCCTTGACGGCCATGCCATCGTGACGCTGACCGAGGCCCACACCCGGCTGAAGGCCGGTGAGCGGCTGGCGATCCGTCCCGACCGGCCGCTTTACTTTGACGCCGACGGCCAGCGCGTTCAACACGACAGCGTTTTTCAGGGAGACCGGGCATGACCCAGTTCATCAACAGCAAGGAAACCCTTGTCACCGAGGCGATCGACGGGCTGTTGCGCGGCACCGGCGGGCGGCTGGCGCGGCTGAACGGCTATCCGCATATCAAGGTCGTAGTGCGCAGCGACTGGGACCGCGCGAAGGTGGCGCTGGTGTCGGGCGGCGGTTCGGGTCACGAGCCTTCGCATGCCGGTTTCGTCGGTCGCGGGATGCTGACCGCGGCGGTCTGCGGCGATGTCTTCGCCTCGCCTTCGGTCGATGCGGTGCTGGCCGGGATCCTCGCGGTGGCAGGCAAGGCGGGCTGCCTGCTGATCGTCAAGAACTACACCGGCGACCGGCTGAATTTCGGCCTGGCGGCCGAGCGTGCGCGGGCCTTCGGGCGCAAGGTGGTGATGGTTGTCGTAGATGACGATGTGGCGCTGCCCGATTTGCCGCAGGCGCGCGGCATTGCCGGCACGCTGTTCGTGCACAAGATCGCCGGGGCGATGGCCGAGGCGGGGGCCGACCTCGACAGCATCGCCGCCGCCGCGCGCCGGGTGATCAGCGGCGCAATCTCGATCGGCATGTCGCTGGATACCTGCACCGTGCCGGGCAGTCCGAAGGAAGAGCGTATTGCCTGCGGCATGGCCGAACTGGGCCTTGGCATCCACGGCGAGGCCGGCATCGAGCAGGTCGACTTCGACGGCGCGCGCCGGGCCATGACGATGGTGGTCGAAAGGCTCGCCCCGGCGATGGGCAAGGGGCCGCATGTTGCGCTTCTGAACAATCTCGGCGGCGCGACGGCGCTGGAGATGGCGGTGCTGACCGAGGAACTGGCGCGCTCGGTCATCGCCGCGCGGATCCGCTGGATCGTCGGGCCGGCACCCCTGATGACCTCGCTCGACATGCAGGGGTTCTCGCTGTCGCTGTTGCCGGTCGATGCCGACGACGAGGCGGCGCTGTCGGCACCGGTCGCGCCCCATGCCTGGCCCGGCCTCAGCGCCTTTGGCGCGGTCGAGGTGCTGCCCTTGCCGGACGGGCTGACCCCGATCCGGCCGATGGCCTCGGCCCATCCGGGCCGGCGTGCGCTGATCGCTGGCGTCTGTGCCGCCCTTGCTGCGGCCGAGCACGACCTCAACGCGCTCGATGCGAAATCG
>PFEX01000218.1:206-7059 GCA_002783145.1 Rhodobacteraceae bacterium CG17_big_fil_post_rev_8_21_14_2_50_65_11 | reverse complement strand
AGGTGTTTTCGGCGCAGGAACGAATGACTGCGCTCAACCCTCATATCGAGGTCCGCCCTTACAGTCGCGAGTTGACCGAGGAGATCGCGGGGACGCTGTTTGCCGAGTATGACCTGATCGTCGACGGCACCGATGCGTGGCCGATCCGCGACCTGATCAACCGGGCTGCCGTGGCTGCGGGCAAACCGGTGGTGTCGGGCGCGATCTCGGCCTGGGAGGGGCAGGTGACGATCTATGACCCCGCGCGTGGCGCGCCCTGCATGTCCTGCGTTTTTCCGGAGCGGCCCGCGCCGGGCATGGCGGCGACCTGTTCAGAAACCGGGGTCATCGGCGCCCTGCCGGGTGTGATCGGGGCGATGATGGCGGGCGAGGTCATCAAGGAGATCGCCGGCGCGGGGCAGGGCCTGCGCGGGCGGATGCTGATCTTCGACGCGCTCTACGCCGAAACGCGGCTGATCACGCTGAAGCGGGATCCGTCCTGCCAAGTCTGCGGGTCGGGTACCGGCGTGGCGGGTGGGTAAGGCCCTGCCACCGCGGCGCGGGGTCACGTCCTGGCGCCGCGGCGCCTGAGCAGCCAGATGAAGAACGCCCCGCCGACAAGGCCGGTGATGACGCCGATGGGGATATCCTCGGGCCGCATCAGGGTGCGCGCGGCGATATCAGCCCAGATCAGGAAGATCGCACCGGTCAGCATCGCCACCGGGATCACGCGCGCGTTGTCGCCGCCGACCATGAGCCGCACGATATGCGGGATCATCAGGCCGACGAAGCCGATCACACCGGAATAGGCGACCATGACGCCAGTCACGAGGGCGGCCACCACGAAGACCGCGAGCCGGAACCGCGCCACCGGGATACCCAGCGTCGCGGCGGTCTCGTCGCCGATGGTCATCGCGTTGAGGCTGCTTGCCACGCCGCGCAGCCAGCCTGCCGAGATCAGCAGTACCACGCCGGGAAACAGCAGATAAGACCATTGCGCCAGTCCCAGCCCGCCCAGCATCCAGAACACCACCATGTGCGAGGCGCGCGGATCGCCGAGGAAGATCAGAGCGTTGGCCATCGACATCAGGATGAAGGAGACGGCGACTCCGGTCAGCACCAGCCGGTCGGCACTGGTGGCCTGTGCGAAACTGGCAAGCGCCAGCACGATTACCGTTGCCGCCAGAGCGCCGAGAAAGGCCATCACCGGCACGGTTGCCGGGCCAAGGAACATGCCGGTGTGCAGCAGCGCCAGTATGGCGCCGAACGCCCCGCCCGAGGAGATACCCAGAAGGTGCGGATCGGCCAGCGGGTTGCGGGTGACCGATTGCAGAACCGCGCCCACCAGCGCCAGCCCCGCCCCGACGAGGGCCGCGAGCAAAGCGCGCGGCAGGCGGATGTCCCAGACGATTGCCGCGCGCCCCGCCGACCAGTCGGCCTCGATCAGGCCCGGTGCCACCCGGTCCAGAATCACGCCCCAGACCGTTGCCAGCGGCACCGGCACCGCGCCGATGCCGACCGCCGCCGAGATCGACAGCAACAGCGCCCCCAGCCCGACGGCCCAACCCACCGACCGAACCGGCCGTGACAGCATCGACAGGCGCGCGCCGGTGGCGAGGGCAGGGGCGGCGGTTTCCGGGCCGGGAACGCTGCGCATGTCCGATTACTCGCCGTGGAAGGCGGCGGCGAGCGCGCGGATTGCGTCGATGTTGCGCGGGCCGGGGGTTGCCTCGACGTATTCGAGCACCACGAAGCGGTCGTTCACCACCGCGTCGATATCCGAGAAGGCGGGGTTGGAGCGCAGGAACGCGATCTTTTCGTCGGCCGTGACCTCGCCGTAATCCACGATCACGATGACCTCGGGGTTGCGTTCGACCACCGGTTCCCAGGCGACGCGGGTCCAGCTGCTTTCGACGTCGTCCATGATGTTGTGCCCGCCCGCGGCCTCGATCATCGCGGTCGGCATGGCGTAGCGCCCGGCGGTAAACGGCGTATCCTCGCCGCTGTCATAGACGAAGACGCGCAGCGGGTCGCCGCCGGGGAGGGTTTCGGCGATCTCGGCCAGGTCCGCCTGCCAGCCCGCGATCAGCGCCTCGGCACGATCCGGCACGCCGAAGATGGTGGCGAGGTTACGGATGTCGGTGAACATGTCGTCGATGGCGATGCGCTCTCGGTCCATGATGTGGATGCAGCTTTCGGTCAACTCATAGACCTCGATGCCGAACGGGGCGAGCGTGTCCGGCGTCACCTCTCCGCCGACGCGCATGCCGTAGTTCCAGCCGGCAAACCAGAAATCGAGGTCGGCGCCGATCAGTACCTCGCGCGACGGGTAGCGTTCCGACAGTTCCGGCAATTCGGCGACGCCTTCGCGCATCTCTTCGTCAAGCTTGTTCCAGCCGGATATGCCGGTGTAACCGACCATGCGGTCGGTCAGGCCGAGGGTCAGCATCATTTCCGTCAGGTTCACGTCGTTCGACGCGGCCCGCTCGGGCGGCGCGTTGAAGGTGATCTCGCGGTCGCAGCTTTGCACCGTGACCGGGAAGGCAAGGGCCGGGGCCGCAAGCGCCGTAAGGCCGAGGCCGAGGCCGAGGGATAGGGATAGGGATAGGGTTTTCACGCTGAATGGTCCTGTTGCATGTCGTCCGGAAGGGAAAAGTCGAAGCGCGCCGGGCCGCGCGGCGTTGCCGTCACGCCGAAGGCCTCGGCGATCAGATCGGGGGTCAGCACCGTGGCGGCCGGGCCGACGGCAAGCGGGTGGCCATCGCGCAGCACCAGCAGATCGTCGGCAAAGCCATGCACGAGGTTGAGGTCATGCAGCGAGGCGACAACGGTGATGCCAAGGCCCCTGACCAGCCGCAGCACCTGCAACTGGTGTCGGATATCGAGGTGGTTGGTCGGTTCATCCAGCACGATCAGCGCCGGTTCCTGCGCAAGCGCGCGGGCGACCATGACGCGCTGCCGCTCACCGCCCGAAAGTGTGCCCATGGACCTGTGGGCAAACGCGCGCAGATCAAGCCTGTCGAGCGCATGGTCAACAAGGTGATGGTCCCGGTCCGACAGCCCCGACAAGCCGCGCCGGTGCGGCGCGCGGCCAAGCGCCACGATCTCGGCCACGGTCAGGGCGAAATCGGTCGGCTGTTCCTGCAACACCGCCGCCACCCGCCTCGCCACCTGTCGGGGCGCCATTGCGTGGATGTTGTCTCCGTCGATCAGGACGCGGCCGGATTGCGGTGTGTGAAAGCGGTAGATCAGCCGCAGCAGCGTCGATTTGCCCGCGCCGTTGGCGCCGAGCACGCCAAGCACGCGCCCCGGCTGCACCGTGAAGCTGACCGGGTGCAGGATGCCGTTGCCCCACGCGACCTCTTCGAACGCCAGACCGGCAGGGGACGGGGGTGGGCAGCTCATCTCGGGGGCTCCGGCCTCGGGGCCACGCAGATCGACCGGGTCGGCCGCTCCGGATCACGGTCCTCAAGGCGGGTCAGGCAGATCGACAAGACGGGATCAGTCGCATTTCGCATGCTGGCACCCTGCCCGTTCGGAAAGGGGGCATGACATGTTCGGCGCACATCGCGCGGCGTGGTCTATCGTCATGGCGTCCTCGTCCGGGGCACCCCGCCCGGGTTGGTGTTTCGGTCATGATGGCAGGTCTCCTGGCTCGCGGGTGTCGCGTCACTCCCCCTGACCGAGCCTTTCGGCCCGGTGGCTTTGTCGAAGCGCACACCGCTTACAGTTGCGGGGGCAGCACCGGAATTGGGGGCAGGCCCCGCACCGGTTTCCCTATTCTCCCGAATATTCCGGGCACCATCGTTGTCGTCGGTAGCGGTCTTTTCCCGCTCGGTCAATCGGTCGTGTCATGCAACTGCACCGCGAAACCGCGTTGTCGGTCAAAACGGCATCTTGATGGTCTGGACCGACATGCCGTCGGTGGAGCCAGTCTCCTCAGTCTCCTCAGTCTCCTCAGTCCCCTCAGTCTCCTCTTACGGGCGCATCGGGGGTGATCCTCGCCTTCAGATCGTGTCTAGCGCGACCCGGCGCTCAGCCTGCTTGTGCCAGGGCGGCGGGCACGGCGGCGGTTTCGTTCAGGATGGTGGCGAGGTTGGGGTTGCTGCGCCCGTCGCTGTTGTCCTGCCCTTCGAAAATCATCGCGCCAAGGCGACGGGCGGTCTCCACCGCCAATCGGCCAGCGGGCTGACGTTCGGACGAATAGGCTGCAAGCGCCTCCGCGATCGGTGTTCCTTGCGACAGGTGGCGCGCGAGGGCCGCCGCGTCGCAGGCGGCCTTGGTGACGCCCATGCCGACATGCGGCCGCGCAACCGATGCCGCATCGCCGGTCAGTGCCACCCGACCGCGGGCGAAATCCGGCGCGATGTGATCGTAGATCGGCGTGAAGAAGGGCCTCTCCGACCGGTCGAGGATCTCGACGAAGGGCGGCGGCAGCACCGCGCGCGCAAGCGCCACGCCCTCTGCCACCACCGCGTCGCGCACCAGTGGCGGCGGGATGGAGACATCGTGACACCGCCCGGTTTCGTCGGTCAGCATCGCGGTCAGCGCCTCGGGTGCGACTGGGACATACCAGACGAAATTGTAGCGCCGGTGGCCGGAGCGAAGGTCATTCCCCGGCCCGGCGATCGGGTAGCCCACCACCTGCGTGCCACGCGGCGCGTAGAGGCCGAAATGCGGGAACAGGTCGGCCCGCACCTTTGGCGAAAGGTCCGCCTCAGGTGCCAAAGCGCGCCAGACGACATAGCCCGAATAGCGCGGCTGCACCTCGGGCTGCATCTGCCCGCGCACCGCAGAGCGGAACCCGTCGGCCCCGACCAGCAGATCGGCCTCCAGCACTGCCCCGTCGGTCAGCCGTACCGCAGCGCCATCGGGGCCGTCGTCATAGCCAGCAACGCTTTGCCCCAGCCGGTAGCTGCCTTGCGGCATCTGCTGGCGCAACAGGCTGTGCACCCGGTCCCACGAGGTTACCACCTGCGGATACCCGGCGCGCGTGACAATGCTGCCTGCGCGGTCATAGACCACCCGTTCGGATACCGCGACGCCCAGGTCGCGGGTCGAGGCGCCGGCCGTCTCTATCAGCCGGTTCAGCTGGTCATGGGTGACGATCCCGGCACCGCGCCCCGACAGTTCGCTGCGCGCGCGTTCCAGCAGGATCACCTCCCAGCCCGCCTGACGCAGGAACAGTGCTGCGAACAGACCGCCGATGGAGCCGCCGCAGACGATGGCACGCCGTGTCATCCCGCCTGTCATCGCCCTATCCTTCCCCGCCGACCCGTCCGAGCGCGCGCAGGATGCGCTGCGGCGTCATCGGCATCTGCGACAGGCGCGGCGCACCGAGCGGACGAAGCGCATCGTTGATCGCGTTCATCACCGCGCCGGGGGCACCTGCCGTGCCGGCCTCGCCGGCGCCCTTGGCCCCAAGCTGCGAGGTTCGGGTGGGCGTGCTGACATGACCGATGGTGATATCGGGCATCTCGCTTGCCATCGGCACGAGGTAGTCGGCCATGGTCGTGTTCAGCATCTGGCCGTCCTCGTCGTAGGCGCATTCCTCGTAGAGCGCACCGCCGATCCCCTGCACCACGCCGCCGCGGATCTGCTCTTCGACCAGCTTGGGGTTCAGCATCGTGCCCACGTCCTCGACCACCCAGTGCCCCAGAAGCGTGACCATGCCGGTCTCGGCGTCGACCTCGACATACGATGCCATTGCGCCGTTGGTGAAGACGAAGGGGTAATCCTCGACCCGCGCATGGCGGGTGGCGATCAGCTCCGGGCGGCTGCCCGCCGGCAGTTCGTGGGCGCGGTAATAGACCGTGCGTGCAAGGTCCGACAGGCTGATGCGCACCCGACCGCCGTTTGCGTCGACGACATGGCCCTGCGACAGGTCCAGCGCGTCCGGTGCGGCCTGAAGGATCTGGCCCGCCACCTCCAGCACCTGCGCGCGCAGCGCGCGGGCGGCCTGCAACATCGCCTCGCCGCCGATCCCGGCGCCGCGCGAAGCCCATGTGCCGCCGCCGTAGGGCACCGTCGCGGTGTCGCCGGTGGTGACATGGACCTGCGCAAGGTCCACCCCCATCACCTCGGCGGCGATCTGGGCAAGGATCGTGTCGGTGCCCTGTCCCTGCTCGGTGATCGAGTTGGCCACATGCACGGCCCCCGACGCATCCAGCCGCGCCGTCGCCCCGTCCTGCGCCGAGATCGGCGCGCCGCCAGCGCCATAGAACATCGGCGAGGGGTTGGTGACCTCGACCATGCTGACCAGACCGATGCCGCGATGGATGCCTTTCGCGCGCAGCCGCGCCTGTTCGGCGCGCAAACCGTCGTAATCCATCAGGGCCTTCAGCTTTTCGAGACAGGCCTCGTGCGACAGGTCGGCAAAGCGCATGCCCTGTGGCGAGGCGCTGGGGTAGCTGTCGTCGCGGCGCAGGTTCAGCGCCCTGAGGTCGGCCGGATCGCGCCCGGTGGCGGTGGCCAGATCGTCGATCAGCCCCTCCATCACCGCCATGGCGATGGGATGGCCGACGGCGCGATACTGGCTCATCGGCGCCTTGTTCTGGAACACCACGCGCAGCCGGGCGCGGTAGTTTGCCAACTCGTAAGGGGCGCCGATCAGGTTGATGACCTGATTGCCCTCGATCCCGGAAGACCTCGGATAGACCGAGTAGGGTCCGATCCCGGTGATGTCATCGACCTCGACCGCGACCAGCCGTCCCTCGTCATCGACACCCGCCCGCGCGGTGATGCGGTGCCCCCGTGCATGAATGTCGGACACGAAGCTTTCCATTCGGTCGGCGGCGAACTTGACCGGACGTTTCAGCAGCCGGGATGCCGCCAGCGTGGCCATCTCGTCGCCATATGTGTGGATCTTGACCCC
>PFEX01000218.1:0-147 GCA_002783145.1 Rhodobacteraceae bacterium CG17_big_fil_post_rev_8_21_14_2_50_65_11 | reverse complement strand
GCTTTGCGACAACCGCCTGCATCATGTGCGGCGCTTGCCCGGAATAATGCACGGTCAGGCGATCCTCCGCAGCGTCGTAATCGCCGATGATCGCGCGCGGTTCCAGAGTGACGCCGGTGTGGCGGGCAAAGTCGAATGTGCGCTCCA
>PFEX01000203.1 GCA_002783145.1 Rhodobacteraceae bacterium CG17_big_fil_post_rev_8_21_14_2_50_65_11 | reverse complement strand
TCGGCTGCCGCTGCACACCTGCACCTGTGCCGCACCGTAGCGCGCCGGGCAGAGCGGTTGACGGTCGACCTGTCCACGGTGGAGGCGGTGAACCCGGCGGCGGTGAAATACCTCAACCGCCTGTCGGACTGGTTCTTCGTCGCCGCGCGCATCTGCAACGACGATGGCCGCGCCGATGTGCTCTGGGTGCCGGGCGCGAGCCGGTAATCAGTTCGGGCGGTCGTTCACCGGCACCCAGATCTCGAACACCATGCCAGCCGGGCCGTTGCGCGGATCCTCCGGGTAGCGCTCGAAAATGGCGCCGCGCCGCTGCGTGTAGGGCGAGGACGGCAGCCATTCCGCAATCATCCAGTCGTATTGCACCTGCACGTCATCCAGCGTGCCAAAATCGCGCAACACGGCGTAGTCGCCCTCCGGCAGCCTGGCGAGGCTGGTGCCGCGCGGCAAATCCTCGGGCACCGGGTCGACCTCGACCGTGACGCCGTAGGTGAACGTACCCAACCCGTCGGGGTCCATGGAAATGCCGAACATCGCGCCGGGGACGTAATTGGGGATCACGACCGGCGCATCGAAGAACCGGCGCCACAGGTCGGGCAGTTCATCCAGCGTGGCCATCGAGTAGCTGCGCAGAAAGCCAAGCGTGTGGGTTTCGGGCAGGCTGCGGATTTCGGGGGCGCGGTGGTTCATCGCAAGCGTTCCCGTCAAACCCGGCCGCGCGCCGCGCCGCGCCGCGCCGATCCCGCGACGGCCCGGCCGTCATCGATTCCCGAAGCTTTTTCCATATGCGGTCGTCCTCCTGATGGTTGCGTATACCTAGCATATCATCTGTGCCAGCGTCGCCTACTGGAGCCTTGTCACAGGAATTGGGAAAAAACGCGGCGTCGATTTGGCGAAACGCGTCGATTTTGATCTGTCATCACGCTATTTGACACGGTAACACCCACTGGATCGCAGGATTTTCCCGGGGGTTCGCCTTCGGGGGCCAAAAAACAGGAGAGACGTGAAAATGAAGGTGCTTGTGCCTGTCAAACGCGTGATCGACTACAACGTGAAGGTCCGCGTGAAGGCGGACGGGTCCGGTGTCGATCTGGCGAACGTGAAAATGTCGATGAACCCGTTCGACGAAATCGCCGTCGAAGAGGCGATCCGCCTGAAAGAGGCCGGCAAGGCCGATGAGGTCATCGCCGTCTCCATCGGGGTGAAACAGGCGCAGGAAACCCTGCGCACGGCGCTGGCCATGGGAGCCGACCGCGCCATCCTGGTCATCGCCACGGATGACGTGCAAACCGATATCGAACCGCTGGCCGTCGCCAAGATCCTCGCCAGCATCGTGGAGGAGGAAGCGCCCGGCCTCGTGCTTTGCGGCAAGCAGGCGATCGACAACGACATGAACGCCACCGGCCAGATGCTTTCGGCGTTGCTGGGCTGGTCGCAGGCCACCTTCGCCTCCACGCTCGATATCGACGGCGACAAAGCCAGGGTCACCCGCGAGGTCGATGGCGGCCTGCAAACGATCAGCGTGAAGATGCCTGCCATCGTTACCGTCGATCTGCGCCTCAACGAGCCGCGCTACGCCTCGCTTCCCAACATCATGAAGGCAAAGAAAAAGCCGCTCGATGAAAAGACCGCCGCCGACTACGGCGTCGATGTGACGCCGCGGCTGGAAATCCTTTCCACCGCAGAGCCCGAGGCGCGCAAGGCGGGCGAAATTGTTGGCTCGGTGGACGAGCTTGTGTCGAAACTCAAGGAAGCGGGGGCTGTGTGATGGCTGTTCTTCTTCTTGCCGAAGTCACCGATGGCGAACTGGCGCTGGACGCAACCGCGAAGGCGGTGACGGCCGCTGCGAAACTGGGCGATGTGACCGTCCTGTGCGCCGGCGCCTCTGCCGCCGCTGCAGGCGAGGCCGCCGCCAGGATCGACGGTGTCGCCAGGGTGCTGGTCGCCGAGGATGCGTCGCTCGGCCACCGTCTGGCCGAACCCACCGCCGCGCTGATCGTGTCGCTGGCCGGCGACTATGACCATATCGTCGCCCCCGCCACCACCGACGCCAAGAACGTGCTGCCGCGCGTCGCCGCGTTGCTTGACGTGATGGTGATCTCGGACGCCTCGGGCGTGGTCGATGCGGACACCTTCGAACGCCCGATCTACGCCGGCAACGCGGTGCAGACGGTGAAATCCTCGGATGTGAAAAAGGTCGTGACGTTCCGCACCTCCACCTTCGACGTGGCTGGCGAACAGGCCCCGGCACCGGTGGAAACCATTTCCGCCGCCGCCAATCCCGGCCTTTCGGACTGGGTCGAGGACAAGGTGGCCGAAAGCACCCGCCCGGAACTGACCTCGGCCGGTGTCGTCGTCTCGGGCGGGCGCGGCGTCGGGTCTGAGGAGGATTTCGCACTGATCGAGAAGCTGGCCGATGCGCTTGGCGCCGCTGTCGGCGCGTCCCGCGCGGCGGTCGATTCGGGCTACGCGCCGAATGACTGGCAGGTCGGGCAGACCGGCAAGGTGGTCGCACCGGACCTTTATGTTGCGGTCGGCATTTCCGGCGCGATCCAGCACCTCGCCGGCATGAAGGACAGCAAGATCATCGTTGCGATCAACAAGGACGAAGAAGCGCCGATCTTCCAGGTTGCCGATTACGGCCTTGTTGCCGACCTCTTCACCGCCGTGCCGGAGTTGACCGAAAAACTCGGCTGACCCGCGCCGGCAGATACCCCGAAGGCCCGCCCTGACAGGCGGGCCTTTTTCAATGCATGACCCCCACCAGCATCGCCGCCACCCGGTCATGATCCTCCGGCCCCGGCATCAGGCGTGCCGCCGCTTCCTCCCCCCGGCCAAAGAACAGCCCACGCGCGGCCGGGTTGCGCCGGTCACGCGTTTGCAGGCAGATGTTGACGCTGGCGCATAACGGTTTCAGCTCCGTCAGCATCTCCTCGGTCACGAAAAGCGGATCCGATCCCGGCGCATCCTGAAGCGACGTCTCGTCCGAGGGCGCCCGGCGCGACAACCATAACAGGTGAACCGGCGCCTCGATCCCTTCCAGCAGGCGGAACATGCGCGCCTGCCACGCGGCGCGAAGCTCCTCCACCACGATGGCGAAACGATCCGCTGACCGGTCATGCAACCGGTGCAGCATGTGGCGGGTAAAGTGGAACTCGGTAAAATCCACACCCCGGTAGATCGTGCGCAGCATGGTCGAGGCCTTCACGAAGCGGTCGTTGCGGCGTGGATGCACGGTAAAGAACCGGTTCGACAGGTTGGCCGCGCCGGGCACCTGCAACACCACCGCCCCGGCGGTGTTTATCGCCGCACGAATGGCCGGATCGTGCAGCACCAGGTCGACGCCCGCATTGACCGCGCCCATGTTCACCACCGGCCGGTTCAACCGCTTTTCCAGCAGAACCGGAAACGGCTCCGGCGCGAACTTGCCGAAGGTCTCGGTCCCGCCAAGGCACAGCACATGGCCGCCCGCGATCTCGGCCTTGGGGCCGCGGAACGTCATCGACGATCCGTCATAGCGGCATGGCTGGTAATCAAGGGGCCCATGCCCCGTGTTCTGGAAGCTCATTGTCTTGCTCCACCCATTGTTTCGACTCACCCGGACCCAAGATGCGCCGCGCCCGTTTCCAAATGGCTAAACGGACAAGTTGTGGTGTTTTTTCGCACAATGCGCCGCGCCGTTTGCGCTTGAACGCCCCGGCGCCGGTTGCCTATGGTGCGGCCAAACCAGAGGCCCGAAGGAGCGCAGCATGGACATTCGCAAAATCGGCATCGTCGGCGCGGGCCAGATGGGCAACGGTATCGCCCATGTCTGTGCCCTGGCCGGTTACGACGTTGTCATGAACGACATGTCGCAGGATAGCCTCGACAAGGCGATGGCCCTGATCGACCGCAATATCGAACGTCAGGTCAGCCGGGGGCGCATCTCGGCCGAGGACAAGGCCGCCGCCATGGGCCGGATCACCACCACGCTCAAGCTGGCCGATGTCGGCCCCAGCGACCTGATCATCGAGGCCGCAACCGAGCGCGAGACCGTCAAGCAGGCGATCTTCGAAGACCTGCTGCCGCATCTGAGGCCCGAAACGATACTGACCTCCAACACCTCCTCGATCTCGATCACCCGGCTGGCCAGCCGCACCGACCGTCCGGAAAAATTCATGGGGTTCCACTTCATGAACCCGGTGCCGGTGATGCAGCTGGTGGAGCTGATCCGCGGCATCGCCACCGACGAGGCCACGTTCAGCGCCTGCAAATCGGTGGTCGACAAGCTGGGCAAGACCGCGGCAAGCGCCGAGGATTTCCCGGCCTTCATCGTCAACCGCATCCTGATGCCGATGATCAACGAGGCGGTCTATACGCTCTACGAAGGGGTCGGCAACGTGAAGTCCATCGACGAGGCGCTGAAGCTGGGCGCCAACCACCCGATGGGGCCGCTGGAGCTGGCCGATTTCATCGGGCTCGACACCTGTCTTGCGATCATGAACGTTCTGCATGACGGGCTGGCCGATACCAAGTATCGCCCCTGCCCGCTGCTGACCAAATATGTCGAGGCCGGTTGGCTGGGCCGCAAGACCGAACGCGGCTTCTACGATTACCGCGGCGAAGTGCCGGTGCCGACACGCTGAGCCGGGTCCGTTGACCCGTAGGGTGCGTGCTCGTCACGCACCATGCGCGGCTGGTGGAGCATGGCGGACGGTGCGTGACAAGCACGCACCCTACGGGCCCGCGAACTCCCTGTCCGGGTCATCCTTCAGCGCCAGCGTATGCGCCCGAAGGTCGGCCATGAACTGGCGCGGCGCCTTGATCGCCTCGGCCCAGCGGTCAGGTGTGATCGCCGGGCCGATCACCGGTGACTGCGGCTTGTCGAAGGCCTTGACCACCTCGTGCAACAGCAACCCCTGGCGCAACGCGGGCGAAATCCGGTTGGCGATCTGGTAGGCGCGCGTATTGGTGCCACGAAAACAGCAAGGCACGATGGTGGCCCCCGACTTGCGGATCATCTTGGCGGTGAAGACGTTCCATTCCGCCTCGATCACCGGCCCGAACGCGGTTTGCGACGTGGCCACCACGCCCGAAGGGAACAGCGCGATCAAGCCCTTCAGGGCCAGATGCGCCATCGCCTCGCCGCGCATGCGCATCATCTCGGCCTGCGCGTCGGACTGGTGCGGGAACGGCACGGGAATCATGTAGCTGGCCGCGCTTTCGTCGATCCCGGTCAGGAGCGAGCGGGTCAGGATGCGGTAATCGTTGCGACGGCGCCCGATCAGGTCGGCAAGGATCATGCCGTCGATCAGGCCATGCGGGTGGTTGGCCACGAACACGACCGGGCCTTCAGCCGGAATGCGCGCCAGTTGATGGTCAGGGGTCAGAAGGTCAATCCCCATCACCTTCATGGTTGCAGGCCAGAACGCCTGACCGGTTGGCGTGCCCAAGCGTTCGAACTGGCGCACGCGGCGGATGATGGTGAACTTGCCGGTCATCCATTCCAGCGCCCGGATCATCGTGGCGCGAAACTTCGAGTCGAAGGAATTGGCATAGGTCAGGCTGCGGCGGTCGTACACGACCTCCCTCGGTCCGCCCTCTGCGGGACGGCCCTGACGCCTGTTGTTGGGCGTTGTGACGTCGGTCAACGGTTCCCTACCCCCGTTTGCAACCCTGTCAGACTACATGCCCTCGCCGAACTTGTCTGCCACCAGTTGCTCAACTGCGTCCATCAGGTCCGCCGCTTGCGGCCCGCTGGTCCGGACCTCAATAGTGGTTCCCCGCGACGCTGCCAACATCAAAAGCCCCATGATTGAATCGCCGGCGGCGCTCAGCCCATCCTTGCTGACGGTTGCCGTAGCGTCATGCGCCTCTACCACTTCCACGAACTTGGCCGAGGCGCGCGCGTGCAGCCCCTTCACGTTCTCGATCCTCAGGTTGCGTTTCAGATCCGTGCTCATTCCGGGGCTCCGTCGAAGCTGTTGATGTAGCGCCGACCGGCCGCCGTGGCACGGGCCACCGCCTCTTCGACCGGCAGGTTGCGCGACTTGGCCAGCTTCACCAGCATCGGCAGGTTGACCCCGGTCAGGATCTTGCGGTTCGACGGACGACAGGCGCGCAGCGACAGGTTGGACGGCGATCCGCCGAACATGTCGGTCACCACGACCACGCCATCGCCCATGTCCACCGCGTCGGCGGCGTCGCAGATTTCGCGCTGCCGGCGCCCACGGTCATCCTCAGGCCCGATCGAGATAGACAGCATGCCCGACTGGCGGCCGACCACATGCTCGACGGCTCTGTGCAATTCGCGGGCCAGCCCCCCATGTGCGACGATCACGATGCCGATCAATACCTGTTTCCCCGGGTCGCTATGACGCGCGGGCCACCGCCCAGCGCTCTATCTCCCTGTGTCTCTTAGACACCTGCCACCCGGCGCGTGCAAGATGCGCCGCCAGTTTTTCAGTCATCGCAACGGATCGGTGTTGCCCGCCGGTGCAACCGAAAGCCACCGTCAGATACGCCTTGCCTTCGTCGCGGTAGGCGGGCAGCAGCGTTTCGACAAGCTGCGTGACCTGCGCCAGAAACGGTGCAAAGCGCGCATCCCCGGCAATGTGAGCGGCAACCTCCGCGTCGCGTCCGTCGAGCGGGCGCAGCGACGGCTCCCAATGCGGGTTGCGCAGGAAGCGGCAGTCGAACACCAGATCGGCACCGGTCGGCAGGCCACGCTTGTAACTGAAAGACTGCACAGACACCGCCAGATGCGGCCCGGCGGGCGCGAACCAGCGCTGCATCTCGGCGCGCAGCTCCTGCGGGGTCAGGTCGCTGGTGTCGATCAGGATGCCGGCCCGCGCGCGCACCGGCGCCAGCAGATCCTGTTCCAGTTCGATCCCGAGCATGGGCCGGTCATCGGGCGCCAGCGGGTGGCGGCGGCGGGTTTCGGAAAAGCGGCGCACCAGAACGTCGGCTCGGCAATCGAGATACACCAGGTCAGCCAGAATCTCGGGATCGGCAACCAGCCGATCCACTGCCGCGATCAGCGCCTGCGCGCTATAATCGCGGTTCCTCGGGTCGGTGCCCAGCGCCAGCGGCCGGGGCGGCGGCGGCCCGTCGAGAAGCCGCGGCAAAAGGCTGAGCGGCAGGTTGTCGATCACCTCATAGCCCAGATCCTCCAGCGCGTGAATCGCGGTTGACCGCCCTGCCCCGGACGGCCCCGACACGAAGACGACGCGCGCCGCATCTTCGGATGTGCCCTGATCCTCTTGCATCATGATGTCCCCTCAAGCGTCCCGGCCATAGTGCAGGTATTGTGTGATCGCCGGTGCCAGACAT
>PFEX01000185.1:836-7298 GCA_002783145.1 Rhodobacteraceae bacterium CG17_big_fil_post_rev_8_21_14_2_50_65_11 | reverse complement strand
AGATTGTAGGATACGTTCGAGCCCTGGTAGTAGCCCCGCGATTTCAACTCGCCTGCCGTCACCTCGTGATCGCCGATATTGAACAGCAGGAGCGCCTGCACGGCATTGATGTCCAGCACGCCAACCCGCTCGAATTCGTCCTTGATCACGTCGAGCAGCAATCGGTGCAACCGCTCCACCAGCGACAGCGTTTCCAGGTAGCCCGGCATGAACCCATGCCGGGACGAATCCGCAAGGGGGCTGTGCACACTCATCATGATCTCCGTCGCTCTGGCAGCCCCCGGAGATTTGCCGAAATTTCCAAAGAATGCGTTAAACGCGCGACGAATTTTCAGCGCCCGAGGCGCGATACCGCCTCGCTGGCCAGACCTGCGGCGAAGTCTGCCATGTAATCAGGGGCTTGGCGTTGTCCGGAAATCCACTGGTAGAGGTCATGATCCTGCTCTTCCAGGACCCGTTCAAAGAGGTCGATCGCGGTATCGTCCGCCGTATCGAGGTTGCGATCGGCCCAACCGCCAAGCAGCAGGTCCATTTCCTTGGTGCCCCGGTGCCACGCCCGCATGCGCAGGCGCTTGACCCGGATGTCGCGGCTTTCATTGGTCATCAGCGTTCCTCTTCCTTCTTCAGCGTATTGCGCAGGCGCTTTTCCAGCCGGCCCAGCTGTTCGACAAGCCGCGCGTGTTCCTGCCGCATCTGGCGCAGGTCGAGGATCACGTGGTTGAGGTCGCCCTGCACATCGCTCGCACGCGGATCTTCCGGCCCGTCGCCCTCGCCGGTCAGCAGCCAGCGCATCGACACGTTCAGCAACCCGGCCACCATCTGCAACTTGTTGGCCCGCGGCTCGCTCCAGTCGTTTTCCCACGCCACCACGGTCTTTAGCTTCACGCCCAGCCGCTTGGCAAGATCGGCCTGCGCCAGGCCAAGCGCCTCGCGGGCGCCGGCCAGCCGGTCGCCGAATGTCGCGGTTTCATCGCTGAACCAGCCCTCTTCGGTCTCGGTCAAATCGGTCATAGTCATCCTTCCCATGGGCCTGACGCCCCTTGATCACCGGGCATGGCGACCCTAAGCAGGGCCAAGCCCGTTTGTAAACCGGATCAGATGTCCGGCCCGAACCGTTGGAGAACAGAACATGAGCTTCCTGTCCGACACGCTGGCCCGCGTGAAACCGTCCCCGACAATCGCGGTCTCGACCCTCGCCGCCGACCTGAAGGCATCAGGAAAAGATGTCATCGGACTTGGCGCAGGCGAGCCTGATTTCAACACCCCCGACAACATCTGCGCCGCTGCGAAAGCGGCCATTGATGCGGGAAAAACGAAATACACCGCCCCCGATGGCATCGTCGAGCTGAAACAGGCGATCTGCGACAAGTTCAAGCGCGACAACGGGCTGGATTACACGACCAAACAGGTCTCCGTCGGGACCGGCGGCAAGCAGATCCTTTACAATGCGCTGATGGCGACGCTGAACCCCGGCGACGAGGTGGTGATCCCGGCGCCCTACTGGGTCAGCTACCCCGACATGGTGCTGCTGGCGGGCGGCGAGCCGGTCATCGCGGAGGCCTCGGCCGACAACGCCTACAAGCTGACCGCCGACCAGCTTGAGGCCGCGATCACGCCCAAGACCAAGTGGTTCATCTTCAATTCGCCCTCCAACCCAACCGGCGCGGGCTATTCGCATGACGAGTTGACGGCGCTGACGGATGTGCTGATGCGCCACAGCCATGTCTGGGTGATGACCGACGACATGTATGAACACCTCGTTTACGACGATTTCGAGTTTGTCACGCCGGCGCAGGTGGAACCGGGGCTTTATGACCGCACCCTGACCTGCAACGGCGTGTCCAAGGCCTATGCGATGACCGGCTGGCGCATCGGTTACGCGGCGGGGCCCGAGCAATTGATCGCCGCGATGCGCAAGATTCAGTCGCAATCCACGTCGAACCCGTGCTCGATCAGCCAGTGGGCGGCGCTGGAGGCGCTGACCGGGCCACAAGATTACATCGCCGCCAACAACGCCATCTTCAAACGTCGCCGCGACAGGGTGGTCACGATGCTCAACGCCGCCGAGGGCATCACCTGCCCGACACCGGAAGGGGCGTTCTACGTCTACCCCTCGATCGCCGGCTGCATCGGCAAGACCACGCCCGGCGGCAAACGGATCGAAACCGACGAGGATTTCGCAACCGCGCTGCTGGAGGAAATGGGCGTCGCGGTGGTTTTCGGCGGCGCCTTCGGCCTGTCGCCCAATTTCAGAGTGTCCTACGCCACCTCGGACGAGAACCTTGAGAAAGCGTGTGGGCGCATCCAGAAGTTCTGCGCGGCGTTGCGCTGAGGGGTGGTGAGACGGCGATCAGGCCCCGCCATGGTGTTCGGCGGTCTTCCAGGTTGGCAGAAGTCGACACGCTGCTTTGGCGAATCTCAGGGTTAATCGAGTTCGTCCGCAATCGTGTCCGAGCGACGATCGCTTACTGGAACATCATAGGCCTTCGCTATGATTCTTATCAGGCGACGCCCCTTGTTGATCCAATGCAAATCGTAAGGGTAGTTGAATCCGTTCTCCTCCACCGTTTGCGGCAAGACAAGGCTCGAGAACTCCGGGAGTGTGATGCGAGCATATCGGTGGGGCTGATCCATTCTGACAGGATCAAAGTTCAACTCCAAACGCGTTGCGATTTGTGCCGCGATATCATTTATCATTTCAGGGATTGGATGATTATGAGTAATCATCACATGCTGGTCTTTGTATCTTTCAAGGATGAACGGCAAGACTTTAGCGTGACAAATCGCATCACGCCGTTCCATTTCCTCAAAATTGTACTTCAAACGTTCTTGATGCGAGAAATTAATCTTGCCAGATCGAAATTGTGCCAGCGTTTCGTCAAACCCTTCCTTCAGCAACATGTCACGGATGGGTTCCTGACCGATAACACCGGAAATCGTGGACCCGATACTGCCGGGCGCGTATGACATCGCAAAGAATCCATCCAGAAAGATATATGGCATGAAGGTGATCTTATCCCCATGCCGATCGAGAAGGTTCTGATAATAGTCAGGGTTATTCTTGTTCATTATCGGTTGCGTTACGATGTGATCACACCACTCCAGCAGTCTGTTTTTGCGGTTTTCATCGAAATGGCCGACCCGCCTTGAATTTCCGGCGTATTCGAATTCACAAAGAGGGTTCGAGAACGTCAGCGCGCGATGTGTGACATCAGTTTGACAGTTTCCATAGAACAGAATTTTCATTTTTGCAGGGGTCTTGAAAAATACATTTTTCCCCGAAGAAAGACGGTTGTCCGACATATTCGCGCCCGAGGGGCTCGACGCTGCCGGAAGACGTCTGTCAATGGGGTTCATTTTTCGAAAAAAGCGTTTGAATAACCGAAACAATACCCATCTCACTTTCACTTGCCACATTCCAATTATGGGCCACCCCCTACCGCGTCAGCACCGCCGAGACCGGGGCCAGCGCCACGCCCTCGCTCCGGTTACCGAGCACCCATGAAAACAGCGCCGTGACGGTATCGGCATAGGTGTGGCCGACGACGATGACCGATCCCTGCTGTCCGGCGGCAAAAGCCGCCCGGTCCAGATAGCGGGTGATCACCGTGGCGCGCTCGCGGTCGCTGTCGATCTCGCGAAACAGCGTCGCGGCGGGCACACCCTGACGCGCGGCGCTCTGTTCGGCCACCGGCAAGCCGCGCGGGAAGGTCACCAGCCCGTGGCCGGTTTCGGACAGCGCCTCGACGACGCCGTCGAGGATCTCGCGCCGGCCCTGAATCGCCTCGCCGGATGTATCCAGCACACCGACCGCCTCGGGCAGCGTGGCAAAGCCGCGCGACAGGATATCGGGCACCTCTGCGCCGGTTGCCTCCTCGGTGAAGACATCGCCCAGCAGCAGCACCTCGAAGCCTGCGGCACGGTAGGCGGCGGCGGTCTCGGCCGCGTCGGGGCGGCGCGGGTCGATGGCGAAGGCGACCGGAAACGCGAACCGCGTCAGCGCCTCCTGGCCCAGCTGGAACGACGGGTCATCGATCAGGATCACCGCCATCAGGGGCTGGGAGTCTTCCGCCGCGAACGGGGCGGCAAAGGCGTCGATCGCGCGCGACGCTGGCGGCGCTGCGGCGGTGTCTGCTGCGCCGCTGGCGCCGTCCTCATTGGCGGGGCGCACCGGTCGCAGCGGGCGGCCGAGCGGCGCGGGGTCGGTCTGCGCCGCCGGGTCGGTGTCGATCTGCGGCAGGCCCAGCGGCCCCGGCTGCGCCCCGGCCTGCGGCGACGGGGCGCCCGCCTCCGGCGCGTCGCCGACGGGCTCACCCCCCGGCGCGGCCCCCGGCCCTTGCAGCGTGACGGTTGCTTGCGGTTGCGGCGCGGGGGTGGATTGCGGCACCGGCGGCGACGCGGGCACGGGCAGCGAGGTGACCGCCTGCGGCGGCGCGGCGGGGGCGGTGTCGGGGCCGGGAATGGCCGGGGCGGTTTCGGCGGGCGGGCGGTTGAATTCCGACCCTGCGGGCAGCGGAATGTCCGACACAGGGGCCGTGCTGTCCTGTGCGCCGCCCTGCGATGCCGGCTGTTCCTCCCGCTGCGGCTGAGGCAGCGGCTGCGGGTCGGGCATTGTGCCGGGTGCCGAGTCCGGCTGCGGGTCGGGAGCGATGCCGACCGCGCGCTCCGGCAGGGGCGTGCCAAGCGACAGCAGCGCCGCCACGATTACCGCAACCATGCCCCCCCATATGAGACCGGAAACAAGTCCTCTGCCCATAGCGTGCCCCTTTTCGCCGTCTGCGCGCGCCCCCTGCGACGGGTCCACGCGATGCATTTCGCCCCAGATCCGGGCCGTTCTCGCCCCACGGGTTGACCATGGCGGGCGGCCCTGTGCATGTATAGCGCGGCGGGCGGCCCGGCTGCACCCCTTTTTCGCGACAAGGATTGACGGGCATGCTGCTGCTCATAGATAACTACGACAGTTTCACCTACAATCTTGTGCACTACCTGGGCGAGCTTGGCTGCACTCCGCACGTGGTGCGCAACGATGCGCTCGACGTGCAGGAGGCGATGGCGCTTTGTCCTTCGGGCATCGTGCTCTCCCCCGGCCCCTGCGATCCGGCGCAGGCGGGAATCTGTCTTGGCCTGACAGCGGCGGCGGCCAAGGCGGGCACCCCGCTGCTCGGTGTCTGCCTTGGCCACCAGACCATCGGCGAGGCCTTCGGCGGCAAGGTGGTGCGCTGCCACGAGATCGTGCACGGCAAGCTGGGCGAGATCCACCACGCCGGCAAAGGCGTCTTCACCGGCCTGCCCTCTCCGCTGCAAGCCACGCGCTACCATTCGCTGATCGTGGAGCGCGAAAGCCTGCCCGACTGCCTTGACGTTACGGCATGGCTGGAGGACGGCACCATCATGGGACTGCGCCACAAGAGCCTGCCGATCGAGGGTGTGCAGTTCCACCCCGAAAGCATTCGATCGGAGCATGGCCACGCGATGCTGCGCGCCTTCCTGCAACGGGTGCCCGGCGCTCTCGAGGAGGAACCGGCATGAGCGACCACATGAAACCCCTGATCGCCGCCGTGGCGGACCGCAGCCTGACCGCAGCAGAGGCCGAACAGGCCTTCGTCCTGCTTTTCGAGGGCGAGGCCACCGATGCGCAGATCGGCGCCATGCTGATGGCGATGCGGGTGCGCGGCGAAACGGTGGACGAGATCGCCGCCGCCGCGCGTGTCATGCGCTCAAAATGCGTCGTCGTGAAAGCCCCCGAGGGCGCCATCGACATCGTCGGCACCGGCGGCGACGGCAAGGGCACGCTCAACATCTCCACCGCTGCCGCCTTCGTGGTGGCGGGCGCGGGGGTGCCGGTGGCCAAGCATGGCAACCGCAACCTCAGTTCGAAATCCGGCGCGGCGGATGCGCTTGGCCAGATGGGCGTCAACGTGATGGTCGGCGCGCCGGTGGTGGAACGGGCGTTGGCGGAGGCCGGGATCGGGTTCATGATGGCGCCGATGCACCACCCCGCGATCGCCCACGTGATGCCGACACGCCAGCAGCTGGGCACCCGGACGCTGTTCAACGTGCTCGGCCCGCTGACCAACCCCGCCGGGGTCAAGCGGCAACTGACGGGCGCCTTCGCGCCGTGGCTCATTCGCCCCATGGCGGAGGTTCTGGGCGCGCTCGGGTCCGAGGCCGCGTGGCTGGTGCATGGCGGCGACGGCACCGACGAGTTGTCCATCGCGGGGCCGTCCGCCGTGGCCGCGCTCTCGGGCGGCAAGATCGAGGAATTCGAGATCACCCCCGCCGATGCGGGCCTGCCGACGCACCGCTTCGAGGCGATCCTCGGCGGCAGCCCGGAAGAGAACGGCATCGCCTTTGCCAACCTGCTGGAAGGCGCCGGCGGGGCTTACCGCGACGCGGTGTTGCTCAATTCCGCTGCCGCGCTTCTGGTTGCTGGCGCGGTGGACGACCTGCCAGCAGGGGTGG
>PFEX01000185.1:0-763 GCA_002783145.1 Rhodobacteraceae bacterium CG17_big_fil_post_rev_8_21_14_2_50_65_11 | reverse complement strand
GGAATGAGTGGCGCAAGATCTAGATTCCCATCTAAGGAAGAGTTGTTTACATAAGGACTTCAGATAGGTTCTTCCTTAAGCACCGGATGCTGGGTAGGGGAGACAGTTACCTTGGCAACAAGAGATTAATTTTCATAAGTCAAATAGAAGGCAGTCCCTTGGGCTGCCTTTTTTTCGTTAGCATCATACTATTCCCCTATCTTTGAAACGTGATGAAGCTTCGCTCTATTATTCTTTTGGCCATATTCGGATTATTTATTTTTTCCTGTCGGGAAAGCGTAGATCCAGAAGCGCTTAAAGTATACGATGGACCGATCAACTCAGCGACCAATATTTTCTTGGTTCAAAGCGATTCTGCTATCATTCGTTCGGAAATCACCGCCGCCAAGCAACTAGAATTTTTGAATGGAAATATTGAATTTCCTGAAGGGATTGAAATCAAATTTTTCACGAAAGATGGTAACTTGGAAACAACCATGATAGCTGACAGGGGCTATTTCATAAAGGATAAAAACCTCTACCGCGGTGAAGGAAATGTACGAATCGAAAATCTGGTCAAAGATCAAAAGCTTCAAACTGAAGAGATTTTTTGGGATCAGCCCGGAAAGAAAATTTATACCGAGAAGTTTGTAACCATTCAGGAGAAGCAGACACTCTTCAATGGAACAGGCATGGAAGCCGATGACAGCTTTTCCAACTATAGTTTGAAAGAAGTGAGAGACAGTCGGACACTTTTACCCGGAGAAGGAATATGAAATCGAGC
>PFEX01000198.1 GCA_002783145.1 Rhodobacteraceae bacterium CG17_big_fil_post_rev_8_21_14_2_50_65_11 | reverse complement strand
CTGGAAGTCCTTCGAAAGATCCACGAAGCGCGGCAGGTCGGCCTCCAGCGGGGTGGCGTCGCGGCCAAGTTCGTTGCCGAAGGCGCGGTAGCTTTTCTCCTGCCGGAGCCACCCCTGCGCCCGCGCGCCGACCAGTTTCATTCCGTGTTTCTCGCCGGCCGCTTCGAGCAGGTCGAAGAGGTAATTCTGCATCTCGATCGGGTGGTGCAATTCCCACCCCAGCTCGCCGGTATAGGCCACCCGGATGGCGTTGACCGGGCACATGCCAAGCTCGATCTGCCGGGCCGAGAGCCACGGGAACCGCTTGTTGGACAGAGCCGTGTCCGGCTCCGCGTCCTTGATGACATCCTTCAGCACGTCGCGCGATTTCGGCCCGGCAATGGCGAAGACGCCCCACTGGGTGGTGACGTTTTCCACCGCGATGTAGCCAAACTCCGGCGCCTTGTCCTCGGCGCATTTGCACAGGTAGTCGCCGTCGTAATCGGTCAGCGCGCCGGAGGAGACGAGGTAGTATTCATCCTCGGCCAGCCGCACGATGGTGTATTCGGTGCGCGTCGTGCCTGCGGGCGTCAACGCGTAGGTCAGGTTGATGCGGCCCACTTTCGGCAGCTTGTTGCAGGTGAACCAGTCGAGGAAGGCGGTCGCGCCCGGCCCTTTCACCATGTGCTTGGTGAAGGCGGAGGCGTCGAGCAGCCCGACCCCCTCGCGCACCGCTTTCGCCTCTTCGACCGCGTGGTGCCACCAGCCGCCGCGGCGGAAGCTGCGCGCGTCATGGTCGAAGCTGTCGGGGGCTTCGAGCGGGCCGAAATAGTTGGGTCGCTCGAACCCGTTCACGACGCCGAATTGCGCGCCGCGCGCCTTCATCCGGTCATAGCAAGGCGCGGTGCGTAGCGGGCGGCAGGCGGGGCGCTCTTCATCCGGGTGGTGCAGGATGTAGACGTGCTCGTAGGCTTCCTCGTTCTTGCGGGCGGCATATTCCGTCGTCATCCAGCTGCCGAAGCGCTTGGGGTCGAGCGAGGCCATGTCGATCTCCGCCTCGCCCTCGACCATCATCTGGGCCAGGTAGTAACCGGTGCCACCGGCGGCCGTGATGCCGAAGGAAAAGCCCTCCGCCAGCCACATGTTGCGCAGGCCGGGCGCCGGGCCGACCAGCGGGTTGCCGTCGGGGGTGTAGCAGATCGGGCCGTTGAAATCATCCTTGAGGCCCACCTCCTCGGTCGAGGGGATGCGGTGGATCATCGACATGTATTCTTCCTCGATCCGCTCCAGGTCGAGCGGGAAGAGGTCGGCACGGAAACTGTCGGGCACGCCGTATTCGAAGCGGGCGGGCGCGTTCCGCTCATACGGGCCGAGGATCCAGCCGCCGCGTTCCTCGCGCACATACCACTTGGCATCGGCATCGCGCAGCACCGGGTGCTCGCCATGGGTCTTTCGATACGCCACCAGCGCCGGGTCGGGTTCGGTGACGATGAACTGGTGCTCGACCGGGATCGCCGCGCTCTTGATCCCCAGAAGCCGCGCTGTGCGCTGCGCGTGGTTGCCGGTGGCGGTGACGACATGTTCGGCGGTGACAACGATCTGTTCCTCGGAGGCCACGAGGTTGCCGCCCTTCTCGACCATCCTGGTCAGCGTCACGCGCCATTCGGAGCCGGTCCATTCATAGGCATCGGCCTGCCACTTGCGCTCGATCACGACGCCGCGCTGACGCGCGCCCTTGGCCATTGCCATGGTCAGGTCGGCGGGGTTTATATAGCCGTCCCCGGGGTGGTAGATCGCGCCGACAAGGTCGTCGGTGCGCACCAGCGGCCAGCGCTCCTTGATCCGGGCGGGGCTCATCCATTCGTAATGCACGCCCACGGTTTCGGCGGTGGAGGCATAGAGCATGTATTCGTCCATCCGCGCCTGCGACCGGGCCATGCGCAGGTTGCCCACCACAGAGAAGCCGGCGTTGAGGCCGGTTTCCGCCTCCAGCGTCTTGTAGAAATCCACCGAGTACTGGTGGATATGGCTGACCGCGTAGCTCATGTTGAACAGCGGCAGCAGCCCGGCGGCGTGCCAGGTGGAGCCAGAGGTCTGTTCGTCGCGTTCCAGCAGCATGACATCGGACCAGCCGGCACGGGCAAGGTGATAGGCGATCGAGGTGCCGATGGCACCGCCGCCGATGATCAGGGCTTTGACATGGGTTTTCATTGGGCGCGACTCCGGGCGTGGCTTTCAGCGCATACTGTGCCGATTTGGCGGGGTCGCAGCCAAGGCCAGCCGACCGAATATTGCGAGAATGCGACACTGTTGCTCTAAACTTAACGTGCAGCAGGTAGCCACGTCGGCGCCACACAATTTTTCGTCGAAAAATTGTGTGGCTCGAAGAAAATTCGGGAATTTTCTTCTCGGATTCGCCTATAGCATGCTCGGCACGACAAGGTCCGGCGGGCGGTGGCCGTCGGCGAAGGTCTTGACGTTTATGATGACCTTCTCGCCCATCTCGACCCGGCCTTCCAGCGTGGCCGAGCCCATGTGCGGCAGCAGCACCACGTTTTCCAGCTCGCGCAGGCGCGGGTTCACATCCTTGCCGTGCTCGAACACGTCAAGCCCCGCCCCCGCGATCTCTGCCGCGCGCAGCATCCGGGTCAGCGCGTTCTCGTCGATGACTTCCCCGCGCGAGGTGTTCACGATCACCGCCGAGGGTTTCATCAGCTTGAGCCGCCGGGCGTTCATCAGGTGGAAGGTAGAGGGCGTATGCGGGCAGTTGATCGACAGGATATCGACCCGCGCGATCATCTGGTCGAGGCTTTCCCAGTAGGTCGCCTCAAGCTCCGCCTCCACCTCCTCGTGCAGGCGGCGGCGATTATGATAATGCACCTGCATGCCGAAAGCCGCCGCGCGCCGCGCGACCGCCTGCCCGATCCGCCCCATACCAAGGATGCCAAGCCGCTTGCCGCCGATGCGCCCGCCCATGAAGGCGGTCGGCGCCCAGCCCGGCCACTTGCCGGCCTGCATCACTGCCAGCCCCTCGGGGATGCGGCGGGTGACGGCGAGGATCAGCGCCATGGTCATGTCGGCCGTGTCCTCGGTCACCACGCCGGGCGTGTTCGACACGAGGATGCCCCGCTGGCGGGCGGTATGCACGTCGATATGATCGACGCCCGCGCCGTAATTGGCGATCAGTTTCAGCTTTTCGCCCGCCTGCCCCAGGAGGCCGGCGTCGATCGTGTCGGTCACACAGGGCACCAGCACATCGGCCCGGTTCATCGCCGAAACCAGTTCCTGCCCGGTCATCGGGCGGTCGTCGTCGCGCAACTCGACATTGAAAAGCTCCGACATCCGCGTTTCGACCGCCTCGGGCAACCGTCGCGTCACGACAACACTCAGCTTCTGTCCCGGCATCCCGTGCCCCCTTTTTCTGGCTTTCCGGCGTTTGGCGTGACATTCTCTTATCAGGTGCAGGGGTGCAAGACATTGCCCCCTCTGCCGCGACAAAAACACCAATAAGGCCGCCTTGATGCGGCCAGGTCCGAGCAGGCAGTGACAACGATGAAACGCAAGCTTTCAGGCGTGGTTCTGGCGGCGGTTCTCGCGCTTTTCGCAGGCGCACCCGGTACAGCGGTTGCGCAGGATGCACGGGACGCACAGGAGGTCGGCACCGTCACCGGCTTTCCGATCCCGCGCTACGTCTCGATCAAGGCGTCGGAGGCGAACGCCCGGCGCGGCCCGTCGCGAAGTCACCGGATCGACTGGGTGTTCCAGCGGCGCAACATGCCGGTGCAGATCGTCGGCGAACACGGCCATTGGCGGCGCATCGTCGACCGGGATGGCGCCGGGGGCTGGATGCATTATTCGCTGTTGTCCGGGGTGCGCACCGCGATCATCGAGGTTGACATGCTGGAACTGCGTCAGCGCCCGGACGCCACCGCCCCGGTGGTTGCGCAGGCGGAACTGGGCGTCATCGCGTTCCTTGATGAGTGCGACGGGACGTGGTGCCACGTGACTGTCGGCGGGCATCGCGGATGGGTCCCGATCGAGACGCTCTGGGGGGCCGAGGCGGGCGAAATCTTCGACTGAGGTATCCCCGTCACTTGCATCCGGGCCCCGGACAGGCCCTTGGGCAAGACCGTTTCAGCCCGCCCGGCGCATCAGCAACAGAAAGCCGGGGATCAGCAGCAAGAGAATAGCCACGAAACCGAAAGAGGCGCGTAAGCTGATCCATTCGGCCAGCCCCCCCATGATCGGCGGGCCGATGAAAAAGCCAAAATAGCCGACAACCGTAATCCGCGCGATCACATGAGCGCGCATGTCGTCACTGGCCAGCCGGCCGGCCAGTGCCAGAAGCATCGGCGCGATGGTTGATACACCAAGCCCCAGAATGGCAAACCCGGTATAGGCCACCAGTGGCACCGGCGCGAGGGCCGCCAGAAGCGCCCCGGCGGAGGTGGCAAGCGCACTCCAGAAAATCACGCGGGTTTCGGACAACCGCGCGACGACAAGCTGCCCGGTGAACCGCCCTATCCCCATGGTCAAGCCCAGCATCGCGGGGCCAAGCGCACCCTCCGCCGCGCTGCCGCCAAGGCTGCGTTCGACATGCAGCGCAGACCAGCCCTCGGTCGCGTTCTCGGCCAGAAAGGCCACCAGTGCGATCAACCCGCCCCACACGATCACGCCCCCGAAGGCCCCGCGCGGCGCGCGCGCGCCGCCGCGGCGTTCAGCCGTCTCGTCGGAGACCATGAAAACCGACGCCACCAGTGTCAGCGCGCCCAGAACCGCAAAGACGACGCCGGGCGCGACACCCGCTTCGCGCGACAGGCCGGCAGACAGGGCCGAGGCCGCATAGGCAAAAGAAAACACAGCGTGGTTGAGGTTCATCAAGGGGATCCCGAGCCGCGCCTCGGTCCGCGACAGGCGTGTGTTGATCACCACCTCCTGCAAACCCGACCCGGCCCCGGCAGCGAACATGAACGCCGCGAAAAGCGGCACCGACGTTACCCACATCGGCGCCTGAAAGCTGAGCGCCAGAAAAACCGAGGACAGCGGCACAGCCAGTTTGCCCAACCGCGCCGAATAGGCCGGAGCCAGCAGAACCGCCGTCACCGCGCCTGTCGCGGTGATCAGAAGCGCCATGCCGAAGGCTGCATCGCCTGCACCGACCTGAGCCATGATTTGCGGCACATAGGCCGCAAACGCCCCCCAGTAGATGCCTTGCGCGGCAAACGCCGGCAGGTCATGACGGGACAGGAAGATGGCACGCAGGACGGACATGGCAGGCCAGTGTCACGCAGATGGCGACGAGACAAGCGCCAATCCACGCCCCGACGCGCCGATTGCCCTTTCCAAGCCGGGGAATCTCGTCTAAACGCCGAGGCTTCAACCGGGCGGACACCCTTGGAGGCCGCCCCTTAATCATATGGAGAATAGCTATGGCTGGTGAGATTCCTGATCTCGTCGCCGAGGCACGGATGGGGACAGGCAAGGGGGCCGCCCGTCAAACTCGCCGCGAAGGCAAGGTGCCCGGTATCGTTTATGGCGGCGGGGCCGATCCCGTCTCGATCCAGATCCCCTTCAACGTGTTGATCAAGCGCCTGAAGGCAGGCCGCTTCCTTGCGACCCTGTTCAACCTGAAGGTCGAAGGTCAGGAAGACGTGCGGGTGATCTGCCGCTCGGTTCAGCGCGATGTGGTCAAGGACCTGCCGACGCATGTCGACCTGATGCGCCTGAAACGCACCTCGCGCGTGAACCTTTTCATCCCCGTCGAATTCCTCGGTGAAGAAGAGGCGCCCGGCATCAAGAAGGGCGGGTTCCTGACCATCGTGCGTCCGGAAGTCGAGTTGCGGGTCACCGCGGGCGATATTCCCGAAAAGATCACCGTCGACCTGTCGGCGTTGGAAATCGGCGACACCGTGACGATTTCCTCGGTCGATCTGCCCCAGGGCGCGCGCCCGACCATCGACCGCGACTTCGTGATCGCCAACATCGCCGCGCCGTCCACCCTCGCCGCAAGCGATGACGACGAGGACGAAGCCGAAGCCGAAGACGGTAAAACCGAAGAGGCCGCCGCCGAGGAGTGATCCCCGGCGCATCGCGCCCTACGGACAAGACGCATGACGGCCTGCCCCTCGCGGCGGGCCGTTATCATTTTGCCCTTCGCGTCAGCCTTTGCGCCGCACCCGGCGAAAGCCGAGAATGCGGCCGGTCGAGGTGATTGGATCATAGGTCAGCCCGGTATCGGACATACAATCCACGATCCGCTTGATCACCCGATCGCCGTAGCGCGGCGGGTGCAATTCCAGCACCAGAAACCGCAGCTCCGGGTTCCACGGCTGGTCGAACAGATGCTCTTCGGCGCCCTCGACATCCATCATCACGAATTCCGGCCGGTGGTCGTAAAGCAATGTCTGAATGCCGAGGCTTGGCACCTCGGTCACCTCCTCCTCCGGCACGCCGGGCTGCGCAAGGCTGGACCCAAGAATGCCACGCTGAACCCTGAATCTGCTTGTGCCGCCCCCGACGCCGGCGGCAATCGCCCCGTGCAGCACCCGTGCCGCACCCTGCCCATTGCGGTCGAGATTTGCCTGTAGCACCGGAATCAAAGCCGGGTTCGCCTCGACGCTGACAAGGTTTTCCGCCCCTGCCCCGCGCGCGAGGATCGTGCTGACGAAACCAACCCCGCCACCAAGGTCCAGCACCCGCAGGCCCGGCTTTGCCCTTGCCCGCGCGGCGGCTGCCTCCGGCCGTTCGAAGACGCCGCTTTGCAGCCGTTCGACAAGAGCGGGCCGTGCAAGCGTCTTGGGCAGGTAAATCGTGATGTCATCCAGCGTAAACTGCGGCATGTCTCGCCCTTCGCGTTGATCCGGTGTCTCGGCCTGCGTATAGCATGGAGGTGGCACGCGAAATATGAGGATGTCATGCAACTTTGGGTCGGACTGGGCAATCCCGGCGCTAAATACGCGATGAACCGACACAACATCGGCTTCATGGCGGTGGACCGGATCGCCGACCAGCACGATTTTCCCCCGTGGCGCGCGAAGTTTCAGGGACAGGTGACAGAGGGGCGTATCGGCACCGAGAAGGTTCTGCTGCTGAAACCCGCGACGTTCATGAACCTGTCGGGCCAGTCGGTGGGCGAAGCTGCTCGCTTTTACAAGCTCGACGCCCCCGATGTGACCGTTTTCCATGACGAACTCGACCTCGCCCCCGGCAAGATCCGGGTAAAGGCGGGGGGCGGCCATGCGGGCCATAACGGCCTGCGCTCCATCCACCAGCATATCGGCCCGCATTACGACCGGGTCCGGCTGGGCATCGGCCATCCCGGCCACAAGGACAAGGTCGCGCCTTACGTGTTGTCGGATTTCGCCAAGGCCGATCAGGTCTGGCTGGACGACCTGATGCGCGGCATCGCCGACGGTGCTGTGGACCTCG
>PFEX01000191.1:3303-7364 GCA_002783145.1 Rhodobacteraceae bacterium CG17_big_fil_post_rev_8_21_14_2_50_65_11 | reverse complement strand
GCATCGTTGCCGGGCCGTAGATCGCGTAGCCTGCACAGATCTGCCGCCGACCGGGTTTCAACACGTCGCGCGACCCATCCACATCGACCCGGCAGACGGAGAATATCGACCCGACAGACAGGTTGACGTCGATGTTGGAAGACCCGTCAAGCGGATCGTAATACAAAAGGTAGTCGCCTTTTTCCGGCGTCTTCAGCCATGTGACCTCGTCGACTTCTTCGCTGATCAGCGCGGCCAAATGCGGAGAGTTGGAACAGATCCTTGCGAATTCGCGATCGGCGACCACGTCGAGTTTCTTTTGATCCTCGCCCTGAATGTTGGTTCCCCCAGCGGCCCCCTGCATGCTTTCGAAGGCTGCGTTGCGGATATGGTTGCCGACGACGCGACAGGCGGCGGCGACGTCCTCTATCAGGAAGATCAGGCTTGGGTCCAGACCGGCCGCTCCGGTCTGCGATGTCAGCACCCGGCGAAGGGTCGGCTTGCTATCGCGCGCCATCGGTCAGACCGCGATCGTTGCCGCGACGGCGCGTTTCCACGCTGCGTATTTCATCGCGCGGGTGTCTTCGGTCATCGCCGGTTCGAACCGCCGCTCCAGCGCCCAGGTCTGCGCGAACTCGGCTTGGCCCGGGTAGATCCCGGCCCGCTGCCCGGCCAGCCAGGCCGCCCCCATGGCGGTGGTTTCCAGCACTTGCGGGCGGTCGACCGAAGCGCCGATGATGTCGGACAGGAACTGCATCGCAAAATCCGAAGCGCTCATGCCGCCATCGACGCGCAGCACCGCCTCGCCTTTCTGGCCCATGTCGGCCTGCATCGCCTCCAGCAGGTCGCGGGTCTGGTAGCCGACGCTTTGCAGCGCGGCGCGCGCCAACTCCGCTGGGCCGGAGCCACGCGTCAGCCCGAAGATCGCGCCCCGGCAATCGGGCTTCCAGTAGGGGGCGCCAAGCCCCACGAAGGCCGGCACGAGGATGACGTCCTGCGCGTCGTCGGCGGAGTCTGCCAGCGGCTGCGTCTCTTTCGCCTCGCGGATGATCTTCAGCCCGTCGCGCAGCCATTGCACCACGGCGCCGGCCACGAAGATGGAGCCTTCCAGCGCATAGGTGGGGGTGCCGTCCAGCTGGTAGGCAATGGTGGTCAACATCTTGTTGCGCGATGCAACAGGCGTGGTGCCGGTATTCAGCAGCGCGAAACAGCCCGTGCCGTAAGTCGCCTTCAGCATTCCCGGCTCGAAACAGGCCTGCCCGAGCGTCGCCGCCTGCTGATCGCCCGCCACGCCGAGGATCGGGACCCCCCGACCAAAGAGATCGGACCGCGTGGTGCCGAAATCGGCTTCGCAATCCTTGACCTCCGGCAGCATTTCGACGGGAATGTCGAAGAGGTCGCAGATGGTGCGGCTCCACCGGCCCTTGTGGATGTCGTAAAGCATCGTGCGCGCGGCGTTGGTCGCATCCGTCACGTGCGACGCGCCGCCGGTCAGCTTCCAGATCAGGAAGGTATCGACGGTGCCGAACAGCAACTCGCCCCGGCGGGCGCGGGCGCGGGCCCCCTCGACATGGTCGAGGATCCACTTCAGCTTGGTGGCCGAAAAATAGGGATCGACCAGCAGCCCGGTGCGCGCGGTGATCCTGTCGCCATGCCCGGCCTCGCGCAGTTCGGCGCAGAAATCGGCGGTGCGCCGGTCCTGCCAGACGATGGCATTATGGATCGGCGCGCCCGTGGTCCTGTCCCAGACAAGCGTGGTTTCGCGCTGGTTGGTGATGCCGATGGCGGCGATGTCCCTCGGGCCGAGGCCGGCCTTCTCGATCGCCGCGCGGCAGGTGGAAGCGGTGGTCGACCACAGGTCCGAGGGGTCATGTTCTACCCAGCCCGAGCGCGGGAAATGCTGCTCGAATTCCTCCTGCGCGGTGGCGACGACCAGCAGGTTGTCATCGAACACGATTGCGCGGCTGGAGGTGGTTCCCTGGTCGATGGCGAGGATATGGGTCATGGTCTGGCACCGAGGCTCGTTGTCATTTCCTTGGTGGGCGAGGCACGGCCGCCCGTTTTGGGGAGGTTCGCGGAAAGCCCTGCAATGTGCAAGGCCGTCGCGGCAGCGCCGCTATGCTGCACCGGCCTTCAGCCGTGCGGCGCGCTCTGCCATCCATGTGTCGATCCGCTCGATTTCGTCGGCGGTCAGCCGCAGGCCGAGCTTGTTGCGCCGCCACACCACGTCGTCGGCCCGGCGCGCGTATTCGCGGTCCATCAGCCAGGTGATTTCGCGTTCGCGCAGGGTTGCGCCGAAGTCTTCGCCAAGGTCGGTCTCACACGTCGCATCGCCCAGAACCTGCCCGGCCTCGGTGCCATAGGCGCGGATCAGGCGGCGCGCCCAGACATCGGTCAGGAACGGGTAGTCGCCGCGCAGCCGGGCGATCAGCGCCTCGACCCCGTCAACCGGGAAATCGCCCCCCGGCAGCGCCACGCCCGCCGTCCACCGCCCCGGCGTGCCGGGAAAGAACGGCCTTATCTTGTCGAGCGCACCTTCCGCCAGCCGCCGGTAGGTGGTGATCTTGCCGCCAAAGACGTTGAGGATCGGCGCGCCGCCCTCCGCCTCGACCGTCAGCGTGTAGTCGCGCGTCGCCGCCGTCGCCGAGGAGGCACCATCATCGTAAAGCGGGCGCACGCCGGAATAGGTCCAGACGATATCGTCGTCGCTCAGCTTGTTCTTGAAATACTGGTTGGCGAAGTCGATGAGATAGCGGCGTTCATCCGCCGTGCAGACCGGCTTTTGCGACGGGTCGGGGTGGTCCGCGTCGGTGGTGCCGATCAGGGTGAAGTCGGTCTCGTAAGGGATTGCAAAGATGATGCGCCCGTCGGTGCCCTGGAAAAAATAGCACTTGTCGTGATCGTAGAGCTTGCGGGTGACGATGTGGCTGCCGCGCACGAGGCGGACCGTCTCGCTGGAATTCAGCCGCAACTTTTGCTGGATGATGTCACCCACCCAAGGGCCGGCGGCATTGATCAGCATCCTTACCCAATGCTCGCATTGCGTGCCGTCCCCGGCCTCGGTCAGAACGCGCCACAGCCCATCCTCGCGGGTGGCCGAGATCACTTTGGTGCGCGTCAAGATCCGCGCGCCGCGCGCTGCGGCGTCGCGGGCGTTCAGCACCACGAGGCGCGAATCCTCCACCCAGCAATCGGAATACTCGAAGGCCTTGGCGAAGCGGTCGTCCAATGGCGCACCCTCCGGCGTGCCTTGCAAAGACAGCGTCCGGGTGCCGGGCAGGATCTTGCGACCGCCCAGGTGATCGTAAAGAAACAGCCCCAGCCGGATCAGCCAAGCGGGCCGCCGCCCCTTCATCCACGGCATGAACAGACCCATAAGCCGCGAGACCGGCGTTCCGCCCTCGAACCGCATGTCCTTGTGATAGGGCAGCACGAAGCGCATCGGCCAGCTGATATGCGGCATCGCGCGCAGCAGAACCTCGCGTTCGATCAACGCCTCGCGCACCAGCCGGACCTCGAAATATTCAAGGTATCGCAGCCCACCATGAAACAGCTTGGTCGAAGCCGAGGAGGTCGCCGAGGCAAGATCGTTCATCTCGGCCAGCACAACGCTCAGGCCGCGCCCCGCAGCGTCCCGCGCGATGCCGCAGCCGTTGATGCCGCCGCCGATGATAAAGAGATCGTGGATGTGCTCTGTCTGCGAACTGCGCACGTTGTCCTCCTCTACGCGACGTCGTCCCCTGCGAGACGCTACGTTTGGACTTGAAATTACGCCAGATCACGCGCCAACGAAAGGTATTTCGTTCGTTTTCTTTCGTTGTGCGATTTTCGTATGATGCTCAGAGGGTTGAGACCTCCGATTTCGAACCCGACCGACAGATCTGCGGTCAGATTCACCGCCGCCGCCGACCGCAAGAGACTCTCGGCGGAAGGGATGCGCGCTCTGGTAGAGCACGACGAGCCAACGAACATTGTCAAACCGGCCCTGAAGGTTCGACAATGTTTCCCGTAAGGGATTGATTTTATTGATCTGAAAAGAGTGGATGACGGAGGGGACGGGCCTGCGGTCTAACCTTCTCTGG
>PFEX01000191.1:0-3267 GCA_002783145.1 Rhodobacteraceae bacterium CG17_big_fil_post_rev_8_21_14_2_50_65_11 | reverse complement strand
ATTGCCGTCTGCATCCCCAGACGTGCGACATCTTGACTGATCGTCTTATGCCGATTAACGCATGTACGCAAAGAGCCTATTTGCGTATTAACGCATAAGCGCAGGAGCACATAATGCCGATTGCCATTCTTTCCGCCTTGTCCGAACCCACCCGCCTTGGCGCGATCCGAATTCTGGCCGACGGAGGCGAACATTGCGTCTGCCAGATGATGGCCCGCCTTGACGCAACGCAAAGCCGGATGTCGCGCCATATGCAAACCCTCAAGCAGGCCGGTCTGGTGACCGACCGGCGCGATGCGCAATGGGTGCGCTACCGGCTGAACCCCGATCTGCCGCCGCAGATGCGGGCCATCCTCGATGCGGTTCTGACCGCCGCTGAAATAGAAGAAAGGCAAGCCGCATGAGTATGCAGCTTTCATCCCGTCCGAACCCGCAGTCCGACTGGCTGTGGCATCTGGGCCTTGTGGCCTTTGTCGCGCTCTGGTGGCTGGTCTATCAGCAACTGATCGCGTTTTCAGAGCTTGTCACCGCGCTGTTCCCGGTGGACCGGCACAGCCACACCGGCGAGGCGCTGGCGTTCTTCTTCTATGACGTGCCAAAGGTGATGATGCTTCTGACGCTGATCGTCTTTGCGATGGGCGTGGTGCGCAGCTATTTCAGCCCCGAACGGACCCGCGCCCTGCTGGCCGGCAAGCGCGAGGGCGCGGGCAACGTGATGGCGGCGGGACTGGGCGTGATGACGCCGTTCTGTTCCTGCTCGGCGGTGCCCTTGTTCATCGGGCTTGTTTCGGCGGGCGTGCCTTTGGGGGTAACGTTTTCGTTCCTGATCTCGGCGCCGATGGTGAACGAGGTGGCGCTGGCGCTGCTGTTCGGGCTGGTCGGCTGGAAGGTGGCTGTGACCTATGCCGCCTTTGGCCTCTCCATCGCCATCGCCGCGGGCTGGGTGATCGGCAAGCTAAACCTCGAAGGCTGGCTACAGGACTGGGTGCGCGACATCCATTCCGGCGCCACCGCGCCTGACCCGACCGAAGATGCACCGCTGACGCTGGTGGACCGCTATCACCTGGGGATCGAGGCGGTGCGCGAGATCTTTGGCCGGGTCTGGATGTGGATCATCCTCGGCATCGGGATGGGGGCGCTCATTCACGGCTATGTGCCCGAGGATCTGATGGCCCGCATCATGGGGGCGGATGCCTGGTGGTCGGTGCCGGCCGCCGTGGTAATCGGCATCCCGATGTATACCAACGCCGCCGGGGTTATCCCGATCGTCGAGGCGCTGCTCGGCAAAGGCGCTGCGCTTGGCACCGTGCTGGCCTTCATGATGAGCGTGATTGCTCTGTCGCTGCCCGAGATGATCATCCTGAAACAGGTGCTGACGCTGCGGCTGATCGCGGTCTTCATCGGCGTTGTCGGCAGCGGCATCCTGGCCGTCGGCTATCTCTTCAACATTCTGTTCTGAAAGGACATATCATGGAAATCAAGATTCTGGGGCCGGGCTGTGCCAAATGCAAGGCGACCGCCGAGATGATTGCCCGCGTCGCGGGCGAGGCGGGCAGGGATGTCACCATCGAAAAGATCGAGGACATGCGCCAGATCGTCGGCTTTGGCGTGATGACCACGCCCGCCGTGGTGATCGGTGGCAAGGTGGTGCACAAGGGGACCGTCCCGTCGCACGACCAGGTTCTGGACTGGCTGAATTGAGGGAGGTTGCGATGAACGACGTCGTCAAGAAAGACCTGACCGAGGCGCGGGAAGTTTGCCCGACCACCTCGCAGCGGTTATTGAAAGAGGGCGCGCTGCTGGTTGATGTGCGTGAGCCCGAAGAGGTGGCGCAAGTAGGTTTCGCGGGGTGTGATGTGATGACCATCCCTCTGAGCCAGTTCGAGGACCGCTGGCAGGAAGTGCCGCGTGACCGCGATGTGATCCTGGCCTGTGCGGTCGGCGCGCGCAGTCTGAAAGCCACCTATTTCCTGATGTATCAAGGCTACACCCAAGTGGCCAACATGCAGGATGGCATGACCCGATGGGCCGCAAAGGGCTTTCCCGTCATCGGTTCGGCAGAGGCGGCGGTATCCTCCGCCGCGGCATCGTCCTGCTGCGGCGGCACCGCTGAGGCAGCGTCTGCGGAAACGTCCTGCTGTGGCGGCGGGGCGGCATCGGCGGGGGCTGGCTGCGGCTGCGAAGGCGCCCCTGCGGCGGGCGACGCGGCCCGCGCCTCGGGCGGGGCGTGCTGCTGATCCGCGTCAAGGCCTGACGGCATGACTTTCCTGGCAACCCCGGCCGCCTGGCCGGGCCGTTCCTCTATTTCCCGGAGGCTCTGATGAGCATCGACTTTGGCACCTATCTGCGCGGATTTGACTACCTGCGCGGATTTGACTACGACGAACGGCTGTTCATGAAAATCGGTCTGGAAGAGACGCTGGACCTTTACGCCAGGGGCGAGATCCAGCTGATCGACATCCGCTTTGCCGAGGAACACGCGGCATGGTCGGTGGCCATCGGCCAGCATATCCCGCTGAACGAATTGCCCGACCGGCTGGGCGAATTGGACCGCGCCAAGGTCATCGTGCCGATGTGCCCGCATTATGACCGGGCCGAGATTGCGCGGCTTTCCCTCACGCTGCACGGGTATCGGTCGCGCTATTTCACCGCCGGGATGCTGAAGTTGGTGGATTACCTGCGGGGCGACAAGGCGCGCGATTACATGGCCAGCCTGCGATGAGCCCAGGCGATTATGGCCTGTATTTCGGGCTGACGCTGGTGCTGTCCACGCTGTTTGCGATGGGTGGCGTGGGGTCGGCGATTGCGCTGGTGCCCAGCTTTACCATGGTCGGGATGGCCTTTGATCTGGCCCGCGCTTTGGGGTTGTTCGTCAACACGGCTGCAACTGCCGCCGCCTCGGCCACACATTTCCGCCACGGGATGCTGGATGTGCGCTTTGCGCTGCCGCTGGTGGGGGCAATCCTTTTGGCGACGCCGGTCGGGGCCTGGTTCAGCCAATATGTGGCGCACGGGGTACTGGAGGGTTTGCTGACAGCCTTTCTGTTGGCTGCCGCCGTCCTGCTGCTGATCCCCCGCCGCCCGACGCTGGTGCAAAGCGACAGCATCTGGCCACTGCTGGCCATCGGTGCGGGGGTGGGCGTGATTTCGGGGATGCTTGGCGTCGGCGGTGGCTCCTTGTTGATGCCCGCGCTGATCCTTCTGGGCCATGACGCCAAGAAAGCCGCCCGCGCCATCGGCTTTGTCATTCCGTTTTCAACGGCGGGG
>PFEX01000002.1:7357-7499 GCA_002783145.1 Rhodobacteraceae bacterium CG17_big_fil_post_rev_8_21_14_2_50_65_11 | reverse complement strand
CTGTATGTTTTCAATCATGACGCTGCGCCCGACAAGCCACCCCGTTATGACCCGCGAACTGCGGCTCGGATGGGCACGCGCTGTCCGCGACGATCTCGGTGCGCAGTCAGATGCCCGGATCCGGCGGGCTTGTCGCATCTTT
>PFEX01000002.1:394-7204 GCA_002783145.1 Rhodobacteraceae bacterium CG17_big_fil_post_rev_8_21_14_2_50_65_11 | reverse complement strand
TGGAGGTGGAACATCGATCCACATTCGATGTTCCACCTTGACGATCTTAATGCAAAATGGAGGAAATTTGATGGACCATTCCAATCACACACTGGAGTGCCCCCATCGAGTGGTCCAGTTTGAATGTTAATGCATGGTCGGCCTTTGGTCTATCGGAACGATGCTTTCGGGCGCTGGTGGGCGGTATCCCAGACGCCGATCACGCCCTCGCTCGTATCTCTGCGCTGTTCGCCGGTGAAGAGTGCTTTGCCATCGACGGAGAGGTGAACGAGGCGCCGCGCGACTACTACGTGCTGCCCAGCATCGACATGACCTTCGGGAAACTCAAATTCGCCGAGCAGAACGACCTCGCGCTCGATGCGTACCGGTTCGTCGCGATCCGCCACAACCTGCATCTCGCGGAAACGTACCGCAAACTCGTCGATGCCGGAAAACCCGCCAAACTCGCCATTGCGGCGATCATGCGCAAGCTCGTGATCCTCGCCAACGCTCTCATCAGGGACGACCGAACATGGACCGAAACCGCCCCTTGACCAAGACGGATAACTTCTGGCTGGCGATCCCGCTGCCCGCCGCAGGCAAATCCCTGCGCGGCGGCCGGATCACGCCCGGCGAATGGGAACGGCGACGCGGGCTGCGCCTGCGCTTCGTCTATCGCCGCACCGGGCCGAGCCTGCTGGTGGCGGAAGGACGGCTGAACACGAAGGGTCAGGCGGTGGTGTCGCGCTCGAAGACCGGGCGCGGCAAGGTCACCGCGCCGATCTTCCTGCTGGCGCCGCAGGTGAAGCTGCCGAAGCGGCTGGATCTGGCGCGGGATGCGGAGAGAGCGCATGATGCGGTGCCGGGGTTGATTGTGGCGAACTGGGTAGAAGGGAAGATTTGAGTTTCCCGCCTGACTTCAGTAGCCAGCCTCGCGCTGGTAGCGAACCGCGAGGATCACAGCCGCTTCGCCGTCAAACCGGTAAAGCGACACATACCCGCTGTCGCCAAAGGGGATGAACCACTCGCGAAACTCCGGCTCCATGTCCTCGACCGGTCGGCCCGCACCGGGCTGATCGCGCAGAATCTGCATGCTTTCGCGGATGGATTTGGCCGCGCGGCGGGCGGCATCGGGGTTCTTGTCGGCCAGGAACCGATAGAGCCGCTCAACATCCCGCAATGCGGCGGGCGACCATATCAGTCGTGGCATTCAGGAACCGCAGCCTCGTCACCTGCTTCCAGCCTGGCGAGCCAGGCGTCCGCTTCGTCATGCGAGGCATGCTTGCCGGTGGCCTGAAACGCCTCCCAGGCTTGAAGCCCGGCCTGCCGAAACGCCTCGCGCTTTTCTTCGCGATCGACGAATTGCGCCACAGCCTCGCGTAGCATCCAATGCGTTGAGCGGTCCTTTGCATCCGCCAACCGCTTGAGACGGTCGCGGGTGTCCTGATCAAGTTTCACGGCAATTGGGCGGACGGCGTTCATAGGGGCGACTCCGTGTGGGTATTCATGAGTATTACCTCTAGCATATCAACGCCCCTCATGGAAGTCACAATTCAGCAAGAGCGGCCAGATGCCCACCCCACGCGGAACCATCCTCGGCGCGCTGCATCCCCTTCTCTCGGCGCTGCCCGCCACCGCCCTGTGCGGTGACGTCCTGCCCGAGCGCGTGCCAGCCGCGGGCCTCCTGATCCTGCGCAGCGGGAAGCTGGTGCCGTCCGTGGCCGTCAGGGCTCGACCGGCTTCGGGAAAGCCTCCGGCATCACCGAGGCAACGTTGGGCATAATCTCTCGAAAGCCGTGCCGGGGCAATGCCATGCCATCAGCGACCCGAAAGGAACAGGACAACGCCTCGCTCCTCAGAACGCAGCAGGAATGGCGCCCCCGGTCGAGAGCGTCAGTCTGGTCGTCGCCTGGCCGTTCGCCGCCATCGCGCTGAGCCTGTCGGACCCAGAGACGAAGGCTGTCCGGCGCGCAGCCCAACTTAGCCGCGATCGCAGCATGCGCCGCTGCATCGCTGCATCGCTTCGATATTCGCCACGATGCTCCGCGACAAGCCGCACCGCGCGTTCGCGGAACTCGGGTGAATACGGCTTCGAGGTCTTCTTTCGATTCTGTTCCATAACGGGCAATTCTCCGAGAGTTTTGCCCTCCGGTAAACCCGGGGCGGTTCGATCCACAGTCGGATCCCTACCCGATCAAGCAATGTGGCCGCAATAAAGCGCTTCAGCTCCGATCGATGAACAGACCGTTTCATTATTTGGTTTAAAAAGTTAAAAGCAAGGACATCACGCGGGCTCCAAGTCAAATGCACCACAAGGTCGACAGTCTGCTCTTGCATCTCGACGCGCGCGTCGAAGCGTTTGCCATGTGCGAGGTCGCGGAAGGCTGGCGGCTTGACTTGGGGCCGATGCCGACAACGCTGTTGCACTACGTGATCGGCGGGACCGGGCGATTGGCGGAGCACCCCGAGCCGCTTGCATCCGGGTCGCTGATTGTCGTGCCGGCGGGTGTCGGGCATCAGTTGCAGGCGCCGGGCCGGTCGATCAAGGTTCACGACGGAATGTCGGATTTCCGTGCGCTCACCGAAGGGTTGCTGCGTATTTCGGCAGGCAACAGCCCGGATCTGCGCACCGCCTGCGCAACGGTGACGACGCGCTATCTGCATCACCTCGATCTGTTTTCCGGCATCGACACGCCGCTGGTGTTCGATCTGAACGCCGCCGGGCGCAGTCCGGCACTCTTCGACAATCTGGTGACCGAGTTGCGCGAACCGCGATTCGGCTCGCGCGCCATCGCATCGGCGCTGCTGAAACAGGTCCTAGTCCTGTTATTGCGCGCGCAGCTTGAAGGCGACGGCGCACATCCCGGCTGGGTTGTGTCGCTGCGCGATCCGCGCATCGCCCGTGCCATCGGCGCGCTGCTCGATGCAGGTGAAACCCGACCTTCGGCGGAAGACCTGGCAAGCGTCGCGGGCATGAGCCGCGCCGTGTTCCAGCGGCAGTTTCTGGACATCGTCGGCATGACGGTCGCCGATTTCGATGTGCGCCTGCGAATTCATCGCGCGGCCGTCCTGCTGGTCGAAACCGACCTGCCGGTGAACAGCATCGCCGCCGCCATCGGCTATGCCAGCCGCAGCCATTTTTCCCGCACCTTTCACAAGGTCATGGGGGCTGATCCGTCACAGTTTCGTCAGGATCACGCGTCGGGCGATTCGACAAACTATCTGAAAGATTTCTTCAAGGCGCTGTTTGGCGAGAAAACGGGCGAAAGCGCACCTGATTGAGGCGATAGCGCACGCGGTCTCGTGTTAGGTCTGTCTGGCGCAGAGGGGCTGAACCCCGTCGGCAAGGCATCCCGTCCGCCATCGCCACATCTTGAAGGAAGACCGCATGAACGTAGCTGACGCCCTGATCCGGATCCTCGCCGCCCATAATGTGGAGCGTGTCTTCGGCATTCCCGGCGATGCGATCAACGACGTCACCGATGCGATCCGCCGCCAGGACGAGATCTCGTTCATCGGTGTGCGCCATGAGGAGGCGGGCGCCTTTGCGGCATCGGCCACGGCCAAGCTGACCGGGCGTCTTGCCGTCTGCGTCGGCACTGCCGGTCCGGGGGCGATCCATCTGCTGAACGGGCTCTATGACGCCAAACTGGATCATGCGCCGGTTCTGGCCATCACCGGCCAGGTGGCGCGCGGCTTCATCGGCACCCAGGCCCATCAGGAGGTCGACCTGAAGGCGTTGTTCGCCGATGTCGCCGTCTACAACGAAACCATAACGACCCCCGATCAGGCCCCCGAGGTCCTCTTGCGCGCCTGTCATGCGGCCATCGCGCATCGTGGCGTGGCGCATGTGTCGATCCCCACCGATGTGGCGGGCCAGTCGGTGGAATTCGACGTCTGCCGCCCGCTGGGCCCCGCCCGTCCGGGGCGCATGGCGCCGCACGCCGACGATTGCGCCGAGGCGGCAAGGATGATTGCGGCGGCAGGCAAGGTGGCGATCCTGGCCGGCATCGGCTGCGCCGGGGCGCGGGACGAATTGATCGCCTTTGCCGAGGCCGCCGAGGCCCCCATCGTGCGCAGCCTGCGCGCGAAAGAGGTGATCGACGACGACCATCCCATCTGCATCGGCGGCCTTGGCCTGTTGGGCGGGCATCCGGGCGTCAAGGCGATGGACCGCTGCGATCTGCTGGTGATGGTCGGGACCGACTTTCCCTATCTGGATTTCTATCCCAAAGCCGCGAAAGTCATCCAGATCGACATCGAGCCGACGCATATCGGGAGGCGCGCACCCGTCGATCTGGGGCTGGTCGGCGAGGCGGGCAGCATCCTGACAGCGCTGACCGAGGCATTGGATACCCCGCGCGACGGCGGGTTCCTGCGTGACATGCAGGCGGACATGACCCGCTGGCGTACGTCGCGCGACAAGGCCGAGGCTGACTCGGCCACCCCGATCCGCCCGCCGCACCTGATGCGGGCAATTTCCGAGGCCGCGCCGGACAATGCCATCTTTCTGGCCGATACCGGCACGGCGACGGCCTGGACGGCGCGGCACCTGCGCGTGCGCCCCGGTCAGCGCTACACCCTGTCGGGGGGGCTTGCCACCATGGCCTTCGCCTTTTCCGGCGCGATCGGGGCGCAACTGGCCTTTCCCGACCGGCGCGTCATCGCCGTCTGCGGTGACGGCGCATTTGCCATGCTCATGGGCGATTACGTCACGGCCGTGAAATACGGTCTGCCCATCGTCACCGTCGTGCTGAACAACGCCAAGCTGGGCTTTATCCAGCTCGAGCTCGAGGCAAAGGGCTTGCCCGACTGGGGCACCGACCTGACCAACCCCGATTTTGCAGCGGTGGCGGCGGCCTGCGGCGGCTGGGGGAGGACGGTCAGCGCTCCCGACGAGATCGGCCCGGCGTTGCAGGAAGCGCTCGCCCAAGACGGCCCCGCGCTGCTCGATGTGATAGTCGATCCCGGCGCGCTGATCATGCCGCCGAAAATCGGCCTGTCGCAGGCGATGAACTTCGGTCTGGCCAAGGTGCGCGAGGTCTTCGGATCGTGATGCAGTGCACATCTGACAGCGCCCTCGTTTCGGTCGAACCGGCAAACCCGGCGCCGGCGATCCCGAAGCGGCGGAGACCTGCCCCATGGTGAGACGATATTTCTACATCGCCGCGACGATCCTGATCCTGGCACTGATCCTGATTGCACCGGTGTGGCCCCCGATCCTGTGGTCGCTGGTGGTCATCGCGCCGCTGATTGCGGTGGGGTTGCATGACGCCTGGCAGAAGAAGCACACGGTGCTGCGCAACTTTCCCGTGATAGGACACGGGCGGTACTGGCTTGAAAAGATACGCCCCGAGATCCAGCAGTATTTCGTGGAATCCAATATCGACGCACGCCCGATTGAACGGGAGATGCGCGCCGTCGTCTATCAGCGCGCCAAGGGCGAGTTGGAGACCAAACCGTTCGGCACCGAGCGCGACGTGTATCGCGTGGGATACGAATGGGCGGCCCATGCCATGTCGGACGTCGGTCGGCTGGAACAGGAACCTCGCGCCACGATTGGCGGTCCCGACTGCGCCATGCCCTATTCGGCGTCGCTGCTGAACATCAGTGCGATGAGCTATGGCGCCCTGTCACCTGCCGCGATCCGGGCGCTGAACCGCGGGGCGAAGAAGGGCAATTTTGCCCACAACACCGGCGAAGGCGGCCTGTCGCCCTATCACCTCGAGGCCGGCGGCGATCTGGTCTGGCAGATCGGCACCGGCTATTTCGGATGCCGCACCAAGGACGGCGGCTTTGACGCTGCCATGTTCGCCGACAAGGCCGCGCACGATCAGGTGCGCATGATCGAGCTGAAACTCTCCCAGGGCGCGAAGCCCGGTCACGGCGGCGTGCTTCCGGCCTGCAAGGTCAACGCGGCGCTGGCCGAGATCCGCAACGTGCCCATGGGCGAGGACGTGATCAGCCCGCCACGCCACCGGACATTTTCAACGCCGCTCGAAATGATGGAATTCATCGCGTGGCTACGCGATCTGTCGGGCGGCAGGCCGGTGGGCTTCAAGCTGTCGGTCGGCCGCCGGGTGGAATTCCTGTCGATCTGCAAGGCGATGCAGGAAACGGGGATCACCCCGGACTTCATCACCGTCGATGGCGGCGAAGGCGGCACCGGGGCGGCCCCGCTGGAGTTCTCCAATTCCCTCGGCATGCCTGCGCGCGAGGCGTGGTCGTTTGTCCACAACGCCCTGGTCGGCGTGGGCAAGCGCGACGCGGTGCGTATCATCGCCAGCGGCAAGATCATGACCGGGTTTCACATGATCCGCGCCATGGCCCTCGGCGCGGACCTCTGCAACAGCGCCCGGGGCATGATGTTTTCGCTGGGCTGCATCCAGTCGCTGCGTTGCAACAACAACACTTGCCCGACAGGTATCACGACGCAGAACCCGGCCCTCACCAAGGGGTTGGTGGTGCCGGACAAGGCCGAGCGCGTGTTCCGCTTTCACAAGGCCACCATCGACAGCCTGATCAACCTGATGGACGCCATGGGCATTGCGAGAATCCGCGACATCACACCCGACCTGATCTTTCGGCGCACCGGCGACATGCGGATCAAAACCTATGCAGAGTTCTACGATGCACTCGAACCCGGGCAATTGCTGAGCGCAAGCGACGTTCCGCCCGACTGGGCGGAGGCGTGGCGCGGCGCCAGCGCCACCGCCTTTGCTCCCGCAGCCCGGACTGCCGGAAACTGAAACGCACTGCCGTCGCGGCGGATACGTCGAAACCACGACACGACACACAATTTAAGGAGTCACCAAAATGAACACCTATCTC
>PFEX01000209.1:7289-7510 GCA_002783145.1 Rhodobacteraceae bacterium CG17_big_fil_post_rev_8_21_14_2_50_65_11 | reverse complement strand
CATGGCCTGCGACCGACAAAAGTATCTCGACGCCATCAAGTCCCAGCTGGAACCGAACATCGTGAACCATTCCCTGGCGCTCGAAGCGTGCATGGGCGGTCTCTACGACTATCTGGCGTCAGCGGGCCAGCTGCCCTCTGATGAGCTGCCCCGGGACGACTGGCTTCTGGCCGGTCTAATCCATGACATTGATTTCGGCGGCGAGTTCAAAGATCTGCACC
>PFEX01000209.1:5691-7226 GCA_002783145.1 Rhodobacteraceae bacterium CG17_big_fil_post_rev_8_21_14_2_50_65_11 | reverse complement strand
GACCCGGCGAGATGCGCCGCACCCGCCTCGCGCAAGTGCCCGCCGCAATCTGGCAAGGCGAGGCAGAGGCTTTCTCTGTCATCTGCTTCCGCTCCGTCGCGCAATACGTCTTCGACATCCTCGCGCTCTCGACGCAGGAAGGCGGCGAGGTCGGTTACTTCTAACCCGCCCGCGCCCCGGTAACCCGCCCGCGCCCCTGTAACCCGCCCCCGCCCCGGCGACCGCCCCCTGCCTTCTTCTTGGCGCCAATACTCCCGCCGGAGGCATCCGACGCCTGCAACCGGTGGCCGGAGCGGACACACCGCTGCCGGCGCCGATGTTCCGTGGCAACACGGCCCGAGGAGGCCCCCGCCCTGGCGGGGGGTGACGAGGGCCGTCCCCGGATCGGCGCGCACTGCGCGCCGATCCACGTCGGATGTCCACCGGCAGGGGCGCCATGATCCTTCAGGGCAGTCTCGCAGCGGGCAGGCCGGGGCTTTTCTCGGCGCCGCCCCTTGACCTTTCGGGCGCTTCACCTCCATTTGAAGAAGACAAGTCACGCGAACGAAAGGCACCAGACACATGGCATTCGACCTTCCCGACCTCCCTTATTCCCACGACGCGCTCGCCGATCTCGGCATGTCGAAAGAGACGCTGGAATACCACCACGACCTGCACCACAAGGCCTATGTGGACAACGGCAACAAGCTGATCGCCGGCACCGAGTGGGAGGGCAAGCCGCTCGAAAACATCGTGAAAGGCACCTACCAGGCGGGCGCCGTGGCGCAGAACGGCATTTTCAACAACGCAAGCCAGCACTGGAACCACATGCAGTTCTGGGAAATGATGGGCCCCGGCACGGGCAGCATGCCCGGCGAGCTGGAAAAGGCCATCGTGGACAGCTTCGGCAGCGTTGACGAGTTCAAGTCGCAATTCGCCGCCGCCGGCGCCGGCCAGTTCGGGTCGGGGTGGTGCTGGCTGGTCAAGGATTCCGATGGCAGCCTCAAGGTGACCAAGACGGAAAACGGTGTGAACCCGCTTTGCTTCGACCAGACCGCGCTTCTGGGGTGCGACGTTTGGGAACATTCCTACTACATCGACTTCCGCAACAAGCGTCCGGTCTACCTGCAAAACTTCCTCGACAAACTGGTGAATTGGGAAAACGTGGCGGCGCGCCTCGCGGCCTGATCTTGTCCATTCTCCCCGGCATCCGGGGCCTGCCGGCGGCAGCGCTGGCAGGCCCCCTTTGCGGTCTGCCGAGGCGATTGCGTCCGGTGTCAGCTGGCACTGGCAATTGCGCGTGCCGCTTGATCCGGGTGTGCGGGTCGATGTTCTGGCGCTCGACCCCGATGAGGTCAGCGCCGCCGCGATCGCCACCCTCCCGGCCCGGGCTGTAGGTTCACCGTCCTCGCCGCCGCCGCGCAGGGTCTCGGCCTGCTGGTCACGCAGAAAAACACCCCCAACCTGACCGCAGAGCTTGCCCGTTTCGCAAATTCTGCCGGCGCCCAGAACGGCGCGCCGATCTGGCGATCTCGCCGCGCACAGGGCGGGCGTTG
>PFEX01000209.1:0-5675 GCA_002783145.1 Rhodobacteraceae bacterium CG17_big_fil_post_rev_8_21_14_2_50_65_11 | reverse complement strand
GGGGGGGGCGCCGTCCGCCAGCACCTGCGCCGCTGCCGCACAGCGTGGCGCGCCGGTCATCTTTCAACGCCGCGACTTGACCCGCTGGCGACGGGAGAGGTGGTCCTGCGTTTCCTGACCAGTTTGCAGCCAGGTCAAGTGACCTGCGATCCCTGGACGCCCACCAGTTTCCCTCACACGTCCAGCTCCTCCACAAACCTTGCATTTTCCTGGATATACTGAAACCGCAATTCCGGTTTCTTGCCCATCAGTCGTTCCACCAGGTCGCCGGTTTCGCCGGGGGTGTCCTCGTCGATGTTGACCCGGATCAGGCGGCGCAGGGCCGGGTCCATGGTGGTTTCCTTCAGGTCCTTGGCGTCCATCTCGCCGAGGCCCTTGAAGCGGCTGAACTCGATCTTGCCCTTGCCGCCAAGACCCTTTTTCAGCCAGATCTCGCGCTCCGCCTCGTCAAGGCAATAGACCCGTTTCGAGCCTTGAGTCAGGCGGTAGAGCGGCGGGCAGGCGAGGTAGAGGTGGCCGTGGTCGATCAGAGGCCGCATCTGTGAAAAGAAGAACGTCATCAGCAGCGCCGCAATATGGGCGCCATCGACATCGGCGTCGGTCATGATGATGATCTTGTCATAGCGCAGGTCGTCGAGGGCGAAGCGCGTGCCAAGCCCGACCCCAAGCGCCTGCGTCAGGTCGTTGATCTCGGCGTTGGAGCCCAGTTTCGAGCTTGCCGCGCCCAGCACGTTGAGGATCTTGCCCCTGAGCGGCAAGAGCGCCTGCGTCTTGCGATCTCGCGCCATCTTGGCCGAGCCGCCGGCGCTGTCGCCCTCGACGATGAAAAGCTCCGTCCCGGCGCGGTTGCTGGCGGTGCAATCGACCAGCTTGCCGGGCAGGCGTAGGCGTTTTGTGGCGGATTTCCTTTGCGTTTCCTTTTCGGCGCGGCGGCGCAGCCGTTCCTCGGCCCGCAGCACGAGGAAATCGAGGATCGCGCCCGCCGATTTGGTATCCGCCGCGAGCCAGTTGTCGAAATGGTCGCGCACGGCGTTTTCCACCAGCCGCTGTGCCTCGGCGGTGGCCAGCCGGTCCTTGGTCTGGCCGACGAATTCGGGTTCGCGGATGAAGCAAGAGACCAGCGCGCAGCCACCGGTGATCAGGTCGTCGCGGGTGATGTTGGCGGCCTTGCGGTTGTTCACCAGTTCGCCATAGGCGCGGATGCCCTTCAGGATCGCGGCCCAGAACCCGGCCTCGTGGGTGCCGCCCTCGGGCGTCGGCACGGTGTTGCAATAGGACTGGAGGAACCCGTCACGCGCCGGTGTCCAGTTGATCGCCCATTCCACCTTGCCGGGCGTGTTGAAGCGTTCCCTGAAATCGACCTTGCCCGCGAAGGGCTGCGCGGCATAGGTCGAGGCGGCGCCGAGCGTTTCCTTCAGGTAGTCGGCCAGCCCGCCGGGAAATCGGAATGTCGCCTCCATCGGCGTATCGCCGTCCTCGATCGCCGATCTCCAGCGCAGCTCCACGCCGCTGAACAGATACGCCTTGGATCGCACCATTTTCAGCAGCCGCGCCGGCTTGAACCGGTGGGGGCCGAAGATCTGTTCATCGGCGTGGAAGGTCAGCGAGGTGCCGCGCCGGTTGGCGGTGGCGCCGATGGATTGCACCGGGCCCTGCGGGATGCCGCGCGAAAATTCCTGCGCAAACAACTCTCGGTTGCGGGCGACCTCGACGCGCAAGCGATCGGACAGCGCGTTGACAACCGAAATGCCGACGCCGTGCAACCCGCCAGACGTCTCATACGCATCGCCTGAGAACTTGCCGCCCGAATGCAGCGTGCACAGGATCACCTCCAGCGCCGATTTGCCGGGGAATTTCGGGTGTGGATCGACCGGGATGCCGCGGCCGTTGTCGCGGATGGTGATCGAATGATCGGCGTGAAGCTCCACCTCGATGCGGTTGGCATGGCCGGCCACCGCCTCGTCCATCGAATTGTCGAGCACCTCGGCCACGAGATGATGCAGCGCGCGCTCATCGGTGCCGCCGATATACATGCCGGGGCGCTTGCGAACGGGTTCCAGCCCCTCCAGCACCTCGATCGAGGAGGCGTCGTAGCCGGCGCTGTCGGAGGAGGGCGAAAGGAGGTCGTCGGCCATCTGGTCTGCTCGTTTCATACTGTGTTGATTGGCCGGCAGGGTATCGCAGGGGCAGGGCGCACCACAAGGGGCGGCTCTGGATTTTGTGGCTCTGGCGCGCGCGACCACAAGCCGGGGCATGGGCGCGGCACCTGTGGACAACGGGATCGGAGCCGCAGCCGTTGCGGCGGACGGTGCTGCGCTGCATGGGGTGACGAGTTTTCCGACGGTGAGCACCGATGACATTCGTCATGCGTTCGAGTCCGGCGACACTCCTTACGCCGAAAAAATTTACGCCGAAAAAATGCCGCGCGCTGACTACGAATTCGAGAAGGGGCAGCTTCAGGCCGAGTTGCTCAAGGGCCAGCTTTGGGCGCAGGAGCCGGGCGAGACATTCGTGCTGCCGTGCGAAGGGCGCGACGCTGCGGGCAAGGGCGGCACGACCAAGCGATTCATGGAATACCTCAATCCGCGTCAAGCCCGTGTCGTTGCCCTGAACAAGCCGACATGGGAAGAGACGGGCCAGTGGTTCTTCCAGCGTTATATCGCGGAACTGCCAACCGTCGGTGAAATGGTGTTCTACGACCGGTCATGGTACAATTGCGCCGGGGTTGCGCGGGCGATGGGTTTTTGCTCGCCCAACGATGACCTTGTATTCATGCGCCAGACCCCGCTTTTCGAACAGATTCTGGTGCGCTCGGGGATCCGGCTCTACAAATACTGGTTTTCGGTGACGCAAGGTGAACAGCAGGCCCGGTTCAAGGCCCGTGAGACCGACCCGCTGACACAGTGGAAGCTGAGCCCGATCGACAAGGCCAGTCTCGACAAGTGGGAAGAATATATCGAGGCGAAGGAGGCGATGTTCTTCTATACCGACACCGCCGACGCGGCGTGGACCATCGTCAGGTCAAACGACAAGAAGCGCGCGCGACTGACCACCATGCGCCAAATCCTCTCGACGCTGGATTACCGGGCCAGACACCGGGCCAGACACCGGGCCAGACATCGGGCCAGACACCGGGCAGGGCGCTAGTAGGTGGACACGAGGTTCACGTCCTCCGGAGCAATGATGTTGCGCTGCACGCCGACGCTGGCCATTGCGACCAACCGTGCAACTTCTGCGTCGGTCAGGGTGCCATCGTTGTAGGCGAGCAGGCCATCCTCCAGTCCCGACAAGATCTCGGCATTCGTCATCTCGTTGGCAACCATGAACAGCGCTTCGGCGGCATCTTCGGTTATCGTGCCGGCATCGTAGAGGGCGTCGAAATGCGAAGACTGGAAGACGACAAACGCGTCGCTGATCTGCTGCGAGCGCAGTTCGGCATCAAGGTTGGAGGCGAGCGTCGCAATGCCATCCTCGATCACCGCTGTCGCGGCAAGCGCCATCCCGGCGGTGGCTGCCGTCAGGACAACCCAATCGACGGTGATGGCGCCACTTTCGCAGCGCAGGAATCTATGAAAACGTGAAACGCTCATGGGGTAAGGTACTGCTCTTTTTTTCAGCACTCTGGATATGGTTGACAAATGTGGCGTCATTTTGGCCCCGTGCCGGGGCGCAGTCTGAACAATACGGTTCCAGATGGGAAACAGCTATCAAGGTCTTCGATGCGTTTCAACTCTCTGTTCCGCGTCACGCTGACCGGCCCGTCCAAGATCCGGTCCCGATCGTGATCCGGTTCCGGCACAATCTGCGTGCGATCTTCCTGATGGGCCTGCCGCTTGCGGGCAGCCACCTTGCACAAATGTCGATCGGCATAACCGACACCGTGATGCTGGGTTGGTATGGGGTCGGCGAGTTGGCGGCGCAATCGCTGGCCTCATCCTTTTTTTTCGTGATCTACCTTCTCGGCTCCGGCTTCGGGATCGCCGTGATGCCGATGGTGGCGGCCGCGATCTCCAACGGCGACCGGCGGCAGGTGCGGCGCGTGACCCGGATGGGGTTGTGGATCTCGGCCCTTGCGGGATGTCTGGCGATGCCGCTGTTCTGGTTCAGCGGTCCGATCTTCCTGGCGCTCGGCCAGACCGGGGCGATCTCGGCGATGATGCAGGACTATCTGCGCATCGCCGGCTGGTCGCTGCCCTTTTTCCTCGTCGCCGTGGTGTTCAAGAGCTACCTCGCCGCGCTTGGCCACACGCAGATCACGATGTGGGCCACACTGGCGGGAACGCTGATCAATATCTTCATCAACTGGGTGCTGATCTTCGGCAATCTCGGCGCACCGGAGCTGGGCATTCGCGGCGCGGCGATCGCTTCGCTTGGCACCAACGCGCTGGTCATGGTGTTGCTGGGGGCCTACGCGGTGGCGGTGCGCGATCTGCGCGGCGATACGATCCTCGCGCGCCTCTGGCGGCCCGACTGGGGGGCGTTCCGAGAGGTCTTCGTGCTCGGCCTGCCGATCGGCCTGACCATGCTGGCCGAGGCCGGGCTGTTCACGGCAAGCGGCATCATGATGGGCTGGATCAGCGAAGAGGCACTGGCCGTGCATGGTATTGCCGTCACGATCAGCGGTGCGACGTTCATGATCCATCTGGGCTTGAGTTCCGCCGCCACGGTGCGCGCCGGCTATGCCTGGGGGGCCAAGGACATCGCGGAGCTGCGCAGCGGCGCGTTGGCCGGGCTGACGCTGTCGATGATCACGGTGGTGCTGACCGTCGCCGCCTTCCTTGGCATTCCCGAGCTGCTCATGGGGCTGTTCCTCGATCCCGACGTGCCCGAGCGCGACCGCCTGATCGCCATGGGCAGTGTTCTGCTGGCAACGGCGGCGCTGTTCCAACTGGCCGACGCGGTGCAGGTCATGGCGGTCAGCCTGCTGCGCGGGGTGCAGGACACGCGCCGCCCGATGATCTACGCGGTGGTCAGTTACTGGGGCGTCGGGGTGCCGATGATGTATGCGCTGGGATTCTGGCTCGACCTTGGCGGCGTGGGGATCTGGCTTGGCATGGCCTCGGGGCTGACGGCGGCGGCGGTCAGCATGATGGCGCGCTTCTGGCGCGGCCCGGCAAGATCGCCGCTGGCCTTCGTCCCGGATGTTCCCTCGCCCGCGCCCGAGACCGCCGGCGAGGGACGCTGAGGCGCCCGCCCCGTCAGTCACTCAATGCGTCGAGGATCCGCGCCCACGACCGGATGCCGCGATGAAAACTGCTCAGGTCGTATTTCTCGTTTGGCGAATGGATCGCGTCATCGTCCTTGCCGAAACCCGCCAGCAGCGCGTTCATGCCGAGCACCGTCTTGAAATGCCCGGCAATGGGGATCGAGCCGCCGCAACCGATCAGCGCCGCCTCCTGCGGCCATTCCGCCGACAGCGCGGCGCGCGCTTTCTCGAAGGCCGGGTCGCTGGTATCCATGATCCCGGCGGGCGCGCCGCCATGGCCGATCCAGTCGATGGAACAATCGGCCGGCAGTTGCGCCTCCACCCACCCACGGAAGGCATCGCGCAGGCGGTCGGGATCCTGCCCCTCGACAAGGCGGAAGCTGACCTTGGCATGCGCCTCGCAGGGCAGCACGGTCTTGAACCCGGCGCCGGTATAGCCGCCCCAGATGCCGTTGATCTGGGCGGTGGG
>PFEX01000121.1:7990-8832 GCA_002783145.1 Rhodobacteraceae bacterium CG17_big_fil_post_rev_8_21_14_2_50_65_11 | reverse complement strand
AACGCCATGACCCAGATTACAGACAGCACCCGTGGCATGACGAACCTGTCTGGCGGCTGGTTTGCTGCCGCCGACGCTGCGGCAGAAGCTGCCGAACACGACGCGAGCCTGACCCCGCGCGTGGTCATCCTGAGTGATGGCCAGGCGAACGAAGGCATTGCCGATGTCGAGGCCCTGGCCCATCACGCAGGCGAACTGCGCAAGCGGGGCGTTGTGACATCCACCGTCGGCATCGGTGACGGCTACGACGAGGCACTGCTTGCGGCAATAGCCGAAAACGGTGGCGGCCGCCTGCACGACGCGGAGCGCACAGACGAGATTGGCGACGTCCTGCTCGGCGAGATCGGTGAGGCCATGGCTCAGCTCGCCGACGGCGCGCTGTTGGTGCTGGACCTGCCTGCAGGAGTCCGTGCCGAACCCCTTGGCATTTCGGGGGCGGAAATCACGGCGCGGCAGGTGAGCCTGCCCTTGGGTGGCCTTTCCGCTGGCTTGGCGCGAACCGCCGTTGTTCGGCTGATCTGCACGTCGGGTCAACTTGCTACCACCGTCGAAGTCAGACTGTCCGCTACCGCCACTTCCAGCGCTACCGGCGACCGACTTGGTGCCGCCCCGACTGACTGCGGACTTGCCTTTGCACGCGGCAGCGAGAACTGCGCCCAAACCCGTGATGTCGAGCGGTCACTGGCACCCGCACGCGCCTGGCACGCCCATGTCGTGCGCTACGCGGCACTCCTCAATCGGGACGCCGAGGGCGATGAGGCCGAGAAACACCTCTCCCGATCGCCCGAGCAATCACGCGCGGCTTTTCTTCCGCCTGTCGTCGCGCGACAATCAAGGCTCGC
>PFEX01000121.1:607-7976 GCA_002783145.1 Rhodobacteraceae bacterium CG17_big_fil_post_rev_8_21_14_2_50_65_11 | reverse complement strand
GTGGATGTTCATGGGTTGTCTCCTGACGATCGTGCTGCGTCGCAACCACCACCATCACCAGTTTCAGCCCGTGAACAACCTATTGAGACGTTACAGCTAGGCCGCTTACCGCGCTTCGCCAGCTCCTTTAGGGCAATCCTCAAAAACGATCATCCAGACATGACGCTTCTTGAGCGAACGCGCCTACGCCACAACCGGATAGAATGGCTTGCCCCAGTCATTGCCCGGATTGTCCATCATCAGGTCGACGAAGACCGGCATCAAGAAGGCGAGAATCGCAGCGCCGTCGCGGACCTGGGCCCGGTTTACGCTGCTGTTCCAGGTTGAGCCGCCGTGGACCAGTTGATTGCGCAGCACATAGAGTCGGTCGAAGACGAAGCTCAGCACCCGGGCGCTGTCGCCCGCTTGGAACGCCTGCGCGAAGGAGCGGGCCGAATTCTTGAAGCGATCTTCCCAATCGGCAAACCCGTCGATCCCGTTGTGATGCTGCCAGAACGGGTTGAAGACATACCGGTTCTCCATGAGCATCCGCACTGGCCCGGAAAACCGCTGCCACAGGGCGTTGTAGATGCGCCGTCCACCATCCAAAGCCACCAGTTTGCCGAAGTATTCGACGAAAGCGGCGCGCTCACCGGAAGCTACCGTCTGAAATTCGCGTTCGTCGGCATAGGCCGCATTGAAGGCGATCCAGAGGAAGATGAAGCGGGCGTCGTCATCGTCGCCGCAAGTTTCGGCACGGCCGATCCAGCTAATGGCGCGATGGGCCCGCAATCCCATGGTTTCGGGAAAACCCTGGCGAATGGCGCGCTGTTTGGCTTTGAGGGCAGCATGATCTTGGACGCCAGTCATTTTACGATTCCTTTCTGAAATCCAGCTTATGGAAGAGCGTCGAAATCCATACGCCGGTAGCCCTCGACCATTCTGCGCAGCCCTTCTGGCTCGATCACCTCGACGGTATTCCCCCACTGATAAAGGTGCCAAGCCATTTCAAGATGCCCAGCGGCGCGAAATCGTACGGTAAGCGATCCATCTGGCTCGTCCTTCATCGCTTGCGACGGATGAAACACGAACGCGCGCGCGACGGTTGCCGCTTTCGGCGCAAATCGCCAGACGACCTCGCCGTATTCATGATCCGCGTGGTACGAGCCGAACGCGCGGGCAGCATGCTCGGTGAAATCGAACTCCGGATCGCGTTGAAAGGAGGCGGCTTCAAGCCGGGCCAAAGACATCCGGTCAAGCCGGAAGTGCTGCATGCGGCCATCGCCGCCCTTTTCGCGAGCGACAAGATAGCGCCTGGTTCCGAGCAGAAGGCCATGCGGTTCCAGCGTCCGCTCGCGCGGTGCGGTGTCGCGCCCTCCAAGATAATGAACGCTCAGAAGGTGCGGTCCCTTTAACGCTTCGGCGATCACACCCAACAGGTTTGGTTCGATCCGCACGCGCGGGCCGGGACGCGATGCAAAACCATAGGCTTCCAGCAGGGCTTCGGCGTCTGCTTCCACGCGCCGTGCGAACGGACCAGGCATCGCGGCAAGCAAGCGATCCCGCAAGGATTGGATGGCACGAACCTCATTGGTCGCCCCATCGCGTTCGGCCCTGCGAATGGCGATTTCCAAGGCGGAAAGTTCGCTGTCGCGTACGCCTTGGGTGAAAATCAGTTTTGCGTCCGATGCGCCAAGCTTCCAGTGCTTTCGCCGTTCGTCATCCACTTTGGTGGTGAAATTGGGAAAGATATCTTCCAGCACCTTCGTCATGCGCTGCGCGGTTCTGCGGTCTACGCCGAACTCCTGTTCGATGTCGGCAAGCGATACCCCAGCATAAAGCGAGGCGGCCATTTCGGCGAGGCGGAGCAGATCCGCGGCTTTTTGAAAGGACATACAGGGCCCATGACAGTTTCTGACGCTATGCTCGCATAGTGTTGAGCCGTTAGCGAATCCTTTACCATGCAGAAAGGTCCAGCCGTGAGCATTCAGTTTCCTGATCCCATAGGCTCGCGAAGTCTTCGCCGGTCGCTGAAGCGAGGGTAGGCAGTCCAGACAATGCAGCATGCGCGAACGACAGATGCAGACAGTGACAAGATCTTCGCGGCACTGCGGGAAATGAAGCCCAACCGCCTTGCAATGGAGCGACTGGTTCATCGCCTGCGCCGACTGCCGGCTGTGGTGCGCGCAGGGATCGGAGCGGAAGGACGCGGGGTGGTTATCGTGCTGCGAAACGTCTGCGAAACGGTGACCCGGACCGAGGCTGCCGATCTCTTTTCAGAATGCGCTTTGCTTTTCACCCGGGTATGCGCCGCCGCCACCGGGGTCTGGGCGGGAAGTTTTGATGAGACGCCACCCGAGCCTGAGTGGGGGGCTTCGGTCACACCCTCCGTTGGCTTTCCGACGTTTTCGGCCCGTACGTTCCTCAGTCCGAACGAAATGAAGCCCGCAGTCTGGCTGCGATGGCAGCCCGATCCGACACTTTCGGCCGCCTAAGCCCCTCTATTCAGTTGCTTTGTATGAACGGTCCGCGCAGTGTCTAAAAATAGGGTCATCTCATCTAAACGGGCGCAGGTCACGACGACCGGCTTTCCCCTCGATTGCAGTGAGCGATTAAAGTTCGGAAAGCATATACCTTGATAAGATTCATTCACTCCTCGGACCTGCATCTGGGCAAACCCTTTGGTCGATTTCCCGAAGATGTTCGAGTGCGGTTGCGCCAAGCGCGTGCTGACGCCATGAACAAACTCGCTGCATTGGCAAAGGAAAACGCGGCCAGCCATATTCTGTTGGCAGGTGATACCTTCGATCAAACCACGCCCGCGCCAACGGTCATCCGGCAGGCGATGAATGCCATGCGGGCTGCGGAGCATGTGGTTTGGATCCTGATGCCGGGAAACCACGATCATGCCAATGCGACCGAACTTTGGCGGCAGGTGGTGCAGGATGCGCCCGAGAACGTCGTGGTCCTGCTCAAGCCCGCGCCCCATGAGATTGTCAAAGGAGCTGTCCTGTTGCCGGCACCGCCAAGTGAGAGGCATCCGGGCCGCGACCTGACCGACTGGTTCGAAGGTGCTGGCACCGGGGACGCGCTGCGTATTGGGCTTGCGCATGGCTCAGTGACCGATTTCGACAGTAGCGAAGAAGGTGGGTCTTCGATCATCCCGATTGATCGCGCCCGTCGTGCGGGGCTGGCCTATCTGGGCTTGGGTGACTGGCATGGGCAGATGCCGATCGGCACAGACACATGGTATTCCGGTGCGCCCGAGGCCGACGGGTTCAAGCACGCAACGACGCCTGCAGCCTTGCTAGTGGAGATCCTTTCTGCGGGTGCGCCCGCCAAAGTTACCTCGCTGCCGACCGGCAGCATCACCTGGCAACGTGCCCGGCTTGATCTGACCGAGGACGACGACGCCGCTGCCCTGCATGACCGGGTGCTGCCGCCCCTCGCCGCCCGGGCGTTGACGCTGTTCGATATGCCGGTGACGGGCCGCGCGCACGCGCTGGCACGGGTGGCTCTGGAACAGGCAACGGTGAATGTTGCCCCCGACTTCCTTTGGCACCGGACCGATTTCAGTGGGTTGGGCATGGTCCACGACACTGATGATCTGGATGCCATCGACCATCGCGGGGCCTTGCGCGCAGCGGCGGAAACTCTGGCCACTGAGGCATCGGACACACGCCTGGCACCTGAGGTTCGCGAGGCCGCGCAGGTCGCATTGTCGCATCTGTTCAGCTATGCACTGGAGGCATGAATGAAACTCCAGGCTTTGCACCTGACGAATGTTCGCAAATTCACCCACAAGCGCGCCTCGATCACCGGCATCGGCCCGGGGATTACCGTGGTGTCGGAGGCCAATGAGTTCGGCAAGTCCACCTTTTTCGACGCAATCCACGCGCTTTTCTTTGAGAAATACGGCTCCAGTGCGAAGCCGGTGAAATCGCTTCAGCCCTATGCGGGCGGCGCCGTTGAGGTTGCTGCCGAGATCGAAACGCCTCAGGGCGCGTTTTTGGTGGAAAAGCGATTCCTGTTGCGCAAGACGGCCCGCGTCGTCCGGCTATCGGATCAGGCAACGATTGCGCAGGACGACGAGGCGGAACGCTGGATCAGCACACTTCTGGGCGAGGCCGGCGATGGACCCGCCGGGTTGTTGTGGGTGCGACAGGGTCTGCTTGGGCTGGAACCGGAAGGTTCCAAGGAAAAGGCACTCCTGACGGAAACCCGGCGCGACCTTTTGTCTTCGGTCGCGGGCGAGATTGACGTGATGACCGGCGGGCGGCGCATGGACCGCGTCATGCGCCGCCTTGCCGAGGATCTGGGTGAGATCGCTACGAAAACAGGTCGCAAATCCGGGGCATGGAAGGTTGCAGCGGACGAGGTTGCGACGCTGGAAGTCGAGCTTGCCAGGTTGACCGCGCAGGTCGAAACTCTGGAAGGCGCACTGGCAGAACGCAAGGCTGCCGAGACGACGCTTGCGCGGCTAGAAGACCCCGAGGCGAGAGGGCGGCGGGATGCCGCACTCCATGCAGCTCAGGCAGCGATGGAAACGGCACGGGCGCATGCCGGGCTGGTCACGGCTGCCCGGCAGGACCGCGACATCGCGGCGCTGCAGACAAAGAACGCTAAAGTGGAGCTTGATGGCTTCCTGACGGCGATCGACAAGCTGAACACCGCCGAAACGGCGGCGCGTGCGACTGCGGAAACGCGGCGGTTGGCCGACGCGGAGGTGACTGCCCTCAAAGCGACCTCCGACGTTGCAAAAGAAAGCGGCATTGCGGCACTGAACGCTGTGATTCAGGCCCGAGCACGGCTCGAATCTGCCCGCCGTCAGACCGATGCCCGCAAGGCCAAAGCCGAAGCAGTTCGGCTGACAGCCCAGATCGTCAAGGCCCAAGAAGCGCAGACTCAAAGGGATGCGGCCCGTGCCCGGATGAAAGCCTCCCCGGCAACAACCGAATGGCTATCGCGTGTCGATGCGGCAGCCAGCGACGCATCCATGCGGGAGAGCGCGCATCAAGCGCAAAGCACAATATTGAGCGTTGTCTATTCTGGCGCCACGCGCATTGCCTTGAACGGTGCGCCGGTTGTGGGCGAACAGCCCGTTGCGCTGGAGGGAGAAGCGCACCTCGATCTGCCGGGAATCGGGCAAATGACTATCCGGGCGCAGGCGCAGGCAGCAGATGGCATGGATCAGCTTGCCAAGGCGAAATCGCTGCTGAACGATTTGCTGGCGGTGTGCGGAGCAGAGACGCTTCTGTCTGCCCGCAGCGCTGCGGCTGAGCGTGCCGAGTTCGCGCGGCAAGCCGATCTGGCGCAAGCCGTACTTGACACGCTGGCCCCCGACGGCATCGACGCCCTGATCGCTGCAAAGGCCGAGGCCACGCTCGCCGCTGCCGAGGCGCATGACGAGCCATTGGCCGTGATCGCGGATCTGGAGAACGGCCTCGACCAAGCGGTTGCGGACGAGGATCGAACCGCGCAAACGCTGCGCCGGATGGCGGCCGATCATGCCTTGGCCCGCGAAACCGCCATAAAGGCGGGCGCGGTGGCCGACGCGGCCGCGACGGAACTGGATCGCGCCCGGTCCGCCGCAGGGGCAGACGAAAGACGTGAAACGCGCCGGATCGAGCTTTTGCGGATCGACGCGCAAACGGCCGACACCTTGTCCAACGCGGAGACGACGCTAAATCGCCTGATCGCTTCTGCACCGGATCTGGCGACCACCAAAGCCGAACTACAACGAGCGGCCGACGCGGTTGAGGCTGCGAGCCGACAGCGGGCTCAGGTGGCGGAACGGCTGGCAGCCCTGTCCGCCCAGATCCGTACGCTGGCTGGAAACGGAATCGAAGAGCGTCGCGACGAGATCAACGGGCAGATGGAAACAGCCTTGGCAACCGAGGCGCGCTTTAGCAGAAAAGCCGGCGCACTGATCCGCTTGCAAGCCGCTCTTGAGGCGGAAAGAAACGCCGCTCAAGAGACCTATTTTGGCCCTGTTCAAGAGGAGTTGAAACCACTTCTTGCCATTCTGCATCGGGATGCAGCGCTGAGTTTCGACAGCGAGAACTTGCTGCCGTCGGGCCTGACACGGGGACAAACCGAAGAGATGATCGACAACCTGTCTGGTGGCACCAAAGAGCAGATTGCCATTCTGACCCGGCTGGCATTCGCACGACTTTTTGCACGTCAAGGGCGGCACATGCCCATCGTCCTCGACGACGCATTGGTCTATTCCGACGATGACCGCATCATAAAGATGTTCACCGCGCTGACCCGCGTGGCGCATGATCAGCAGATCATCGTGTTCTCTTGCCGCCAGTTGGCGTTTCAGGATCTGGGCGGGGCGCGCCCAATGGTCGAGATTACCGACACTTGAATGGACCCGCCGAGTTCCGCAGCAGCGAAGTGATAAACCAGATGACTTCCGCGGCAGATGGGCGGCGGAGCATCGGGCTGGGGCGGAGCAATAACCGGGTCGCGCTGCTTGGTTGGCTGCGGTGCCCCAGAAGCAGGAGTGCGGTTCAATGACCTGCTCTGGCGCGTCGGGTTCGCCGTAGCGCAGTTGCAAACGGAACGGACCGCGCAATGTCTCGATCACCGCATCAACAACTTTCGGGGCCAGGTTGACCCTCGGGCCGGGTCTGGTCACGGACCCCATCGCGGTCAGAACGGCTTCAGCATCGGCCTCGGTGCGCGCGGCATCCTTTGGTGCAAGACGGGCAAGCAGACCGTCACGCAGCTCGGCAAGGGCAGAAGCGTGGCGCAAGCGGCCATCAGCCTGCGTTGATCGGCCAGCGATCTCCAATGCTTCGACGGCGGTCTCTTGCCGGGGCTGAAGCCGATCAAGCATTGGGTCCGCTACCCGCCATCGACGGCGACGGTCATCGCCATCTTCCGCTTCCACGTTCATGAAGGTGGTCTCCAGCGCATCGGTCATGCGCTGCGCGGTCCGGTGCGAAATGCCGAACTCTTTGCAAATCTCATCGAGGCTGATCCCACTGCGCCGAGATGCCGCCAGCCTTGCGAGCCTGATCAAGTCCTGCGCTTTGGAAAACGACATGAACTTACCTTGATGCTAAAGCCTGTCAGAGATTGACACCCATGCAAGCTATTGATGATCCTGCAATCTGTCGAAGCGATTCCCTTGCGGGTTGCGTTCGGATCATTCGGAGCAACCATGCGGGACGTTGGCGGCCAAATCCTCTTCTCGGCGACCGACCTGATGCGGTTCATGGGCTGCGCCCATGCGACCACGCTGGATCTATCCCGTTTGCGGCGAGAGGGGCCGGATCCGCGCGAGGATAGTGAGGATGCCGCCCTGCTGCAAAAGCAGGGCGACGCCCACGAGGCGGCGCACCTGGCACGGCTGGGCGCCGCAGGGCGCGGTATCGTG
>PFEX01000121.1:0-598 GCA_002783145.1 Rhodobacteraceae bacterium CG17_big_fil_post_rev_8_21_14_2_50_65_11 | reverse complement strand
CTGCACTTGCTGCCGGACCGGAGGTCGTGTTTCAGGGGGCGTTCCTGTCGGGAAACTGGGGCGGGTGGTCGGATTTTCTGGAACGCGTGGAGCGCCCCTCCGCCCTTGGCGCTTTCAGCTACGAAGTGGCGGACACCAAGCTGAAGCGCCGCCCGCATCCGAAACACGTCCTGCAACTGGTGCTCTATTCCGACCTGCTGACCGAAATTCAGGGTGTCGCGCCCGAGTTCGCCCATGTTGAACTGGGCGACGGCACCCGCGCGACGCTGAGGCTTGCCGACTATGCGGCCTACGCCAGAATGGCGCGGGCACGGCTGGAAGGGTTCGTGACCAACCCGACGCCGACACGGCCCATTCCCTGTGCCGACTGCGACCTGTGCCGCTGGGGCAATTATTGTGCAAGTGTTTGGCAGGGTGAGGACAGCCTGTTCAACGTGGCCAACATCAGCCGCGGACAGGTGAAGAAGCTGGAAGCGGCGGGCATCGCCACGATGGAAGCTCTCGCCAACCTCGATCATCCGGTACGTGGCATGGCGGAAAACACCCGGCTGCGTCTGACCACGCAAGCCCGATTGCAGCACGCCCGCAAGACCGGCGA
>PFEX01000159.1:703-7799 GCA_002783145.1 Rhodobacteraceae bacterium CG17_big_fil_post_rev_8_21_14_2_50_65_11 | reverse complement strand
AGACCCATGTGTCATAGGGCTGCGCGTCGGGCCACATCGGCATGTTGACCTGCCAGTGAAACAGCATCGCCCACAGGATCGAGCCGCGCGCGGCGTTGAAGATCGGCGTCACCAGAACCGCCAGCGCGATGTTGCCCAGCAGGAAGGGGCCGAAGCTCCAACTGCTTTGGGCGAGGCCGCTCAGCAAAAAGGCGGGCAGATGCCACAGGCCCCAGATCGTGCCGATGAGAATGCCCGCGAAAAGCGGCGCCATGTGCCGTTGCAAGATCGGCTGCCCCACGCCACGCCAGCCGAATTCCTCCATCGGGCCGAGGATCGCCATGAAGGCGACCGTGCCCAACAACGACCCCAGCGCATCGAAGGCGAGAGGATCGGAAAAGAGGTTACCCTTGATCATCGAGCCTGCGGCAAAGATCAGCGGCACAGCCAGCAGGACAAAGGCCACCCACGGCCAGACCACCCGCCACAAAAACAGCCGCGAGAGAAAGGCGCGCAGGCCCCGCCCCCCACCGAAGACCAGAACCATGGTGATGCCGGAAATCGCCGGCGCCCATGTCGCCAGGACGAACCCCGGATGCCGCCCGCTCAACGGGCCGGTCGCAGCCTCGATCTGCTCCTGAAACACGACGAACCCGGCGAACAGGCCCCAGGTGATGGCGAATGTCATCAGAACGAACAGGATCAGCGCCCAGGATGGAACGTCCCTGATTGATCTGACAGGCCGGGTCATCGCGAAGGCTCCGTTTGGTCAGCGCAAGTCTGTCCCAAACTGCGGCGCCGCCGCGATGACACAGGTCAAGATGGCCCGTTCAGATCACATTATGCGCGGGCCCATAGGGGAAACCGGTGATGTTTTCGGCCCCGTCCTCGGTGACGATCAGGATATCATGCTCGCGGTAGCCGCCCGCGCCGGGCCGGCCCTCGGGGAGGGTCAGCATCGGCTCCATCGAGACGACCATGCCGGGTTCCAGCACCGTGTCGATATCCTCGCGCAGTTCCAGCCCCGCCTCGCGCCCGTAGTAGTGCGACAACAGGCCAAAGCTGTGCCCGTAGCCGAAACTGCGGTATTGCAGCAGGTCGCGTTCAGACAGGAAATCATTGATCTTGCGCGCGATCTCCGCACAAGAGGCGCCCGGCTTCAGCAGGCCCATACCGTATTCATGCGCCGCCACATTGGCCTGCCAATACGCCAGCGACGCCTTGTCGACCGCACCAAGGAACAGCGTCCGTTCCAGCGCGGTGTAATAGCCCGAGATCATCGGGAAAGCATTCAGGCTGAGGATATCGCCGCGTTCCAGCACCCGCCCGGTGACCGGGTTATGCGCGCCATCGGTGTTGATGCCGGACTGAAACCAGACCCAAGTGTCGCGGTATTCGGCATCGGGGATGCGTTTCGCGATCTCGATTTCCATCGCGTCGCGCCCCGCCATGGCCACGTCAATTTCTCTAACCCCCTCTTTTATCGCGTCTTTTATCGCGTATCCGCCGATATCCGCCACCGCCGCCCCGGCCCGGATCAGGGCGATTTCGGCGGGCGATTTACGCATCCTTTGCTGCATCGTCCGCGGTGCGATATCGACCTCGCCGATTGGCTCAAGAAATCCGCGCAGCTTTTCCAGTTGCGCCAGTGTCAGGTGATCGCCCTCATATCCGATCACCCTTCCTGTCCCCGCGACGTGCCGCACCGCGCGCCAGAAATTGTCGCGCTGCCAATCGGTATAGGTGATCGTATCGGTGGCGCAGCGCCGCCACGGTTGGCCCGCGTCGATGCCGGCGGCGATCACCACCGCCTCGCTCGCCGTCACCACCAGCCCGTAGGGCCGCCCGAAGGCGCAGTAGAGAAAGCCGGAATAATAGGCGACGTTGTGCATCGAGGTCAGCACCGCCGCCGCGACGCCATGCGCATCCATGATCGTGCGCAACCCCATCAGGCGCGCGTCGTATTCGCCTTGTGAAAACGGCAGAGCCGCCTTGTCGCCGTTGTGAAACCGGAAAAATTCGGGACGGGTCATGTGGGATTTCCTTCATCTGACCAAGGCCCCGGCGTTCAGGGCGGTCGCGGGGAGGGCCCGCAGGCGAGCGGCCTGACCGGGCCGCCGGAACGACGCCATCGCCCCTGCCTTCCCTGGCGATAATCCGAAGCGACCTCGTTTGGCAAGTCCCCTCTGGCGTTGTCGGAATTCGCCGTCTAACGTCGCCCCCATGCTGCGCTATATCCTCGGTCGCCTTCTGTCGCTCGGCCTCAGCCTGATCGTTGCCAGCCTTGTCATCTTCACGGTGATCGAGGTCATTCCCGGCGACCCGGCGGCCTTCATGCTGGGCCTCAACGCCGATGAGGCGACGGTCGCCGCGCTGCGCGCCGATCTCGGGCTCGATGGCAGCAAGGCGGCGCGCTATGTCGGCTGGATTTCGGGCATGGTGCAGGGCGATTTCGGCACCTCCTACACCTACCGCGTGCCGGTGGCGGAGCTTGTTTCCGATCGGCTCTGGATCTCGATCCCGCTGGCGGTGCTGTCGCTGATCCTGTCCACGGTGCTGGCCTTTCCCATCGGCATCCTGTCGGCGGCGAATCGCGGGCGGGGCCTCGATTACGGCATCATGGGCGGCACGCAGCTTGGCATCGCGATCCCGAATTTCTGGTTCGGAATGCTGCTGGTGCTGGTCTTTGCTGTCACCCTGCAATGGTTCAGCGCCGGCGGTTTTCCGGGTTGGAACACGCCACTTGCGGCGCTGAAATCGCTGGTCCTGCCGTCGATCGCGCTGGCCCTGCCACAGGCGGCGATCCTTGCGCGTGTCATGCGCTCGGCCCTGATCGAGACGCTGGCGCAGGATTACATGCGCACCGCTCGGGCCAAGGGGCTGTCGCGGCGGCAGGCGCTCTTGCGCCACGCGCTCAGGAATGCGCTGATCCCGGTGCTGACGATCATCGGGCTGCAATTCTCCTTCCTGCTGGCCGGCGCGATCATCATCGAGAACGTGTTCTTCCTGCCCGGCCTCGGGCGGCTGATCTTCCAGGGCATCACGCAGCGCGACCTCGTGGTGGTCGAATCCGTCACCATGCTGCTGGTCTTCGCGGTGATCCTGGTGACCTTCCTGGTCGATATCGCCTATGCCATTGCCGACCCGCGACTGAGGCGCCGCGCATGACCCGCCTGCCGGTCTCCATGATCCTCGGCGCCGCGCTCTCGGCGGTGTTCCTTGCCATGGCGCTGCTGTCCTTCGTCTGGACGCCGCATGACGTGGAACAGCTTGTCATCGCCAACCGCCTGCAACCGGCCTCATCCGAGTTCCCGCTCGGCACCGACCAGTTCGGGCGCGACCTGCTGTCGATGCTGATGGTCGGCGCGCGCGTGTCGCTGGCGGTGGCCCTCGTCGCCGTCAGCATCGGGGTGGTGATCGGCGTGCCGTTGGGCCTTGCCGCCGCCGCCACGCGCGGCAGCCTGCTGGACGAGCTCATCATGCGCGGCAACGACCTCATCTTCGCCTTCCCCAGCCTTGTCATCGCGATCCTGATCACCGCCGTGTTCGGCCCCTCCGCCTTCAACGCGATCATCGCCATCGGCATCTTCAACATCCCCGTCTTCGCCCGCGTGGCGCGCGGCGGCGCTCTCAGCCTGTGGACGCTGGATTACATCCTTGCCGCCCGCGTCGCCGGCAAGGGCAGGACCCGGATCAGCGTCGAGCATATCCTGCCCAACATCGTCAACCTGTTGATCGTGCAGGCCACGATCCAGTTTTCGCTTGGCATCCTGGCCGAGGCGGCGCTGTCCTATGTCGGCCTGTCGGTGCAGCCGCCGGTGCCAAGCTGGGGGCGGATGCTGTCGGATGCGCAGACGATGATTTACAGCCACCCGATGCTGGCGATCCTGCCCGGTCTTGCCATCGTGCTGATGGTGCTCGGCCTCAACCTGATGGGCGACGGGCTGCGCGACCTGCTCGACCCAAGGCTACGGAGGCAGCGGCAATGATCGCGGTCGAGAACCTCTCGCTCGCCATCCATGGCGAGGCGATCCTGCGCGACGTGTCCTTCGCCATGGTGCCGGGGCGCACCTTCGGACTGGTCGGCGAAAGCGGCTCGGGCAAGTCGATGACGGCGCTTGCGCTGATGCGTCTGCTGCCCGAGAGCGCGCGCACCAGCGGCGCCGTCACCCTCGACAGCATCAACCTTCTGGACAAGCCCGAGGCCGAGATGTGCGCCCTGCGCGGCAATCAGCTTGGCATGATCTTCCAGGAACCGATGACGGCCCTCAACCCGGTGCAAACCATCGGCAACCAGGTGGCTGAGACCCTGCGCATCCACGGCATCGCGACCCACGCCGACGCGCGCGATGTCGCCCGGGCCAGGCTTGACCGGGTTGGCTTGCCGCAGATCGCGCTCGACCGCTACCCGCATGAACTGTCTGGCGGTCAGCGGCAACGCGTCTGCATCGCCACCGCCATCGCCCTGCGCCCCCGCCTGCTGATCGCCGATGAGCCGACCACCGCGCTCGACGTGACCACGCAGGCGCAGATCCTCGACCTTCTGCGCGGGCTGGTCGAGGAGGAGGGCATGGCGCTGCTGCTGATCACCCATGACCTGGCCGTGGTCGCCGACATGGCCGACCATGTCGCGGTGATGCAGGCGGGCGAGATCGTCGAACAAGGACCGACGCCGCAAGTGCTGAGTGAACAGCGCCACCCCTATACCCGCGCCCTGTTCGAGGCCTCGGACCACCGCCCGACCCGCACCCCGCGCCCTTTGGGGGCGCCCTTGCTCACTGCCAGCGATGTCGACCGCCACTACCCCGGTCCACGCACCGGCCTGTTGCGGCGGGGTGCGCCGGTCAAGGCCGTCGACGGGGTCAGCCTCACCCTCAAGACGGGCGAAAGCCTTGGCCTCGTGGGCGAATCGGGCTGCGGCAAGTCCACCCTGACCCGCGCCCTCCTTGGCCTCGACAAGGTCCAGGGCGGCGAGATCGCGGCGCTTGGCAACCCGGTCTCGCCGGCCATGCCGAACGCCCTGCGCGCCGGTATCCAGGTCGTGTTCCAGGACCCTTACGGCAGTTTCAACCCACGCTGGCGGGTGGACCACCTTGTCGCCGACCCCTTCCCCCTGCTCGATGAGAACCCCCCCCGCGAGGACCGCCGCAGAAAGGTGGGCGAGGCGCTTTTGGCCGTGGGTCTGCAGCCCTCGGACATGGACAAGTATCCACACGAGTTTTCCGGCGGACAGCGCCAACGTATCGCCATCGCGCGGGCGCTGATCACGAACCCGAAAATCCTCGTGCTGGACGAAGCCGTCTCCGCCCTCGACGTGCGCGTGCGCGCCCGCATCCTCGACCTGCTGGCCGACCTGCAAGACCGGATGGGGCTGAGCTACCTGTTCATCTCGCATGACCTGACGGTGGTGCGCGCGATCACCGACCGGGTGATGGTGATGCAGGCCGGCCGCATCGTCGAGCAAGGCCCGACCGAACAGGTCTTCGCCGCGCCGGGGCACGAATACACGCAGGCTCTGCTGGCCGCCGCACCGCGCTTGCCCGGATACGCACGCCCGTCATGACAACGCCCATCACACCGCAACCCTTCATTAAGGTTAACGCGCGCCCTGCCCTTCTTCTTGGCACAAATCCTCCCGCCGGAGGCGTCCGTCCCGTGCAGACCGCGCGCCCGATCCGATCATCTTGAAACAGGAGTCACCCATGCAGCTTTGGTTCGATCCCGCAGAAGTGTTTATCGGGGGCCGCTGGGTCCTGCCCGCAAGCGGCGCGACGCTGCCCCTGGAAAACCCTTCCACCGGCGCGGAAATCGGTCGCATCGCGCGCGGCAACGCCGAGGACATCGACAACGCAGTGACGGCGGCGCGGGACGCCCTGGAAGGCGAGTGGGGCGCGCTGACCGCGGCGGAGCGCGGACGCATCCTGATGCGCCTCTCGTGGCTCATATCCCAAAAGATCGACGAACTGGCCGAGATCGAAGCGACGGATGTCGGCAAGCCCCTGACGCAGGCGCGCGGCGATGCCGTGGCGCTTGCGCGTTACATGGAATTCTACGGCGGTGCCGCCGACAAGGTGATGGGCGAAACGATCCCGTTCCAGCAAGGCTATACCGTTTACACCCTGCGCGAGCCGCACGGCGTGACGGGTCATATCGTGCCGTGGAATTACCCGATGCAGATCATCGGCCGCTCCGTCGGGGGGGCCCTGGCGATGGGCAATGCCTGCGTGCTGAAACCGGCGGAGGAGGCGTGCCTTTCCGCCCTCGCCTTTGCCGATCTGGCGCGGCAGGCGGGGCTGCCCGATGGCGCGCTCAACGTGGTGCCGGGACTGGGCGAGGAGGCCGGCGCGGCGCTGACCGCACATCCCGGCGTCAACCACATCTCCTTCACCGGCTCGGTCGGGGTGGGCAAGCGGGTGCAGACGGCGGCGGCGCACAACATCGTGCCGGTGACGCTGGAATTGGGCGGCAAGTCGCCGCAGGTGGTGTTCGAGGATGCCGACCTTGAAAAGGCCCTGCCCTTCCTCGTCAACGCAGGCATCCAGAATGCCGGGCAGACCTGTTCCGCCTCGTCGCGCATCCTCGTCCATGAAAGCCTTTACGACGAACTCTGCACCCACATGGCGGCGGCCTATGACGGTCTGACCGTCGGCCCCGCGATGGATGATCTCAAGGTCGGGCCCCTGATCTCCACCCGGCAGAAGGAAATCGTGGACGGCTTCCTGTCGTTGATCGACGACAACCACATCCTCAGCCGCGGCCGCATCGTCGAGGATGCCCCGGAAGGCGGGCATTACGTGGCGCCGGTGCTTGTCTCGGGCATCGGCCCGGATCATCGCCTCGCGCAGGACGAGATTTTCGGCCCGGTTCAGGTGATCCTCCCCTTCGCCGACGAGGAGGAAGCCGTCGCGATCGCCAATGGCACCGAATACGGGCTGGTCGCCTCGGTCTGGTCGCGCGACGGGGCACGGCAGATGCGGATGGCCAAGCGGTTGCGCGCGGGGCAGATCTTCATCAACAATTACGGCGCGGCGGGCGGCGTGGAGCTGCCCTTCGGCGGCGTCGGGCATTCCGGCCATGGCCGCGAAAAGGGGTTCGAGGCGCTCTACGGCTTCTCCGT
>PFEX01000159.1:0-665 GCA_002783145.1 Rhodobacteraceae bacterium CG17_big_fil_post_rev_8_21_14_2_50_65_11 | reverse complement strand
TCAACCGTTCCATAAAGATCGCGCCGTCGATCCTGTCCGCCGATTTCGCCGATTTCGGGCGCGAGATCCGCGCCATCGAGGACCAGGGCGCCGACTGGGTGCATGTCGACGTGATGGATGGCCATTTCGTGCCCAACCTCACCTTCGGACCGCCGGCGGTGAAGGCGTTCCGCCCGCATGTCACCACCGTCATGGACGTGCACCTGATGATCGCGCCGGTGGACCCGTATATCGAGGCCTATGCCGAGGCCGGCGCCGACATGATCACCGCCCATGTCGAGGCCGGCCCGCATATCCACCGCACCTTGCAGGCGATCAAGGCCACCGGCAAGATGGCGGGCGTCAGCCTCAACCCCGGCACGCCGCTGGAGGCGATCGAACATGTGCTCGACCTCGTCGACATGGTGCTCATCATGACGGTGAACCCCGGTTTCGGCGGGCAGAGCTTCATCCGCTCTGGCGTCGAGAAGACCCGCCGCCTGCGCGCAATGATCGGCGACCGGCCCGTTCACATCCAGATCGACGGCGGCGTGACGCCCGAGACCGCGCCGCTTGTGGCCGCGGCCGGCGCCGATGTGCTGGTCGCGGGCTCGGCGGTGTTCAAGGGCGGATCGGTGGCCACACCGCAAGTCTACGGGCAAAACATCCGCGCCCTGCGCGACGCG
>PFEX01000075.1:21397-30642 GCA_002783145.1 Rhodobacteraceae bacterium CG17_big_fil_post_rev_8_21_14_2_50_65_11 | reverse complement strand
GCCCAGCATCCTGCCGCGATTTGGTGCCGCTCCTTTGATAGCGTAATGTGCAGCAAAGAAGATGAACCATGGGCACAGTCAGGACGGATGAATTTCGCAAGGATGCGGTGCGGATCGCGCTGACCAGCGGGCTTTCACGCAAACAGATTGCAGATGATCTTGGGGTCGGGATGTCGACGCTGAACAAATGGATCACGGCACACCGCGACACAGATGTGGTGTCGGTTGAGGATCGCGAACTTGCGCTTGAGAACGAACGGCTCCGGCGCGAAAACCGCATACTGCGCGAGGAGAGGGACATCCTAAAAAAGGCCACCCAGTTCTTCGCGAGCCAAAAGCCGTGAGGTTCAGGTTCGTCGAGGAACATCGCGGCAGCTTTGCAACGGATCGGTTGTGTCAGGTGATGAACGTCAGCCCTGGCGCACCTTCAGATAGGTGGCGTCCAGCCAGGCATAGGGCCAGTCCCCGGTCAGCGGGCGGTTGAGGAACTCGCCGACCCGCTCGTCGATATCCTTGCAGAGCTTCGATACCGTGCTCTTCGAGATGCCGCTCAGCCCCATGGCCTGCACCAGCTCGTCGACGCGGCGGGTCGAGACGCCACCGATCCACGCCTCCTGGATCACCGCGACCAGCGCCTGTTCCGACGTCTTGCGGGCCTCAAGAAAGCCCGGGAAGTAGCTGCCCTGCCGCAGCTTCGGCACGCGCAGGTTCAGTGTGCCCAAACGGGTGTCCAAAGAGCGATCGCGGTAGCCGTTGTGCCAGGTCGTCCGCTGCTCGGCCCGTTCATGGCGACCGGCGCCGATCAGGACGTCGACATCGGCCTCCATGATCAGCTGTAGGACGGCTTCTGCGATCGAGCGCAGCAAGTCGCCCTGATCATGCTTTTGCAGAAGCTCGGTCAGGTCCATGGTGGTCTTGGTCATCGGGGTCTCCGTGTGGTTCGTGGTTGACGTCGCCAAACTCCACCTCAACCATAAACCTCGGGCCACCTGAGATTACACCGTTGACGGCGCAGAAATTACACCACGTCCGTGGACGTTACCGCGAGTCGTCTGCAAGGGGGGCGGCGCGCCGTCCTGGCGTTGCGGCACCGCAGCCCGGGCCGCCCCTTGCACCCGCCGACCCGCCCGGTGCATCACTGCATTCGAGGTCTGACAACGGGGGATGGTGCATGACAAGCGTGGTGATCAACGGCTTTGGACGCATTGGACGATCCATCCTGCGCGCCTGGCTGACGAGTGACACCTGGCCGGGCCTGGAAATCGTCGGTGTCAATGATATCGCCGATCTGGAAACCTGTGCCTACCTCTTTGAGTACGATAGTGTCTTTGGTCCGTTTCCCGGCGGGGTGGAGGTTCGGGGCGGCCTGCTGGTGGCCGGGGGAAGGGCCATACCCGTCACCCGCGAGGCGGAGCTTGCCGCGCTTGACCTGAAGCGTGTGGATGTGCTGATGGACTGCACCGGCCGCGCCAGAGATCGCCGTATCGCCGAGCAGGGCCTGGCGGCTGGCGCGGCTCGGGTGCTGATCTCCGGCCCCTGCCCGGAAGCGGATCTGACGGTAGTATTGGGCGCGAACGACGCGCGGCTTGCGGCTGATCACCGGATCATCTCCAACGCCTCCTGCACCACCAATGCGCTCGCCCCGCTGGCGCGGGTTCTGGACGATGCATACGGGCTGGAAAGCGCGCTGATGACGACGGTGCATTGTTATACGGGAAGTCAGCCGACGGTCGATATGGCGACGGGAAACGCGGCGCGGAGCAGGGCGGCGGCGTTGTCGATGGTGCCGACGACGACGAGTGCCGAGAAGCTGGTCGACCTCGTGCTGCCGCACCTGGCCGGGCGAATTACCGGGTCGGCGGTGCGGGTGCCGGTGGCGAGCGTGTCATGTGTCGATATGGCGGTGCTGCTGCGGGACCGGCCCCCGGTGGGGACGCTGCGCGAAATGCTGGCGCATGTTGGGGGTGTGATCGGGTATACCAACAAGCCCTTGGTGTCTTCGGATCTGCGGCAGCGGCCTGAATCGCTGATCGTGGCGGCGCCGGAGGTCAAGCGCGCGGAAGGCGGGATGCTGCGCGTCTTTGGCTGGTACGACAATGAATGGGGCTTCTCGAACCGGATGCTGGACGTGGCGGTGCGCATCGGCGGCTTCGGCTGATCCGAGGGGGCGGCGGTGAATCCGGCGTGCATATGAAGTCGGTTTCGCCGCGCTGTCGCGCGTCGACCGGCGGCGGCCCTCCTCAGGCCCCTGCGGGGCCTTCCTCGGGGCGCCGGGACGCGGGGTGTGCAGGGGGCACATCCGGTCGATGGGACCCCGGGCGAGGCGGTGGGACGCCTCCGGCGGAAGTATTTTTGCCAAGAAGAAAGAGCGGTTCGCGTCAGGGGCCGAGGGTCACGCCATAGGCGACCGGGCCGGCCATGCGCAGGGTCTGCCGGGCGATCGGTGCGCCGTGCCTGTCGCGGGCAAGGCGGGTGAGGCACAGCAGGCCGGTGTAGCGGTCGCAGGCAAGGGCGACGGAGGTGGCCATGTCGGTGACCTCCGCGTGCAGGCGGTCGTCGATGCGCGCGGCGGCGAGGCCGAGGCCGGACAAAAGGTCGATGAATGCGGCGGGCTGGTCCTCTTCCATGTCCGGGCGGTGCGCCACGGGCAGCACGATTTCTTCCAGCGCGAAGCGGTCGGGGCTGCATTTCAGGGTTCGGGCCAGGGCATGCAGCGGGCCGTCGAAGAGCCCGGCCTCCAGGCCTTCGGGCAAGCGGCGGGTCAGGCGGGCGCGGAACACGGTAAGGGGCAGCGGCGTTCCGTCGGGCCGGGTGAGGCGGCGGAAGTCTGGAGGCGGCGTGGTGGTGGCCGCTTGCGGTTCGGCGACCACCGTGCCGCGACCCGGTTTGCGATCGAGATAGCCCAACGCCTCCACCGTCATCAGCGCGCGACGCATGGTGCCCTGGCTGACGCCGAAATCCTCGGCCAGTTCGAATTCATTGCCAAGGCGCATACCCACGGGCCAGGCGCCGGTGGCGATCCGGCGCAGGATCTCTGCCTCGGCGGCCTTGTATAGCGGGGTGCGGGCCATGGTTTCCTCCGGTGTTCTTCTAGATGATCAGGCGCAGACCGGCCCGCATTGGTCAATTGAGATGTCGGATCAGCCGCGCGTGGCGGTCGAAGGCCTTGATCACCGCCCCCAATGTGGGCAGCTGCGCGGCCTCCATCATCGGGATCATGCGTGCGAAGGCCGTGGCCGTTGCAATGGCGTCGCCGATGGCGGTGTGGCGGTCCGCCTCGGGGATGGTGATGGCCAGCCGGTCGCAGAGTGCATCGAGCGTGTGTTCCGCCGACTGGCCGAAAAGGATGGCGGAACACAGCACCGTGTCGAGGATCGGTTGATCGAAGCGCAGCCCGATTTCTGCCTCGCGCCGTTGCAGGAACGCCATGTCGAAGGGCGCGTTGTGGGCCACCAGCACGTTGTTGTCGGCAAAACGGTGAAAGCGCGCCAGGGCCGTAGCCGCGTCGGGGGCGTCTGCCACCATTTCGTTGGTGACGTGGTGCACGGCGGTCGAGGCGGCGGGAATCCTACGACCCGGGTTGACCAGCATGTCGAAGCGTTCCTGCGCGCGGATGCGGCCATTGACAACGCGCACCGCTGCGATCTGGCAGATCTCGTCCACCTGAGGGTTGAGGCCGGTGGTCTCGGTGTCGAAAATCACGAAATTGAGTTGCGACATCCGCGCCTCGGACAGTTTCGCGGGCAGGGTCGCATGCAGCAGGTCGAAATCGTATTGCATCGCGCGGGCGGGCGGCGCGGCGCGCGGGACCGCCAGCGGTAGCGACAGGTGCAGCGCTTGGCCGTCCGGGGCGATGGTGACGCGGGTGCCGTGGGTGGTCTGTACGTCGCCGCCGGTAAAGCTGACGAAGCCGGGGCTGAGCGGTTTCGTCAGCCACGCCTCTAGGGTCGCCCGGTCGGGGGCGGGGGTATCGGCGGCAAGGCTGAGGGTCACTGCGCGATCGCCGACGTGCACGGCGCGCAGGGTGACACCGGTCGCGCCGAGATCCGCCCAGCCGCGCGCCAGCCGTTCCAGCAGCCGGGTGATGGCATAGCCGTCGCAGCGGATGCGGCGCGTGGGCAGGTCGGCGACCAGGCCGATATCGCGCCGGGCAAGGCGGGCACGCAGGGCGGCGGCAAGATCGCCGAGGGCCAGCACCTCCATCGGCCACCAGGCGGTATCGGTGGCGGCCTTGCGGGCGACGACCTCGGTCAGCGTCGCGTCGAGGGCGCTGCGGCGGTCTTCGGGCAGGTCGGGCAGCGCGGCGCTCGTGGCCATGATCAGGCGGTCGAGCAGGGCGGCGCGTTCGGCATGCACGCCGAGATCCTGCGATACGTCGCGCAGCGACAGCACGTAGCCGGGGCCATCGGTTTCCTGCCCTTCCAGCGAAAGAAGATGCATGCGCGCCTCCAGCAGGCGGGCGCCTTCGCGGGTCGCACAGAGGAGGTCGGCGCCTTCGTCCGTGTCTGCCGCGCGCAGCCGGTCATAAGCCTGCCGGATCGGGCCGGGTAGAAGCAGGTGGTGGAGGGGGCGGTTGAGGCCGAGCGCCTCACTTTGCCCGAGGATCTCCACCACGCGGGCATTGTAGAGCACCACATGGTGATCAGGGGCGCAGAAGAGCACGCCAAGCGGCACCTCGGCCAGCAGCGTTTCCAGCCGCGACTTTTCGAGCCCGAGCCGCGCGGTTTCGCGGCCCACGGCCATCGCCATGGCGTTGCGCGTATCTGTCAGGTCGCGGGTGACGGCGGCGGCGGCGGTGCCCAGATCGCCGAGGTATTTTGCCGCTTCGTGGTCGATATCGTGCGTCACATCGGTATGGGCCCGGGCGCGCATGTCGGCGGCGAGCCGTTCCACCGGGCGCGCGACGTTTTCGTCGAACAGCACCCAGATCCAGGTGGTGAGCGCCAGGATCGCCAGCACCGCGACGGCCCCGGCGATGACGAAGGCGGAAAGGGCGTGATGCTCGCCCAGCCGTGTATACCCCAAGACCAGCCCGGCGATGGCAAGGGCCGAGGTGGCAAGGGCGAGGAAGGCAAAGAACAGAAAGATGCGCAGACGCAGGGAAAGATGGGTGAACATGAGGGTGGGGCCTCCTCCTTGCCCCAATTCCGTTTTGGGGGGCGGGGGCGGTCGCGCAACGCCTCCTTGGCCCCGGTTTTCGTGTCAAGCGGTGGCGGTCGGGCCGCAGACTGCCTCGATGATGGGATCGCCGCGACCGGCGGGGATCCAGTTGGCGTTCTCGGGCTGGCCTGTGTCGTCAAAGGTGGTGTCTGGGTCGATCTGCGCCCTGCGGCCCTCGGCACAATCGACGAGGATCGGCAGTTGCATTGGCGGCTGCCAGCGTTCGTGCAGGCGCAATTGCACCACGAGGATGCCGGAGCCTTCGGCGGTTTCCACCGTGTCGGCGGGCGAGAAGGCGACGAAGCCGCGCACCCACGGGCGGGCAAAGGTCCAGGGCTGATACCATGCCTGATGCTGGCGTTCGGAGATCACGACCAAATCGGCGGGCAGGGTCTTGAGCACGTTCGTCGCCCAGCCGTATTCGAGCGCCACGGTGGAGGCAAGCATCGCAAGGCCGGCGGCGACGGGGACGATCCCCTTGGGCAGGCGCTTGCCGGACAGGTGGCGCAGGGCAAAGCCCGCCCCGGCCCCGGCGAAGGCGGCAACGAAGGCGGTGACGAGGGTCCAGAACATAAAGGGCCTTTCAGCTAAGATAACCGCGGCCCTGGCTGGCGGCGGATTGCATGGTTTTGACCACCACGAAGGCGTCGCGCAGGTGGCTGCGCTCGAAATCCGAAAGGTCGGTGAGAGGCATGAAATTGTCGGGTTTCTCGCCGCGGCGGATCTGCGCGGCCTGGTGTTGCAGGCGGATATCGGCGATCATGTCGTAGGCATCGAGAAGGTCGCGCCCGCCGCTGGCCGACACCTTGCCGCCGTCGATCGCGGCGACCAGCCGGGCGCGGGTGTTGGCCTCGGTCAACTGGCCTTGCAGGGCGTAGATGCGGCCAAGGTCCACGATCGGCACGACGCCAGCGAGCTTGAGGTCGAGGGTGTTCTTGTGCTCTCCAGAGCGCACGGTGGCAAAGCCTCGGAACAGGCCAAGCGGCGGCGTGTGCTTGAGGGAGTTCGACACCATGTGCGCCACAAAGATGGAGTTGGCGGCGGCTTTTTTCAGGGTTTGCGCCTGAAGATCGGCGAACAGCTCCACCTCGCCGCCGATCGGGCGCAGGTCGAACATGACGGAGGCAAGCATCTGCGCCTCCGGGTTCGGGGTGGCGATCCACTTGTCGAAATAGCTGCGCCAGACATGGAGCGGCTGGCGCCAGCGATCCGCCGTCGCCATCATGTCCCCCGGACAGTAGAAATAGCCGCAGGCACTCAGCCCGTCCGACACGAATGTCGCAAGCGCCTTGAAATAATCGTCATCGCCGGGCTGCATGGCGTCGTCGATGATCAGGCAATTGTCCTGGTCGCTGATGCCGGTCTGCTCCTGCCGGCCCTGGCTTCCACAGGCCAGCCAGAGGTAGGGCACCGGCGGCAGGCCAAGCTTGGCCTCGGCCATTGCCAGCAGCCGCCTTGTGGTGGCGTCACCGACATCGGTGATCAGCCGGGTGACGACCTGATGCGCATTGTGGGCGCCGACGAGCTGCATCAGGAGCTGCGGAATGCGGCCGACGGATTTGGCGAGATCTTCCAGCCTTGCCGCCTCGGCGATATCCTGGATCAGCGCCGCCGACGAGGTGGCTTGAAACCGTGTGAGGTCGGTCTGGGTCAGCATGCCGACAAGCTTGCCGCCCTCGACCACCGGCATGTGGGTGATGTGGCGTTCCACCATCGCGTGCAACACGTCCGACACCAGCGCCGAGGGCGGCAGGGTCATCGGATCGGCTGTCATCACCTCGCGCACCGGGGCGCGGTGCGACAGGCCCTCGGCCAACGCCTTGTTGGTCAGGTCGCGGGTGGTGACAATGCCGACGACAGCGTCGCCGTCGGTCACCATCAGCGAAGAGACGCGGTTGTCGCGCATCTTGCGCGCGGCGGCGGCGATGCCGGTATCGGGCGGCACGGTCAGGGGATCGCGCGTCATCATGTCGTCAAGCGACATGGTGGTCAGATCCTGGCGCTTGGCGCGGGCGGGCCTTGTGCGGTCGAAAAAGCGGGCGACGCGGGGGTGTTCAGCCACCAGTGCGCGGAAGGTCGTGGCGGGAATGGTCAGAAGCTCGCCATCCTCGGCGGCGCGGGCGGAGGTCGCGGCGCACCCGTCGCGCATCAGGCCGCGTTCGCCGAAGGAATTGCCGGGGCCGAGGGTCGACACGATTTCGCCGCTGGCGTCGGTGACGTCAATCCGGCCGCGGATGATCAGGTAAAGCGCGTCGAGGCGCTGACCGTGGGTGTAGATCAGCTCTCCCGCCGTCACCTCGCGCCTTTCCACGTCATGGGCAAGCACGTCGAGTGCTTCGGCCGGCAGGCTGTCATAGGGATGGGTCCGGTATAGGATATCGCGGCTTTGGTCGGGCATGGTCGGGTTCCCCCGGAAATGAAAGGACGCACCCCGCTAGGGTCGGGATGCGCCGCTGTTTCGCACAGGGCCCACGATGTCGCAGGCCCTGCGGAATGGCAAATCCTTAGTGGTCGGTCGCTGCGCCGGCCCCACGCGGGATGCGAACCGATTCCACCAGGTCCTGGATTTCCTGCGGCGGTTCCTCGGTCGCGTTTGACACGAGGTAGGCGACGACGAAGTTGAGCAGAGCGCCAACCGGTCCGAAGGATGCCGGCGGGATGCCGAACAGATACTGGCTGGAATCCAGCATCGCGGTGCCAGGGATGAAGAGCCAGCCAAGGTACAGGAAGAGATACAGCAGGGTCGAGATCAGACCCGCCAGCATCCCCGTAATTGCCCCGGCAGAGTTCATGCGCTTGTAGAAGATCCCCATCATCAGCGTCGGGAACAGCGACGCCGCTGCAAGGCCGAAGGCAAGCGCCACGGTTTGCGCCGCGAAGCCCGGCGGGTTCAGGGCCAGCAATGTCGCCAGGATGATCGCCACGATCATCGAGAGCCGGGCGGCCAGAAGCTCACCCTTTTCCGTGATGCCGGGGTTGATCACCGACTTGATCAGGTCGTGGCTGATCGCCGAGGAGATGGCCAGAAGCAGACCTGCCGCAGTGGACAGGGCGGCCGCCAGACCGCCGGCCGCGATCAGGCCGATCACCCAGCTTGGAAGCTGTGCAATCTCCGGGTTGGCGAGAACGAGGATGTCACGGTTGAAGGTGACAAGCTCGTTGCCTTCCAGCCCGTTGGCCTCTGCGAAAGCCTGACCTTCGGGCGACGCATCGTTGTAGTACTGGATGCGGCCATCGCCGTTCAGGTCCTCGACGCCGAGCAGGCCGGTCACTTCCCATGTCTGGAACCAGTCGGGCAGGTTCTCTTGCGCAACCGCTTCGCTTTCGACGCCCTCGGGCCACATCGTGGTGATGATGTTCAGCCGCGCCATTGCGCCAACGGCCGGTGCCGTGAGGTAGAGCAGCGCGATGAACACCAGCGCCCAGCCGGCGGACCAGCGGGCATCGGCCACGCGGGGCACCGTGAAGAAGCGGATGATCACGTGCGGCAGGCCCGCGGTGCCGATCATCAGCGACAGCGTGAAGAGCGCCATGTTCAGGTAGCTCGTGCCAGTGGTATATTCGTTGAAGCCGAGATCGTCGAGCAGCCCGTTGAGGTTGGCCAGAAGCGGAACGCCCGCCTCGACACCGCCGGCATTGCCTGCCGTCATCGAGGAAAACAGACCCAGACCCGGAATCGGGTTGCCCGTCAGTTGCAGCGAGATGAACACGGCCGGAATGGTGTAAGCGACGATCAGGACGCAGTATTGCGCCACCTGCGTGTAGGTGATGCCCTTCATGCCGCCCAGAACCGCGTAGACGGCGACGACGAGCGAGGCGATGATCAGGCCGGTGGTGTTGTCCACCTCCAGAAAACGCGAGAACGCCACGCCGGCACCGGTCATCTGGCCGATCACGTAGGTGGTGGAGATCACGATCAGGCAGACCACGGCAACGATGCGCGCCGTCTGGCTGTAATAGCGGTCACCGACGAATTCCGGCACGGTGTATTTGCCGAACTTGCGAAGGTAAGGTGCCAGCAGCATGGCCATCAGCACGTAGCCGCCTGTCCAGCCCATCAGGAAGGACGAGTTGTTGTAGCCGAC
>PFEX01000075.1:1766-21382 GCA_002783145.1 Rhodobacteraceae bacterium CG17_big_fil_post_rev_8_21_14_2_50_65_11 | reverse complement strand
GGCCATCGAGATGAACGAAGCCGCCGACATCCAGTCAGCCGCCGTTGCCATGCCGTTGATGACCGGGTTCACACCACGGCCCGCGGCGTAGAATTCGCTGGTGGAGCCGGCCCGGGCCCAGATCGCGATTCCGAAGTAGAGCGCGAAGGACGCGCCCACGAAGATGAAGTTGATTGTTGTTTGATCCATTGGTCGGTCCGTCCCTTATTCTTCGTCGACGCCGAACTGCTTGTCGAGCGAGTTCATGCGCCATGCGTAGAAGAAAATCAGCACCAGAAAAACAAGGATCGACCCTTGTTGGGCAAACCAGAAGCCCAGATCGGCGCCGCCCACCGCAATGCCGCTGAGAAGCGGGCGCAGCAGAATGGCAAAGCCGAACGAGACAAGCGCCCAGATCACCAGGCAGATGGTGACGAGGCGGATGTTCGCGGCCCAGTATTCGTTGTTCGATGGCTTTTCGGCCATGTGAAGTCTCCCTTTCTTTGAGTTCCCGGTCCGTCCTTCGCGGCCGATCCGGGTCTTTTCATCGCCGCCGCTCCTCCTGCAGGCGCCGGCGAATTTCGTGTCACCGATCCGTGACGCCAGCCACGATCTTGCCGAGGCTGGCAGCGATCCGGTCGATATCGCCCATCGCGGGCACGCGGGTCAGCGCGCCGCGCGCGTCGTAATAGGCGATCAGCGGGGCAGTCTGGTCGTGGTAGGCCGCAAGGCGCGTACGCACCGTTTCGGCGGTGTCGTCGGCCCGCCGCTTGAATTCGGTGCCGCCGCATTTGTCGCAGACCCCGGCTTTGGCGGGGCGCTTGAAGTCGTCGTGATAGCCTTCGCCGCAACCGGCACAGGTGTAGCGCCCGGCGACGCGGGCGACCATCGCCTCGTCCTCCACTTCGAGGCTGATCGCGGCGTCGATCTTCTGGCCGCACTTTGCCAGCAGGTCATCGAGGGCTGCGGCCTGTGCCTCGGTGCGGGGGAAACCGTCGAGGATGGTGCCCTTGGTGATATCGGGCTGGTCGAGTCGGTCCGACAGGATGGCGATGACGATCTCGTCTGAAACCAGATCGCCCGCCTCCATCACCGCCTTGGCGGATTTTCCGGCCGCCGTCCCCTTGGCGACGGCATCGCGCAGCAGATCGCCAGTGGACAGTTGCACGAGGCCGAAGCGCTCCTCCAGCATGCGGGCCTGGGTGCCCTTCCCGGCGCCCGGAGGGCCGAGAAGGATCAGGTTGACGGGGCGGGTTCTGGTCTGTGTGCTCATCATCCGGCCTTACTTGACTGCCCGGTTTTCGATCAACTCGTCGACCACGGACGGGTCGGCCAGCGTCGAGGTGTCGCCGAGCGACGCAAAGTCGTTTTCAGCGATCTTGCGCAGGATGCGGCGCATGATCTTGCCGGACCGCGTCTTGGGCAGGCCGGGGGCCCACTGGATGACATCGGGCTTGGCGATCGGGCCAATTTCCCGGCGGACCCAATCCGACAGCGTCTTTTTCAGCTCATCGGTGGGCGTTTCGTCGTTCATCAGGGTGACGTAGCAATAGATGCCCTGCCCCTTGAGCGGATGCGGATAGCCGACCACGGCGGCCTCGGATACGGTTTCATGCGCGACAAGGGCGCTTTCCACCTCGGCGGTGCCCATGCGGTGGCCCGAAACGTTGATCACGTCATCGACGCGGCCGGTGATCCAGTAATCGCCATCCTCATCGCGGCGGCAGCCGTCGCCGGTGAAGTAGTAGCCCTTGTAGTCCGAGAAATAGGTTTTCACGAAGCGGTCGTGATCGCCATAGATCGTGCGCATCTGGCCCGGCCAGCTATCGGCCAGCACCAGCACACCCTCGACGCCATCGCCTTCGATCACCTCGCCACTCGTCGGGTCCAGTACCAGCGGCGTGACCCCGAAGAAGGGCTTTTGTGCCGCGCCGGGCTTGAGGACATGGGCGCCGGGCAGCGGCGTCATCATGTGTCCGCCGGTCTCGGTCTGCCACCAGGTATCGACGATCGGGCAGCGGCCCTTGCCGACATTCTCGTTGTACCAGTTCCATGCCTCGGGGTTGATCGGCTCGCCGACGGTGCCCAGCAGTTTCAGGCTCGACAGGTCGTGTTTCTCGACAAACTTGGTGCCCTTGCCCATCAGCGCGCGGATCGCGGTCGGCGCGGTGTAGAACTGGTTCACCTTGTGCTTTTCGCAGACCGCCCAGAAGCGGCTGGCATCGGGGTAGGTCGGCACGCCCTCGAACATCAGTGTGGTGGCGCCGTTGGCCAGCGGTCCGTAGACGATATAGCTGTGCCCGGTGACCCAGCCCACGTCGGCGGTGCACCAGAAGACGTCGCCGTCCTTGTAATCGAAGGTATATTCGTGGGTCATCGAGGCATAGACGAGGTAGCCGCCGGACGTATGCACCACGCCTTTGGGCTGGCCGGTGGAGCCAGAGGTGTAGAGGATGAACAGCGGGTCTTCGGCGTTCATTTCCTCCGCCGGGCAATCGGACGAGACGCGTTCGGCGATATCGTCGAACCAGACGTCGCGGCCCCCAACCCACGCGACCTGCCCGCCGGTGCGCTTCACGACGAGGCACTTGGTGTCGTGCACCACGTGCAACAGCGCCTTGTTCACATTGTCCTTCAACTCGGTGATGCGACCGCCGCGCGGCGCCCCGTCCGAGGTGACGACGACCTTGGCGCCGCAGCCGTTGATCCGCGCGCCAAGCGCATCGGGCGAAAACCCGGCGAAGACGATGGAATGCACCGCGCCGATCCGGGCGCAGGCCAGCATGGCGTAGGCCGCCTCGGGGATCATCGGCAGGTAGATGACGACGCGGTCGCCCTTGCCGACGCCCATGTCCTTGAGGACATTGGCGAAGGTGCCGACCTTTTCGGCAAGTTCGTTGTAGGTGATGTGCAGTGCGTCATCGCCCGGCTCATCCGGTTCAAAGATGATCGCGGTCTGGTCGCCACGGGTGGCGAGGTGCCGGTCGATGCAGTTGGCGGCAACGTTCAGCGTGCCGTCCTCGTACCAGCGGATATGCACGTCGTCATGGGCGAAGGACGTGTCCTTCACCTTGCTGTAGGGTTTGATCCAGTCGATGCGCTTGCCGTGGTCGCCCCAGAACTCTTCCGGATCTTCATGCGATGCGGCATACATCTTTTCATATGTCGCGGTGTCGATGTGCGCGTCGGGCAGCAGATCTGGCATCTTGGCGGTTTCGTTGGACAATGGTCTCTCTCCCTTGAAAAGGTCCGGTTCTGGTCCCATGCAGGCGACACGCCGAACCGGTGGCGGGAAACGCATGTTTCCCACGTGTCCTGCTGAATCGGGCGATATGCCCGCCATGTGCGAGCCTACCGAATTTCCCGTTGCCCTATGAAGGGCGGAATTTTTTGCTGGTCGGCCTCCCCAACCATCATGCCTTTCCGGGGCGGTGCGCGCTTCGCCTCCCGTCGCGCGATGTCCTCAGGCACCGAGACTGCAAATTGCGTATCCCGTGGCTGGATCATTACAAAGTTTCGCCGCTGAAAGAACGCCAGGCTTGCGTCAGCGCGGTCTTCTGTCACAGAGTTTCTGGTAGGTGGGCTGAAGATGTAAATATTTTGACTAAATTATTGATAAAATACTGTTTATAAAGAATAAAAAATATACTGTTCAGCCGGTATTCCTGTAGCAGTTTTTGCAACTCGCATATGGTCCGTCGTCCGCCTCGGATCGCACCCTTTTGGCGCGCCCGGTGGGTCGCGGGAATCGCAACTTCGTCAGGGGTCTTGCAGGATTACGAAGCGGCCTTTCAGCCACGGCATCTGCTCTACCCCCGGACCGGTGAAATGATGCTTGATCAGGTCGCGGGCGCTTTCGGCGATCTGACGCGGGATGTCGCCGGTCCACTCGCTGCTGGCGCAAAGCACGATCCGCCGCGCCATTCCGTCGAAGGGCAGCGGGTGGGCGTCGATCCCGCCAAGAAAGCGCCCCGCCCGCAGCAGGCTCAGCGGTGTGGTGATCGTCCACGCATCGCCGCCCGCGACGAGGGCCGAGATCGACTGATTGCTGTCCAGTTCGAAACGATTGGTCGGTGAAAGGCCCTGCCGGGTCAGCGCCGCCTCTATCTGCTGGCCCATCACCTGCGCCGGGTCGCGGCGCAGGAAACGCAGATCGTCGAGCGAGGCAAGACCGCCCGCAAGGCTGGTGCCCTTGGGCACGGCAAGGATATAGGGGTCTTCCAGCAGTGGATGGATCGCGGCAGCGGGCGGGATGTCGAGCCCCTCGGCGCAGATCGCAATGTCAAGCGCGGCGTGAGCGACCTGCGACAGCAGGATATGGCTGGCCCCGGTGTTCAGGCGGAACACGCAGTTTTTCATGGTTTCGGCCAGCCGAACGGTCAGCGCCGGCGTCACCTCGTTCTCGAAATCCTCGATCACGCCGATGCGCAGCGAGGACACGTCCGACAGATCCAGCGTGGTCAGGTCGCGCTGCCCGGCGCGCAGCGCGCCAAGCGCGGATTCGACGTGGCGCAGGAATTGCCGACCGCCAGGGGTCAGCGTCATCGGCCGGCGGCCCTGGTCAATCAGCGAAACGCCCACCGCATGGTTGAGGTTTTTCAACTGCTGCGACACCGCAGGCGCGCTCATCCCCAGACGGCGCGCGGCCTCGCCGACCGAGCCAGTCTGCGCCAGGGCCTCGAACACCTCCAGCCCGCGTATCGACACACCCTTGAGAACGCCGCCCATTTGCCTGTCTTCCCTGATGCCTGAGCCATACCCTGCGTCAGGCCGTGATGATCTTTTCTAGCAAGTCGACCTGCACGACGATACCGGAGTCCTCGACCGCATCGCTCGGTTCCGGGGGCGGGCCGTGATCATCGGGCCAGACATCGTTGCGAAGCAGGACGATGCGATGCGTCAGTCGAAAGGCTGGGCCAACCGGGCCTTCAAAATCCGGCGTGGCGCGGTCTGGAGTGTGCGCCTCCCGGGTCCGGGCCAACAGGCCAGGGGTGACAGGCAGGCCGTGGGTGACAGCCTCGATCCGCAACTCGATACGCCCGGCGGGCGTGGGGCGGGGCACCAGCCCCTGCACATGGGCGATCAGCGACAGCGCGCGGCGCGTCGTGGCTTCGTGTAGCGCGGCCAGCGAGCCAATGGGGTAGGCGTTCACGACCTCTGCGCAGGCCAACCCGTGGTGCGCGGCAAGCGCCGCGAGGTCATCCAGCATCTCGTCAAGGGCGGGGCAGGTGAAGCCACCGGCGGCATCGACACGCAGAACCGCCGGGGCGATCGCACGATGCGTCGGCACCGCTTTCGGGTCGACCTGCCCGCTGCGGGCATGTTCGATCATCTGCGGCAGCAGCCCGAGCCCAAGCCGCCGCGCGCCGCCGCGTTCGGCCATGACAATCGAACGCGCCACCGAGTCAGCCACCGACGCGGAGAACCCGGCCCGCTGGCAGGTGTCGCGCACAAGCGCCGCGATGTCCTCTGCGTCGAGTCGATGCCCGTCGCCAATGTCCCTCATCGGCGCCACTCGCTTATTCAAAAATCCCTGATTACGGACACTAGAGACAACCGGGCCAGCCTGTCCACGGCAACGTAAACGAAAGGTTAACCGCGTGCGTCAGGCGTAAAGGAATTCCACCTTGCCCGACGGTGAAATCGCGGCGGTGCACAAAATCCCGGATTCCCATGCGCCGACATCGACGCAGATGCGGCCGTCTTCGAACACATGGGTTTCTGCCGGCGTATGCCCGTGCACGACCCAGGCGTCATCGAAGCGCGGGCGCGCACCGAATTCCGGGTGCCCCCACAGCAGAACGCGGGGCGATTGGTCGTCCATCGCGTGCTGCGGGTCGGCCCCGGCATGGACAACCCAGAGGTTGCCCGAGTGCCACGACAGCGGCAACCGCGCCAGCCAGTCCAGCAGCTCCGGCGCCATGTGATCGCGCAGTGCGGTGGCCTCGCGCCGGAACACCTCCGCCCCGCAACCGGGGGTCAGCTGGCTGGAATGCAGGCCGAAACTGTCCAGCGTTGCCCGCGCGCCCGATCGCAGCCAACGGGGCCCGCGTGTCGCCGGGTCGGCCATGAAATCCAACAGCATCCGTTCGTGATTGCCCATCAGGCTGGTCACGTTGGCGGGCAGAGCCTTTGACAGTTCCCAGACGCGGGTCAGCGCCGCCGCACTGTCCGGGCCGTGGTCGATATAGTCGCCGACGAACACCACCTGCGGGTTGCGCGCACGCGTGTGCCCGACATGTTCGTCAATCCGGTCGAGCGCGCGCTCCAGCAGGTCGGCACGCCCGTGCAGGTCGCCGACCACATAGGTGGCGAATTCCGGGCGGGGATGGCCGTCGGGCAGCGGGCTCGTGTCTGCCATCCGGGCCGGGCGGTTGAGGAAACGGCGAAAGCTGCGGATAATGACCAGCACTTGCGCCGGGACCGCCGCAAAAACAAGAGGGATGGGCGCATTGGCGGCGAAGCTTGGCTGCGTCAGTTGCCGTTGCGCAAGGTTTTTGCGGGGCGCTGTGCCAAGGGGCGCAGGGCGAAGGCGAGCCCGGCCAGCAGAGTGGCAAGCGCACCGCCCGCGACGATGGCAAGGGCGGAGGCAAGGTGGAAGGCGAAATCGGTTTCCATCACGAAATGCGTGACGGCCCAGCCGGCAAGTCCGCCCGCAGCGACCGCCACCAGTCCCGCCGCCACCCCCAGCAGCGCCGCGCGCAACGCAAAGCTGGACAGGATGCGCACCCGGCTGGCTCCGAGGGTTTTCAGTACCGCCGCCTCGTAGGCGCGCGCGCGCTCGCCCGCCGCCGCCGCGCCGATCAGCACCATGAACCCGGTCAGCAGCGTTGCCGCCGCACCCCATGACGTGGCCGCCGCGATGCCCGACAACGCGCGCGACACCTGATCTATCGCGTCGCGCACGCTGATCGCGGTGATGTTGGAGCCGAGCGCCGCCACAGTGCGCAGGATCCGCCCCTCGACCTCCGCCGGGGCGTAGACCGTGGCGATATGCGTGTGCGGCGCGCCTTGCAGCGCATCGGGCGACAGCGTCATGATGAAGCCGATCCCGGCATTGGAAAAATCCACCTCGCGCAGCGCGGCGATGGTAGCCGTGATCTGCCGGCCCAACACGGTGACCGTTACCGTGTCGCCCAGACCGATGCCGATTTCCTGCGCCTCCTCGGCGGCGAAGGCCATTTGCGGCGGGCCGGTGTAATCCTCCGCCCACCACGTGCCGGCGGTGATCTCGCGCGCCGGCGGGGCTTCGGCCTGGTAGGTCAGGCCCCGGTCGCCCCGGATCACCCAGTGCTCGCCCGCGACCTCCGCCGCCGGTTGGCCGTTGATCCGGGTGATGACGCCGCGCAGCAAGGGCGCGCTTTCGACGCGGGTGACATCGGGGTCGGTCTGCATTGCATCGAGGAAGGGGCCGATCTGGTCGGGCTGGATGTCGACGAAGAAATAGGCCGGCGCGACCTCTGGCAGGTCCTGACTGATCGCGGCGCGCAGGTTGGTGTCGATCTGGCCGACGGCGGCAAGGACGGAGAGGCCAAGGCCGAGCGACAGGATCGTGCTCGTCGCTTCCGACCCCGGCGCGCCAATTGCGCCGAGGGCAAGGCGTACTGCGCTGCGGCCCCGCACAAGGCGACTGCGGGCCAAACGGCGCGCGGCAACGCGCACCAGCAGTGCGGCCAGCGACAGGATGACGAGGGCGGCGGCAATCGCGGCAGCCGACCAGAGTGCCAGGCGCGGGACGCCTGATAGCCATGCCGAGAGGCCGACCAGCCCCGCCACCAGCCCGGCGATGGTCAGCAGGAAGGGCCAGCGTGGCCACCCGTGGCCAAGGCCCGACCCCTCGCGGTAGAGCGCGGCGGCGCGGACATGTTCGACCCGCGCAAGCGGCCAGAGCGTGAAGATCAGCGCGGTCAGCGCACCGTAAAGCGCAGCTTCCAGCAACGGGCCGGGATGGACCCCGAAATCGGCCGGGATCGGCAGCGCCCCGGCAATCAGCGGCGCCAGACCAAGCGGCAAGATCGCGCCCAGGATCAGGCCCAGCACAAGGCCGATCACCGTCATTGCGCCGATTTGCAGGAAATAGACGGTAAAGAGCGTGCGCCGCTCTGCCCCGAGGGTCTTCAGCGTGGCGATGGTTTCGGTCTTGCCGGTCAGATAACTGCGCACTGCCGCCGAGATCCCGACACCGCCGACGGCCAGCCCGGCCAGCCCCACCAGCACCAGGAAGGCGCCGATCCGTTCCACGAAACGACCAAGCGACGGGGCGGCGTTGCGGGCATCCTTCCAGCGCATCCCGGCCTCGGCAAAGCGCGCCTCCGCCTCGGCCTCCAGCGCGGCGAGGTCGGTGCCTCGGGGCAGCGCAAGCCGATATTGGCTGTTGAAAAGCGTGCCGGGCGCCAGCAGGCCGGCCCCGTCCAGCGCATCCAGCCGCACCAGCGTGCGCGGGCCGGGGCCGAAATTGCCCCCCGCCATGTCGGGTTCATGGGTCAGGGCCGCGCGCAGCTCGAAATCCTGCGCGCCGAAGCGGACGGTATCGCCGATCTCCAGCCCCATCTGCGCGATCAGCGTCGGATGCATCACCGCGCCGGGCCGGTCCGCCGTGCCGAGCGCCTCGTCCAGCGGGATTGCCGGGTCGAGCCCGACCGAGCCGTAAAGCGGGTAACGCGCGTCGATGCCGCGCACTTGCGTCAGCCCGCGCACCGTTTCCCCCGCGACTTCGGCCACCGCCATCGACCGGAAATCGACGGTTTCGGACACGGCCTCGGCGACCTCCCGCATCCACGCGGCTTCTGCGTCATCGGCCATGCGAAAGGTGAAGGTCATCTCGGCATCGCCGCCGAGGATCACCGCGCCCTCTTCCGCCAGCCCGGTCTGAACCGCTTGCCGAACCGATCCCACGGCGGCGATTGCCGCCACCCCGAGCGTCAGGCAGGCGAGGAAGACGCGAAAGCCGCGCAGGCCGCCGCGCAGGTCACGGGCCGCGATGCGAAGGGCGGTGGCGATCATTCGGCGGCGTCCCGCCGGGCGGCGTCGAGCCGCCCGTCGCGCAGCCCGATCACCCGATCGCAGCGCGCCGCCAGATCCGGCGCGTGGGTGACCATGACCAGCGTCGCGCCGTGCCGGTCGCGCAGGTCGAACAGAAGGTCCATGATGGCGCGGCCATTGGTCTCGTCGAGATTGCCCGTCGGCTCATCGGCCAGCAGGATGCGCGGGCGCGGCGCGGCGGCGCGGGCAAGCGCCACGCGCTGTTGTTCGCCGCCCGAAAGCTGGCCGGGGTAATGCCGCATCCGGCCTTCCAGCCCCATCGCGGCCAGTTCCTCCTCGGCCCGGTCGAAGGCATCGCGGCGCCCGGCCAGTTCCAGTGGCGTCGCCACGTTTTCCAGTGCCGTCATGGTCGGAATAAGGTGGAAGCTTTGGAACACCACGCCCATATTGTCCCTGCGGAACCGGGCAAGGGCATCCTCGCTCAGCGCGGTCAGGTCCTGGCCGAGGACCCGCACGGCCCCGCCGGTGGCACGCTCGAGCCCGCCGAGCAGCATGAGGAGTGATGATTTGCCCGATCCAGATGGCCCCACAAGCCCCACGGTTTCGCCCGCGCCGACGGCAAGGGTGATGCCATGCAGGATATCGATGCGCCCGGCATTGCCATCAAGCGATAGGCTTACGTCCCTGAGGGACAGGATCGGGTCGGTCATTCGGGGGCTCCGGCTTGTGCTGTCCTATGGATATGGGGTCAGCGGGGGGGTGGGCAAGGCGTTGGTGGTGGTGCTGACGCTATGCGCTGCGCCGGCTGCCGCTGACGATGTCGTGATCGCGGCACTTGGTGACAGCCTGACGCAGGGCTTCGGGCTGCCAGCGGATCAGGGCTTCGTGCCGCAATTGCAGGCTGTGCTGGAGGATCGCGGCCACGCGGTGCGGCTGATCAATGCGGGCGTGTCGGGCGATACCACGGCGGGCGGGCTGGCGCGGGTCGACTGGACGCTGAGCGAGGAGGTGGACGCGATGATCGTGGCGCTTGGCGGCAATGACCTGCTGCGCGGTCTGCCGCCCGAAGATGCGCGCACCAACCTTGCCGGGATCTTGCAGGCCGCCGAGAGTCGGGGGGTGGCTGTGCTGCTGGTGGGCCTGAAGGCGCCGCTCAATTACGGTGCCGACTACAAGCAGGCCTTCGACACGATCTACCCCGATCTGGCGGCGGAATACGGGGCGCTTTACGCTGAAAGCTTCCTTGCCCCGATCATCGAGGCCGACGACCCGGCCGCGCTGATGCAGGGCGACGGGATTCATCCGAATGCTGCGGGGGTTGCCCGTGTGGTGGCGGCGCTTGCCCCGCAGGTGGAGGCTCTGATCGCGCGGGTCGCTGCCGCAGGCGGCGAAACGGCCTATTCGCCGTAGGGCACCCAGATCGTCTTGACCTCGGTCGCCGCGCGCAGGAACCGCTTGCCCTCGCCGCCGGCCCCGAACCAGTCCGGGTTGCGCCCGTTATTGACCCATGTCCGTTTCAGCGACCCGGCGCTGGCCGCTTCGATGACGCCGGAAAGTCCGGCGGAAGAGAAGCCCCAGACCGCATCGACATCCGTATGGGTGGCCAGCGGCTTCGCCAGGTCTGCGTGCGATCCGGTCAGGATGTTGACGACGCCGCCCGGCACGTCCGACGTGTCGAGCACCTGGTAAAGGTCGGTCGCGGTCAGCGGAGCGCTTTCGCCCGCCACCAGCACCACCCGGTTGCCCATCGCCATCGCCGGGGCGAGCACGGAGACAGGCCCAAGCAGCGGCGCCTCCTCGGGGCAGAAGGCGCCGATGACCCCCACCGGCGCGTTCATCGCCAGCGCCACGCCGCGGATCGGCACGCCCTTCGCCGCGCCGTCGAACTTGTCGGCCCAGGCGGCATAGGTGAAGAGCCGCGACAGCGACAGCTCAACTTCCTCTTCCGCTTTCGCCGCGCTCTGCCCGGTCTGGGCGCGGAGGCGCTCGGCAAACTCCGCCGCCCGCGCGGCAAGGTTCTCGGCCATGTAATAGAGGATCTGCGCCCGCAGATGCCCGGTGGTCCGGCCCCAGCCTTCGGCCTTTTGGGCGGCCTCCACCGCGTTGCGGATGTCTTTGCGGTTGGCAATCCCGACATGGCCCAGACGCTTGCCGCGCGGGCCGTGCACGGGCCGCGAATAGCCCCCGTCGGGCCGCGCCTGCTTGCCCCCGATGTAAAGCTTGGCGGTGCGGTCGATGCCGTCGAAATCGCCCTCACCCTCACCCTCACCCGCGTCGTGGAGCTTGGCAGGCTTCGCCGGTTTGCCGGTGTCGGACGGCTTGAGATAGGCCAGCAAACCTTCCCACCCGCCTTCACGACCGAACCCGCTTTCGCGCAGCCCGCCGAAGCCTGCTGCGGCGTCGAAAAGGTTGGTGGCGTTGACCCAGATCACCCCTGCGGCCAGTTTCGGCGCCACGTCGAGCGCGAGGTTCAGGTTCTCCGTCCACAGCGTCGCGGCAAGTCCGTAGCGCGTGTTGTTGGCAAGGGCCACCGCCTCGGCGGGCGTTCGGAAGGTGGTGGAGACGAGAACGGGGCCGAAAATCTCCTCCTGCATCAGCCGGTCGGACGGGGCCAGCCCGGTGATCAGCGTGGGCGGGTAGAAACAGCCCGTCTGCGGCAGGTCGATGGGCGCGCGCCACGTCTCGCCCGCGCTGTTGCCGGCGACAAGCTCGCTGATCCGGGCGTGCTGCACCGGGTCCACCACGGCGCCGATGTCGATGCACTTGTCCAGGGGATCACCGGCGCGCAGCTTGGCCATGCGGGCCTTCAGCCTGTCGTGGAAATCGCCGGCGATGCTTTCCTGCACCAGAAGACGACTGCCGGCGCAGCACACCTGCCCGGCATTGAACCAGATCGCATCGACCAGCCCCTCGATCGCAGACTCGATATCGGCGTCGTCGAAGACGATGTAAGGCGATTTGCCGCCCAGCTCCAGCGTCAGCGCCTTGCCGCTGCCCGCCGTCGCCTGCCGAATCCTGCGCCCGACCTCGGTCGAGCCGGTGAACGCCACCTTTGCCACGCCGGGATGCTCGACCAGCGCCGCGCCGGTTTTGCCATCGCCGGTGACGATGTTGACGACGCCCTTGGGCAGCCCCGCCTCGCGGCAGATATCGGCGAACAGCAGCGCGGTCAGCGAGGTGTATTCGGCAGGCTTCAGCACCACCGTGTTGCCCGCCGCCAGCGCCGGGGCGATCTTCCACGACAGCATCAGAAGCGGGAAGTTCCAAGGCACCACCTGCCCGCACACTCCAAGCGGTTCATGGTCGGGCAATTCCGCGTCGCGCAGTTGCGCCAGTCCGGCGTGGTAATAGAAATGCCGCTGCGCCAGCGGAATGTCGATGTCGCGGGCCTCGCGGATCGGCTTGCCGTTATCGAGCGTTTCCAGAACGGCAAAGAGGCGGGCGTGCTTCTGCAACAGCCGCGCGATGGCGTAGAGGTGGCGCGCGCGTTGATGACCCGACAGTCTCGACCAGCGCGGAAAGGCGCGGGCGGCGGCCTCGACGGCCGTATCGACATCGTCCTGCGTTCCCTGGGTGATCTGGGCGAGATCCTCTCCGCTGGCCGGGTTTTTCGTCGAAAAACCCTGGCCCGGCTCGGTGAAGGCGCCGCCGATGAAATGGCCGAAACGACCCTTATGCCTGGCGATCCACGCCCGCGCCTCGGTGTCGCTTTCGAGGGCGGGGCCGTATTCCATGGTCTCGAAGATCTCGGGGATGGTCATCTGTTTCGCCCTCCGCTCACGCCGACGCGTGCCGCCACGACGCTGAATAGGCGCCGGTGACATGGTGTTCCAACTGCCGCTCTATATCGCCCAGAAGCGACGAGGCGCCGAAGCGAAACAGCTCTGGCCGAAGCCAGTCGTCGCCCAGTTCCTCCTTCATCAGCGCCAGATACACCAGCGCGTCCTTGGCCTTGGAAATCCCGCCCGCGGGCTTGTAGCCGACGCGTATCCCCGTCGCCGCGCGGTAGGCCCGGATCGCGCGCACCATGACCAACGACACCGGCAACGTGGCGTTCACCGCCTCCTTGCCGGTCGAGGTCTTGATGAAATCCGCCCCCGCCATCATGCAGATCAGCGATGCGCGGCCCACGTTGCGCAGCGTGCCCAGTTCCCCGGTGGCGAGGATCGCCTTCACATGCGCCGCGCCGCAGGCTGCCCGGAACTCCCGCATCTCGTCGTAGAGCGCCTGCCAGTTGCCGGTCAGCACGTGGCGCCGGGAAATCACGATGTCGATCTCGCCCGCCCCGGCCTTCACGCTTTCCTCGATTTCCCGCACCCGCAGCGCATAGGGTGACAGCCCGGCGGGGAACCCGGTGGAGACGGCGGCGACGGGAATGCCCGATCCGGCCAGCGCCTCCACCGCGACGGGCACCATCTCGTGGTAGACACAGACCGCGCCGGTGGTCAGGCCGGGTAGGCCAAGATCTTGTAGAAGGTCCTCGCGCACCGGCTGGCGCGCCTTGGCGCAAAGCCGCCGCACCCGGCCGGGCGTGTCGTCGCCGGCCAGCGTGGTCAGGTCGATGCAGGAAATGGCGCGCGCCAGCCACGCCGCCTGGTGCGCCTTCTTCACGCTGCGCCGGCCGGGCAGGGTGGCGGCTCGGCGCTCGATCGCGGAGGTGTTGGCCTGCACCCGCGCCACCCAGTCCATGTCGAGCGGCATTCCCGGATTGTGCGATGCGCCGACCTGCGGCAGGCGCGCGGTGGCGGTGTGGGTCTCGGCGGTGGTATCGGTCATCGCGTGCGGTCCGTTTTGATCAGGTGGTCAAGGTTGCATGGCGCGCGCGGCGGCGCAAGCCGCGGGGGGGCGTCAGTTGCAGCCACCGCTCAGCGCCGCCGCGTCGAGCCGGCCCCCGGCCCCCGGCCCCCGGCACGCGCGCCGCGTGAAGAGGGCTGTCTTCGCCGCTGACGGCCTGTTCGGCGGGCTGCACCACGACGCCGGAGGTATAGCGCGTCACCCGCGTCGGCCGACAGGCGCCCAGATCGCTGCCACCGCCGGGAACGCAAGCGGCAACGGTCATGAAAAGCGGCGCGATCAAGCTGAAAAAACGGGTCACGGGTTGCCTGCGGATTGACCGGATCATGTGCGTCCAGAAGACCGGCGCCGGGCGTCCCGGTCAAGCGATGGTGCGCGGTCATCCGCGTGGATCGTTGGAAAGGCATTGATTTGTTTGGTTGACCTTGCAAATCTCCGCGGACGTGACGAGTCAGCAACGCATGAAAGGGACCGGATGGCCCATTCGCAACCGGCGCTCGATCTCTCGCCGAAGGTCTCGGACGAGATTCGCCAGACCACCTGTTACATGTGCGCCTGCCGCTGCGGCATCAACGTGCACATGACGGATGGCCCCGATGGCCGGAAACGGGTGTCCTATATCGAGGGCAACCGCGATCACCCCGTGAACAAGGGGGTTCTCTGCGCCAAGGGCAGCGCCGGGATCATGCAGGTCAACGCGCCCTCGCGGTTGAAAAAACCCCTGCTGCGCACCGGGCCGCGCGGGTCGGGCGAGTTCCGCGAGATCGGCTGGGACGAGGCGCTGTCAACGGCGGTCGGCTGGCTGAGCGAATTGCACGAGACGGCGCCGGAAAAGCTCGCCTTCTTTACCGGGCGCGATCAGTCGCAAAGCTTCACCAGCTTCTGGGCGCAGAATTTCGGCACCCCGAACTACGCCGCGCATGGCGGGTTCTGCTCGGTCAACGTGGCGGCGGCGGGCATCTACACGATGGGCGGCTCGTTCTGGGAATTCGGCCAGCCCGACTGGGAGCGGACGAAGCTCTTCATGATCTTCGGCGTGGCCGAGGACCACGATTCCAACCCGATCAAGATGGGGCTCGGCAAGCTCAAGGAACGTGGCGTCAAGGTGATCGGGGTGAACCCGATCCGGTCGGGCTATAACGCGATTGCCGATGAATGGGTGGGGATCACGCCCGGCACCGACGGGCTGTTCATCCTGTCGCTCGTGCATTGCCTGCTCAAGGCGGGCAAGATCGACCTGGAGTATCTGACTCGCTTCACCAATGCCCCGGTGCTGGTCAATGGCGACGAGAAATCGCCCGAGCACGGCCTCCTGATGCGCGACGATGACGGCCGGTTCCTCGTGCTCGACCGGCGCACCGGCAGGCCCGCCCCCTATGACGACCCACAGGTGCGTCCCGACCTGGCCGGCACATGGCGCAAGGCCGGGGTCACGCACCGGCCCGTCTTCCAGCTTCTGGCCGAGCGGTACCTGTCGGACGATCACGCGCCCGAGGCGGTGGCCGAGCGCTGCGGCATCCACGCGAAACGCATCCGCCACATCGCCGGGGACCTCGCGCGCGTCGCCTTTGACGAGGCGATCGAGATCGACCGGCCATGGACCGATTTCCGCGGGGTGCGGCACGAAAAGATGGTCGGCCGCCCGGTCAGCTTCCACGCGATGCGCGGCATCAGCGCCCATTCCAACGGCTTTCAGACCTGCCGCGCGCTGCACGTCCTGCAAATCCTTCTGGGCAGCGTCGAGGTGCCCGGCGGCTTTCGCTTCAAGCCGCCCTACCCCAAGCCGATGGAGGCGCACCCGACGCCGCATGGCAATGGCCGCCCCGGCCGGCCGCTCGACGGGCCGCATCTGGGGTTTCCACGCGGGCCGGAGGATCTGCTGCTCGACGACAAGGGCCGGGCGAAGCGCATCGACAAGGCATTCACATGGGAAAACCCGCTCAGCGCGCATGGCCTGATGCACATGGTGATTTCCAACGCGCATGCCGGCGACCCGTACCCGATCGACACGCTGTTCATGTACATGGCCAACATGTCGTGGAACTCCTCGATGAACACTTCGGGTGTCATCAAGATGCTGACCGACCGGAACGAGGATGGCGGCTATGTCATCCCCCGGATCATCTATTCCGACGCCTATTCGTCCGAGATGGTGGCCTATGCCGACCTCGTGCTGCCCGACACCACCTATCTTGAGCGTCACGACTGTATCAGCCTGCTGGATCGCCCGATCTGCGAGGCGGACGCCGCCGCCGACGCCATCCGCTGGCCGGTGGTGGAACCAGACCGCGACGTGCGCGGCTTCCAGTCGGTGCTGATCGAACTGGCCAACCGTCTGGGCATGCCCGGCTTCACCGATGCGGACGGTGCGCCGAAATGGAAAGACTACGCTGATTACATCGTCAGCCATGAACGCCGTCCCGGAATCGGCCCGCTGATGGGATTTCGCGGCGACGGGGGCGACGCGGGCCGCGGGGCGCCCAACCCGGACCAGCTCGACCGCTATATCGAGAATGGCGGCTTTTTCGAGACCCACATCCCCGAGGACGCCGCCTATTACAAACCGTGGAACATGGCCTACCAGGACTGGGCCGTCGGCCTCGGCCTTTACGACAGCCCGCAGCCCTACCTCTTCAGCCTCTACGTCGAACCGATGCGCCGCTTCCAGCTGGCCGCCGAGGGGCATGGCGACGTGCAGCCGCCCGAGCACCTGCGCGGCCAGGTCGGCAAGGTGATGGACCCTCTGCCGATCTGGTATCCGCCGGTCGAGGATGGCCATGCCGACCCGGTCGAATACCCGATCCACGCCCTGACGCAGCGCCCGATGGCGATGTATCACAGCTGGGGCACGCAGAACGCGTGGCTGCGGCAGATCCATGGGTACAACCCCTTGTATCTGCCCACGAAGCTCTGGCAACAGCACGGCTTTGCCGAGGGCGACTGGGCCAAGGTCACCTCGGCGCATGGCAGCATCGTGGTGCCGGTGGCGCACATGGCGGCGCTCAATGACAACACCGTCTGGACGTGGAACGCCATCGGCAAACGCAAAGGGGCCTGGGCGCTGTCGCAGGACGCTCCGGAGGCGACGAAGGGCTTCCTGCTCAACCATCTCATACATGAATTGCTGCCGCCCAAGGGCGACGGGTTGCGCTGGGCCAATTCCGACCCGATCACTGGGCAGGCGGCATGGTTCGACCTGCGCGTGAAGATTGAGAAGGTCGCCGCCCCGCAGGAGGTGCAGCCGGTCTTCGCGCCGATTGCCTCGCCGGTCGGGGTGGGGCCGAAGAGCCTCGCCTGGAAGGTGGGGAAATGAGAGCCGTGGAGGTCGCCAGCCCCCGCCCGGACTCAAGGCGCGCAAGCGCCGCCGGGCAGCGCAGGACCGCCCCGACGGTGGGGCGCTTCGTCAACCTTGGCGCGACGCTCGGCCAGCCAACGGGACGGCACGATAAAGCGCTGCGCACAACCGGCTCAGCGCCCGCCCGCTTTCGTGCGCGGCCCGGCCCCCTGTTGCATGCCGACAGCGCCCTGCGGCAGGAGGAGGCAACCAATGGCTGACACCACGCGCATACACGGCAGCGACGGCACCGGGCTTGCCACCTATGCCGCCGGCGACCCGGCCAATCCCGCGATCCTGCTGATCCACGGTTGGGCGCAGCAATCGCTGTGCTGGGCGCCGGTCAAGGACCGTCTCAAGGACCGCTTCCACATCGTGACGATGGACCTGCGCGGGCACGGTGCCTCGGACAAGCCGGAAGACACGAGCGCCTATACCGATACAACCCTCTGGGGCGATGATGTGGCCGCGGTGATCGCGGCGCATCGCCTCGATGCCCCTACTCTGGTCGGCTGGTCCTATGGCAGCCGGGTGATTGCCGCCTACCTCGCCAGCCATGGCGACGCGGCGATTGCCGGCGTGGCGCTGGCCGGCGGCATCCTTGCCATCGGCGCGGCGCGTGAGGCCTGGATGGCAGGCCCTGCCAGCCCCGCCCTCGACCGCGATCTCTATACCTCCGACCTTGCCCGGCTGATCCCCGCCACCGCGCGCTTTGTCGATGCCTGCACCGCCGCGCCGCTCGACCGGCAGACCTATGGCGAGATGGTTGGCGCCAACATGCTCTGCCCCGCGCATGTGCGCCGCGCGCTTTTCGGGGCCGATGTCGATATGCGCCCGGCCTACGCCGCGATGACCTGCCCCGGCCTCGTCATCCACGGCACCGCTGATACCATCGTCGCACCCGCCACCGGCGAGGCTGCCGCGCAGACCATGCGGAAGGGTCGCTTCCTGCCCTATGATGGCATCGGCCACGCTCCGTTCCTTGAAGCCCCCAACCGCTTTGCAGCCGACCTGTCCGCCTTCATCCAGACCGCAAGCAAGGAGCCAGCATGACCGAGCTTCCCGCAAGCACGCAAAAGAAACTCGGGCTGGTGATCGACCTCGACACCTGCGTCGGCTGTCATGCCTGCGTGATTTCCTGCAAGGGCTGGAATACCGAGAACTATGGCGCGCCGCTCAGCGATCAGGACCCTTACGGAGCCGACCCCACCGGCACCTTCCTCAACCGCGTGCACTCCTACGAGATTACGCCCGAGGACGGCCCCGCGCAACTGGTCCACTTCCCCAAGTCCTGCCTGCATTGCGAGGAGGCGCCCTGCGTCACCGTCTGCCCCACCGGCGCCAGCTACAAGCGCGCCGAGGACGGCATCGTTCTGGTCAACGAGAGCGCCTGCATCGGCTGCGGCCTGTGCGCCTGGGCCTGCCCCTACGGCGCGCGGGAAATGGATGCAGCCGAGGGCGTGATGAAGAAATGCACCCTCTGCGTCGACCGGATCTACAACGAAAACCTGCCCGAGGAAGACCGCGAACCCGCCTGCGTGCGCACCTGCCCGGCGGGCGCGCGGCATTTCGGCGATCTGGGCGACCCGGACAGCGCCGTGTCGCAACTTGTGGCAGATCGCGGTGGCATGGACTTGATGCCGGAACAGGGCACGAAACCGGTCAACAAGTACCTTCCGCCGCGCCCGAAACAGGACTGCGCCGAGGAGTTCGACGTGCTCGCCCCCCTGCTGAAGCCGGTGGCGGAGGATACCAAGGGCTTCCTCGGCTGGCTCGACAAGGCATTGGAGAAACTCTGAATGCACCCCGCCCCTTCCGTCATCCTCTTCACCAGCTTTTCCGGCCTTGGCTTCGGGCTGCTGGTCTTCCTTGGCCTTGGCCTTCCGCCGGTTACCGGTTGGGTGGCGTTCTTTCTCTACGCACTGGCCTATGCGCTGGCGGTGGGGGGGCTTCTGGCCTCAACTTTCCACCTCGGCCACCCTGAACGGGCGCTCAAGGCCTTTACCCAGTGGCGCACAAGCTGGCTCAGCCGCGAGGCGTGGCTCTCGGTCGCCGCCCTCGTCGTGATGGGCGTATATGGCTTTGCCGCGGTGTTCCTTGGCACGCGACTGGTGCCCTTGGGCTGGTTCGGCGCAGCGCTGGCGCTGGCGACGGTCTCCTCCACGTCGATGATCTACGCACAGCTTCGCACGGTGCCGCGCTGGCACCAGCCGTTGACGCCGCTGCACCTGTTGTCGCTGTCGATAGCCGGCGGTGCGCTTCTGGCCGGGCAGATGACGCTGGCCGCCGGGCTGCTGGCGCTGGCCGCGGCGGTGCAGGTCGCGCATTGGCAGGTGGGCGACGCGGCGCTGGCCCGGTCGGGCACCGATCTGGCGACGGCAACCGGCCTCGGCCCCGGCCCGGTGCGCGCGTTCGAGCCGCCGCATACCGGCACCAACTATTTGCTGAAGGAGTTCATGCACGTCGTGGGGCGCAAACATGCGCGCAAGCTGCGGTTGATCGCACTCACGCTTGGCTACGGTATTCC
>PFEX01000075.1:0-1760 GCA_002783145.1 Rhodobacteraceae bacterium CG17_big_fil_post_rev_8_21_14_2_50_65_11 | reverse complement strand
GCTGTTGCTGATCCCCGGCGCGGGGCATGTTCTTGGCGCGCTCTGTGTCCTCAGCCACGTCACAGGGCTTGTCACCTCGCGCTGGCTGTTCTTTGCCGAGGCGGAACATGTCGTGGGGCTTTACTACGGCAAGCGCGCGGCCTGATCGTTCTTCTTGGCAGAAATACTCCAGGGGGGTGCGGGGGGAGGATCCCCCCGCCACGGTCGCCGCCGTCAGGCGGCGAAACGTCTCTCAGAACGCCTGATCCTTGACCGCTTCCATCGAGACATGGGTCGAGGTGTGGCCGACATGCGGCAGCGCCGAAATCACCTCGCCCAGAACCCGCCGGTAATCGCGTATGTCCTTGCTGCGCACCTTCAGAAGGTAATCAAACGCCCCCGCGATCATGTGCGCCTGCTCGATCTCCGGGATCGTCAGCGCGGCGGCGTTGAAGGCCTGCAAGGCGCCCTCCGTGGTGTCGGTCAGCCGCACCTCGACAAAGGCGACATGTTCCCGCCCCAGCTTCGCCGGATCCACCACCGCCCGGAACCCCCGGATCACGCCGTCCTTTCGCAAGCGGTTGACGCGCATCTGGCAGGGTGTCTTCGACAGCCCGATCTTCTGCGCGATCTCTGTCACCGGCATCCGTCCGTCCGACAAAAGAAGCTGAACGATTCTTTGGTCGAATCGATCAAGTTGGCTGTCCCCGGCCGTATTCAAAAACTCTTTACCGTCCATAGCGGGAAAATTAGGGTCGAAAGACCAGATTTACAATACGGAAAGGCACCCTGACTTTGGGAAATTTGCTAGGATCGGGTCGGAAACCACGAAAGGTCTGCCCTGCCATGTCCGATCTTGCCCACCTGCGCGAAGCCATCCGCGCCGCCCACCTGGCCGCGGAGGCCCCGCTTCTGGAGGCGCTGATGCGCGCCCACGCTCCCGACACCGCCGCCCGTTTCCGTATTTCAGGCGCTGCCGCCGATCTTGTCAAGGCCATCCGCAACGACAGCAAGCCCGGCCTGATGGAGGTGTTTCTTGCCGAATACGGACTCTCGACCGGGGAAGGCGTCGCGCTGATGTGCCTCGCCGAGGCGCTGTTGCGGGTGCCCGACGCCGAAACCATGGATGCGCTGATCGAGGACAAGATCGCGCCCTCGGAATGGGGCAAGCATCTGGGGCATTCGTCGTCGTCGCTTGTCAACGCCTCCACCTGGGGCCTGATGCTGACGGGCAAGGTGTTGAAAGACAACGCGGAACCCGGCCTGACCGCTACGTTGCGCGGGGCCGTGCGTCGGCTGGGTGAACCAGTGATCCGCCGCGCCGTGCACCGGGCGATGCGCGAGATGGGCCAGCAATTCGTGCTGGGCGAGACCATCGCCGATGCCGTCAGGCGCGGCCGCAGACGCACCGCTGAAGGCTACACCTATTCCTACGATATGCTGGGCGAGGCGGCGATGACGGCAGGCGACGCGCGGGCCTATTTCGATGCCTATTCCGATGCCATCGCCAAGCTGGCGGGCGAGGCGCGGCACGACGACATCCGCGACAATCCCGGCATCTCGATCAAGCTGTCGGCGCTGCATCCGCGCTACGAGGAGACCAAGAAGACCCGTGTGATGGCGGAGCTCGTGCCACGCGTCCTGAGGCTTGCGCAGGCTGCGAAAAACGCCGGGATGGGGCTCAATATCGACGCGGAAGAGGCCGACCGGCTGGACATCTCGCTCGACGTGATCGAGGCGGTGTTGCGCGACGAAAGCCTGTCCGGCTGGCACGGTTTCGG
>PFEX01000048.1 GCA_002783145.1 Rhodobacteraceae bacterium CG17_big_fil_post_rev_8_21_14_2_50_65_11 | reverse complement strand
CCATGATGTCAATGGGCGTTCTGACGGCGCGCCCGTCTTGCAGCACGAAAACCGCCGGGCCATTTTCAGCGCCGTCCAGTAGCGCCGTCCGGGGCACCGTGAGCGCGTCGGCGACGCGCGCCACCCGGATGTTCACCACGGTGGTCAATCCGGTCGGTGCTTCGAGGGGCGTGTCGAACGCGATCTTCAGGCGCACGCCGCCGGTGACCGGGTCGACCTCGTCCGCGATGAAAGAAACCCGGCCCGCAAGGACATCTTCGCGTCCAGCCAGTTGCAGATCCGCCCGTTGCCCAATGCGCAGCACGGCGGCGTAGGTTTCATCGACCTCGACCTCCACATGAATGGGATCCAGATCGGCGAGACGCATCAGCACCCGCGCAGGGTCGACCTGATCGCCGGGATCCACCGACCGGGTCAGGATCGTTCCCGCCAACGGCGCCGTGATCCGGAAATCGGATAAGCCGATCTGCGCCTGCTCCAATGCCGCGGTCAGGCGCTCGACCTCGTTTTCGGCGCGCTCCAGCGCGCGTTCGGCCGCCGCGCGCGCCGTAGCGGAAATGCTCTCACCAAGGGCTGCGGCACGCCCCGCATCCTCCCGCGCGGCTTGCCGTGCCAGAATCGCGGCATCGAGCGAGGACATTGCCTGGCGCACCACAAGCTGCTGACGGTTGCCGTCCAGCGTCACAAGCAGATCCTCTGCGGCAACCCGATCTCCCTCGGACACCAGCACCGCCGTCACCCGCGCGCTGGTCGCAGCTGTTATGTTGACTTCGGTCTCGGCGGCTGTGCGCCCGGTGACCGCAAGGATGCGGCTGACCGGGCCCGCGACGAGTGTCTCCGTGGGAATCGACGGCGGGCCGAGGCCAGCACCAAGGGTGAACCATAGCCCGCCCGCCGCGATCAGGCTTGCGGCCACGGCAATCAACCCGATGCGACGTGTAGACCATGACGCGGCGCGGGCTGGCAACATCTGCGCAACCGGAACAAGGCTTTTCCCGTCACCCTTGGGATCTGGCAGTGAGATGTCGTTGTTCAGGTCAATGGGTTCGGAGTCGCGTCGTTTATCCATGGGATATGTGTATATGCCCGTCAACTATTGGCAAAAGCGGAAACTGGATTGAGCACCTCCATGGTCCGGAAATTCTGCTTCGAGCGGGTCACGCATCCCGGACGTCCCACTTGATGCAGCCCTTCGTGTCGGAGGCCCATTTTCGTCGATCTCGACCAGTGCGGCGCGGAAGAGCGGCAGCAGGGCCGCGTCGCCGGGCAAGCTCCTGACCGTCACGGTTCGCCGCTTCGGCACCTGCGGCAGGCACCCTCCATCGGGTTCGAGGTGCGCAGCCGGAGGCGATGGGGCCCGGGCAGCGCCGCGCAGCCCGCTGCCGTGGCGCATCGTCTCGCAACGGGCTTCAAGGATGAGGGATGTAACCCGGCCAGAAGGGTGGTTGCGCAATCTGCGCGTGCGGGCGCGGCGGGGTGTTTCCGGTGGCGACATGCGCGCGAAAGCTGACAATGCCACTTGTGATATCGGTCACTTCGTGGGCCAGCCCCCGCAGGCATGGCATGGCCTCGCCTCGCCTCGCCTGCGCGATAGATCGCAACCTTGGCCGCCATAGCGTCCTGTCGGACAAGCGACCCGGCCGCGCCCTGCCGACACCGTTTCGGAGAACAGCAACGGCACGACCTCGATCTCGCGCTGGATGTCGTCGTGCACGCCCTCGGGGACCGGCTCTTGCCTTCGCCGCGCTTGGGCGAGGATTTGTGTGCTTGTCGTGAATGGAGCCGCTATGTTTGCTTGTCTGTTGCGTCGGGCTTCGAAACCGGCGCCGGCTCGATCTCTGCTTTCGATGCCGAAAGACGATTGAACTTTGTTCCGGGCGCCCTTCTGCCCCGGGCCCGCGCCCCGCCAACAGGGGCCGGAACTGCGAGAAACTCAGCAAGATTGAACTGTGGCCTCATGGAAAACATGGTCATCGAAAAACGCCTTTCCTTGGGGCAACTCATAGCTATGCCTTACCGTGTTACATGGGGTCGGTAGCCACCGTTTGCAAGTCGTGTCGGGTCATGGTGGACAGCTCGTGGTGGGCGAGAGATCCCGTTGCCGTTCCGGTGTGCATACAGCTTTATCGCGCCTGCTTGGCCTGCTGTTCGGCCTCCCGCAAGATAGTGACGATGCCGCTGGGTACGATGATCGCTGCGCACCGGTTCACGCCGCCGCCGCGCGTGACTGACCCGGCAGGGCTTTACCCCGGCGCGACCCCGTTGCAGGCTGCGCGCAAGACCCCGCAGACAGGAGAGACGCCATGAGCATGTCCGCCGACATCGCCGCCGCCCATCCCAACATGGCCCACTGGGCGGAGCGGGTGGACCTCGCCGCCGCCTTCCGCTGGACCGCGCGGCTGAACCTGCACGAGGCGGTGGCCAATCATTTCTCGCTCGCGGTGAACGAGGCCGGCACGCAGTTCCTGATGAACCCCAACCAGATGCATTTCGCGCGGATCAAGGCCAGCGACCTGTTGCTGCTGGATGCGGACGATCCCGCGACGCTGGAAAAACCGGGCGCGCCCGATCCGACCGCGTGGGGCTTGCACGGTGCGATCCACCGGCGCTGCCCGCATCACCGCTGCGCGATGCATGTCCATTCGATCTTCGCCACAGTTCTGGCCAGTCTCGCCGACAGCACCCTGCCGCCGATCGACCAGAACACGGCGACCTTCTTCAACCGCACCGTGGTCGACGAGGGCTATGGCGGGCTGGCCTTCGAGGCGGAGGGCGAACGCTGTGCTGCGGCGCTTCAGGATCCGGCGAAGAAGGTCATGATCATGGGCAACCACGGGGTCATGGTGCTGGGCGACACGGTGGCCGACACGTTCAACCGGCTCTACTATTTCGAGCGCTCCGCCGAGACTTACATCCGCGCGTTGCAAACCGGGCAGCCGTTGCGGGTGCTGTCGGACGAGATCGCGGAAAAGACCGCGCGCGAGTTGGAGGACTACCCCGAGCAGGCCGACCGTCACCTCGATGAGTTGAAAGCGATCCTCGACAACGAATCCTCTGATTACGCCTGCTGAGCGGCGGCAGCGCCCGCCTGCCGCAACGCAAACCGGCGTATTGGCGCATGGCAGGAAACACGCTAAGGCTATGTAGCCAAAGGCAGGACGGGCCGTTTCATGGATGCAGACCACAAGTTCCTGATCGCGAAGATCGCACAGGGAGACAAGCACGCTTTGGCGGCGCTTTACCGGGCCCTGGAACGCCCTGTTTACAGGTTCATCGTCTCCCGATTGAACGATCCGGTGGAGGCCAGCGACATACTTCATGACGTGTTCATGGACGTCTGGCGCTCCGCCGGCCGCTTCGAAGGGAGATCGAAAGTGCAAACCTGGATATTCGGCATTGCCTATCGAAAAAGCATCGACGCGATGCGCAAACGCGGCCGCTTGGACCTGACCGACGAAACGCCGGACATGGTGGATGACGGTCCCGACCAGGAAACCTGCCTTGCAGCCTGCCAGGAGGCAGAGCATGTGCGCCATTGCCTCGGGACGCTGAAGGACGATCACCGCACGGCGATCACCCTCGCGTTTTACCAGGACATGACCTATTGCGAGATCGCCGAGGTCGCAGGCGTGCCCGAGGGCACGGTCAAGACCCGAATCTTCCATGCCAAGAAATTGTTGATGCGCTGCCTGTCGGGCCGCGTCGAAAGGGGTCTGACATGACCTGTGATGAGGTGAACGAACTGCTGCCCTTCCGGGCCAACGGCACCCTTGAAGGCGAGGAGCTGGTCGCCGTCGAGGCCGCGCTGGCCGCAGATGCCGACCTGCGCGCCGAGCTTGCGGTGCTGATCGCCATCCGCGACACGATGCAGGCCGAAGAGGCGCAAAGCCCCGGCGATTTCGGGCTTGCCCGGCTGTTGCGCGACGTGGAGGCCGAAGCGCGCGGCCCGACGCCGCTGGCGGCCAATGACAACGTGGTATCGCTGACCCGCCTGCGCATTTGGCAGGTCGCCGCCGCCGTGGTGCTGGCCGTCGGCATCGGGTTCACCCTGCCGCAATTCGCCACCAGCCCGGAACCGGTCGCCGGGCGCGACGCCGAATCTGCGGTCGGCGAGGGCTATTCGCTGGCCAGTGGTGGCGAGACGGCAGACTTCACCGTGATCTTTTCGCCCGATGCGAGCGAGCGCGAGATCCGCGCGCTGCTGCTTGATGCGGGGGTCGAAATTGTCAGCGGGCCATCTGCGATTGGCCTTTACAGGCTCAATCTGCTAGATTCCGCATCCCGGAACGATGCGTTGGAGATTTTGTCCGGCGCTGATATCATTGGGGATATCGAGTAGCGACATTTCCAAAGGCCCTGCCATGCCCCGAACCGCCAGCCTGTTGATCGTCTTGTTCTTGTCGGTTCTTCAGGCGACGGCGGTTGCCGCGCAGGTGGGGCCAGGCAACCCCACGGGACAGGTTTCGCCCGGTGGTGGCATTCCTTCACCCTCCATTTGCAATGGGGAATGCCCACCTCCATTCTCCCCCATGTTCAGTGACGGAGGCGATGGCGGCTCTTTGCCGTCATCCGAGGAGCGTCGGACAGGGCCGCGCGTGGTGCGCATCGGGGTCTTCGGACCGCCCGAGTTGGTGATTTCCGGCCCTTTCGGTGAATTTGACGCCGCCACCGCCGCCTTGCAGGAGGCCGGGGCCACCTTGCGCCGCTACCGTGACCTGTCGCGCCTCGGGATCCGCTTTGCCGCGTTCGAATTGCGTGGGGGCGAGGCGGCACTGGCGCGGGCGCGGACCATCCTCGAAGAGGTTGCGCCGCGCACCACTTTGGGCGTGCATCACATTTATGACCTCGCGCAGGGCGTTCCGCGCGTCTACGCGGCGCGGATGATCGGGGACGATGCGCCGGGCGCCTGCCCGCTTGGTCAGCATCGCGCCATCGGCTTGATCGACGGGCCGGTCGACGCGGGCCACCCGGCGCTTTTGGGGGCCCGGGTCGTTTCGCACAGCTTCCTGACCGAAACCGACCGACAACCGGGGTTGGACCATGGCACCGCCATCGCGGCGCTGCTGGTGGGCGAAGACCCCGAGGGCCCATTGCGCGGCTTTGCACCGGGGGCCGATCTTTACGCGGCCTCGTCGTTCTCCGAGATCCGTCAGCAACCGGGTGCGGATATCGAGCGTATCGCAGCCGCCATCGAGTGGCTGCTGCGACAGGATGTCCGGCTGATCAACATGTCTTTCGCGGGGCCGGAAAACCCGGTTCTGGCGGATATCCTGACCCGTGCCGCCGGGCGGGGCGTGGTGATGATCGCCGCTGCCGGCAATGATGGGCGCGAACGCGCGGCCTATCCGGCGGCGCATCCAGCGGTGATCGCGGTGACCGCTGTCGATGCCTCTTTCCGACGCTACCGCGCCGCCAATTTTGGCGATCATATCGAGTTTGCCGCACCCGGCGTTGACCTCTTCGTCGCCTCCGAACACGGCGGCGGTTATGCCTCCGGCACGTCCTATGCTGCGCCGATCGTCACCGGGCTCGCGGCCAGAATGGGTGCCGGTGGCGGGCTTTCTGCCGACGCACTGCGGGCGCGGCTGCGCGGTTCGGCGGTTGATCTGGGGCCGGACGGGTTCGATTCCGAGTTCGGGTGGGGCCTCGTGCGCGGCGGTTGCTGACGCGGCCCGATGGAAAACGACGGACAGGCGGGGTGCCGATACCCCGCCTTTTTCTTTTGAACCAAAGGCTCGTCCCCGCCGACTCACAGACGTAACGCGCAGGATCTGCGCCAAGTCAGAGGACGCGACTGCAATGCCAACAGGTATCGCCTTGACACAGGCGGGTGCTTTGCCCGCTGCCGGTATCGCGTCCTTTCCGTTTGCTCCGTATTTCGGGCAACCGTGCCCTGCCTGTTATGGCCAGGTTGTGTGCGGGCAATGACGAAATCCTTTATTCCCCTTTGCAGCCTGACCTGTCCCGGTCCCGGTCCCCGTCCCGAGGCTGCGAACCGGCACTGAGCGTCATCCGTCCATGACATCGGTGCCGCGGCGCCCGATCCTCCCCCGGATCGGGCGTTTTCTTTTGGTTACCGGGGGTATGCCTGCGACGTGTTGCGCAGGGTGCAACCGGTGGCGCGATATCTTCCGGTTGGCGGAAGCTGCGCGTATGAAAGACCCATGCAACATGTGTTGGATACACGCGCGGGCAGGGGGCTTGCGACCTTGGCGCTTGGCGCCGCTGGGGCAGGGGCGGGCCACGCGCTTGGTGTGCCCGCGCCCTACCTGACCGGGCCGGCGGCGCTGGTGTCACTGGCGTCGGTGCTGGGGCTGCGCACGGGCGTGCCGATGCTGCTGCGCGACATCTGTTTCCTGGTCATCGGTCTGTCGATGGGCACCGGCATCAACCCCGAGGTGCTGGCCGCCGCGGCAGCCTGGCCGCTGAGCCTTGTCGCGCTGAGCGTCGGGCTGGTGGTGATCTTTCTTGGCGGGTCGGCAATGTTGCGCCGCTGGCTGGGCTTCGACAAGGTCTCGGCGCTGCTGTCGGCGACGCCGGGGCATCTGAGCTATATCCTGTCGCTGTCGACCGACCTGCGCGCCGACATCCCGATGGTCGCCGTGGTGCAGTCGCTGCGCGTGCTGATCCTGACGCTGGCGGTGCCGCTGGTGGTGGCGCTGCTGTCGGGCGCGGATCTGAGCATGTCGGGCCCCACCGGCGCCACGCTGCGCCTTTTGCACCTTGGCGCGCTGCTGCTGCCTGCCCTTGCGCTCGGCTGGCTGTTCAAGCGGTTTCGGGTGCCGGCGGCTTTCCTGCTGGGGGCGATGCTGGCCTCGTCGCTGGGCCATGGCACCGGGGTGACGCCGGGGGCGGTGCCCGGCTGGCTGTCGCTGCCGAGCTTTGCCATCATGGGCACGCTGATCGGCACAAGGTTTTCCGGCATCACGGTGGCGCAGATCGCCCGTGCGCTGGGCGCCGCCGCGCTGCTGACGGCGCTGGCGCTGGCGGCGACGGTGGCCGCGGCGCTGGCGATGCACTGGACGCTGGGCGTTCCGATGGTGACGCTGCTCATTGCCTATGCGCCCGGCGGGCTGGAAACCATGGCCGCGATCTCGGTGATGCTGGAGGCCGACCCGGCCTTCGTCGCCTTTCACCACGCGTTCCGCATCGTCCTGCTGACCTTCCTCGTGCCCGCCTTCCTGCCGCGAACGGAGCCACAGACATGACCGCCCAGACGCCGCTTGACGGTATCCGCGTCCTTGACCTGACCAACGTGCTGGCCGGACCCTTTGCCTGCCACCAGCTGGCCCATATGGGCGCCGAGGTGATCAAGGTGGAGGTGCCGGGGCGCGGCGACCTCGCCCGGCAGTTGGGGGCCGATCCGGGGCTGAACGCGGCCGGCATGGGGGTGTCGTTCCTGGCGCAGAATGCTGGCAAGAAATCGGTGACGCTGAACCTGAAGCATCCGCGCGGGGTGGACATCCTGAAGGCGCTGGTGCGCGGCGCCGACGTTCTGGTGGAAAACTTCCGCCCCGGCGTGATGGACCGTCTGGGGCTGGGGCCGCAGGTGCTTCGCGCCG
>PFEX01000202.1 GCA_002783145.1 Rhodobacteraceae bacterium CG17_big_fil_post_rev_8_21_14_2_50_65_11 | reverse complement strand
CATCCCCGCGACACCCCTCTGCTTGTGGTCGCGCCACGATAGCCGTAAGACGGCGCCAATTCCACCTGACAGAACAAGGCCGCGCGCGCATGATCCCCCGATATTCCCGCCCCGACATGGTCGCCATCTGGACCCCCGAAACGAAGTTCCGCATCTGGTTCGAGATCGAGGCGCATGCCTGCGACGCGCAGGCAGCCCTCGGCGTGATCCCGAAGCAAAACGCCGAGGCCGTCTGGAAAGCCAGGGACGTGCCGTTCGACGTCGCCCGCATCGACGCCATCGAGGCCGAGACCAGGCACGACGTGATCGCCTTCCTCACCCATCTTGCCGAAATCGTTGGCCACGACGAAGCGCGCTTCGTGCACCAGGGCATGACCTCGTCGGACGTGCTGGACACCACGTTCAACGTGCAACTGGTGCGCGCCGCCGATATCCTCATCGCGGACGTGGAGGCGCTGCTGGCGGCCCTCAAGCGCCGCGCCTTGGAGCACAAGGACACCGTCCGTATCGGGCGCAGCCACGGCATCCACGCCGAGCCGACCACCATGGGCCTGACCTTCGCGCGCTTCTACGCCGAGATGGACCGCAACCTCAGCCGCCTGCGCGATGCGCGCGCCGAGGTGGCCACCGGCGCGATCTCGGGCGCGGTCGGCACCTTTGCCAATATCGACCCGGCGGTGGAGGACCATGTCTGCGACAAGTTGGGGCTGGTGCCGGAACCGATCAGCACGCAGGTGATCCCGCGCGACCGCCACGCCATGTTCTTTGCCACGCTGGGCGTTGTCGCCAGTTCGATCGAGAACATCGCCATCGAGATCCGCCACATGCAGCGCACCGAGGTTCTGGAGGCGGCGGAGTTCTTTTCCATCGGGCAAAAGGGGTCGTCTGCGATGCCCCACAAGAAGAACCCGGTGCTGACCGAGAACCTCACCGGTCTGGCGCGGCTGGTGCGCATGGCGGTGATCCCGGCGATGGAGAACGTGGCGCTCTGGCACGAGCGCGATATCTCGCACAGCTCGGTGGAGCGGATGATCGGGCCGGATACGACGATCACGCTGGATTTCGCCCTGCACCGCCTCACCGGCGTGATCGACAAGCTGCTGGTCTACCCCCAGAACATGCTGGATAACATGAACAAGTTCCCCGGCCTGGTCATGTCGCAACGGGTGCTTCTGGCGCTGACACAGGCGGGGGTGAGCCGCGAGGACGCCTACCGGCTGGTGCAACGGAACGCGATGAAGGTCTGGGACGAGCGCAGCGATTTCCGCGAGGAACTGCTGGCCGACGAAGAGGTGCGCGCGGCGCTGTCGGAGGACGAGATCAACGAGAAATTCGATCTCGGGTACCACACGAAGCATGTCGACACGATCTTCGCCCGGGTGTTCGGCGAGGGCTGAGGGGATTTCGCCGCGCTTACGCGCGTCGATCCGGCGGGGGGATCCTCCCCCCGCACCCCCCGGAAGTATTTTTGCCAAGAAGAAAAAAGACGTGCTTCGTTTCGCAAGGCGTGGGACGAAGGTATTCGGCCCTTGATCCCCGCACAGGTCATCCGGCGCAGCCGCCAGTCGACGGGCTCGAGCGGGATGCGCGCCCGCCAAAGCGACAGGGCGATGATCAGCCCGACCGTCACCGGACCGGCGCCCCCGGTGGCCAGGGCGCGGTGGAGTGCCGCCCGGTAGCCAAGCCCGTAGCCCGCGAACACGGTCGACAAGAGGCTCGACGGGGGGATCGACTAGCCGAGATAGCCGAGCGTCGCGTTCGGCGCTGCAAGGATGGTCACGACGATGCCGGGCACCGCCGCGACCGACATTGCCAAAGGCCCGCACCCGAAAGGCTCAGCGCAAGGCGCAGCGCAAGGCCCGGCACGAGGCTCCCCCTTGTGACCCGCGAAGCGCCTGACCATGCGTCGGAGAATTGCCGCGCCTTGCACGCTTTCACGTTGAGCCGCGCGGCCAAACACGCTACGCCGCGTCGCGCAGATAATGACGACAAGGACCAAACCCCATGACTGCCAAGGTGTTCATCGACGGCGAGGCCGGCACCACCGGCCTGCAGATCCGCGACCGGCTGGCTCGCCGGGACGATATCGCGCTTGTGTCGGTGGACCCGGAGCGCCGCAAGGACGCGCAGGCGCGGGCGCGCGCCTTCGCCGAGGCCGATATCGCCATCCTCTGCCTGCCCGACACGGCGGCGGTAGAGGCGGTGGGGCTGGCCGGGAGATGCCGGATCATCGACGCCTCGACGGCGCACCGGGTGGCGCCGGGCTGGGTCTACGGCATGCCGGAACTGCCCGGCCAGGCCGCGCGCATCGCGGGCGCGGACCGCGTGGCGAACGTCGGCTGCTACGCCACCGGGTCCATCGCGATGATCCGGCCGCTGCGCGATGCCGGGGTGATCGGCGCCGATGACGCGCTTACCCTGACCGGAACCTCCGGTTACACCGGCGGCGGCAAGGCGCTGATCGCGGAATTCGATGCCGGCACCGCCCCGGATTATTTTCTTTACGCCACCGGGCAGGGGCACAAGCATATCCCCGAGATCATGCAGTACGGTCGCCTGTCGCGGCGCCCCGCCTTCCAGCCTGCCGTCGGCAATTACGCGCAGGGCATGATCGTGCAGTTGCATCTGCACCGTGACGCGCTTGCCGACCGCCCCGACAGGGCCGCGCTGGAAGAGGTCTTTCGCGCCTTCTACGCCGGGGCGCGCTTCGTCGATGTGGTCGCGGCGCCCGCGCGGCTTGATGCACAAGCGCTGAACGGCACCAACCGGATGGAGATCGCGGTGCATGGCAGCGACGCGGACGGGGTGCTGACGGTGACGGCGCTGCTGGACAATCTCGGCAAGGGCGCATCTGGCGCGGCGGTGCAGAACCTCAACCTGATGATCGGCGTCGACGAGGCGGCCGGCCTCTGACATCGGCCGAAGAAAGCCCGGCAAGCGGGCTTGATGAGGCGGCGAGCCTGCGCAATTTGAACAAAACCCGCCACGCTTTGCGCCGTGACGGGCAACCTGCCCTTAACCCGGCCCCGCGATGCTGACCGTCGGGTGAGTGAGCGACGTGGGGTTGACAATGGAATTGACAGACAGACCAGAAGGCCCGCCCGCACCGGCGGTGCGGTTGTCGAATGCCGACAAGGCCGCAGTGATTGTGCGGCTGCTGGTCTCCGAAGGCGCGATGCCACGTCTGACGGGGCTGTCGCTGCGCCAGCAGGAGGCGTTGGTGCGGCGGATGGCGGCACTCGGCTCTGTCGACCGGCGCACGCTGGCGGCTGTCGCGCATGAATTCGCACAGCGGCTTGACGGGCTGGGGCTGACCTTTCCCGGCTCGGTCGCCGGTGCGCTCGACATGATCCGCGACCATCTCAGCGATGACGCGCGCGCGCACCTGACCGATCTGGCAGAGGCGGACGGCCCGCCCGATCCGTGGCGCCGCATCGCCGCCGCCGATCCCGACCGGCTGAGACCGATCCTTGCGCGCGAAAGCGCCGAGGTTTGCGCGATCCTGCTGTCGAAGGTTCCGGTGGCAAAGGCCGCCGCCCTGCTTGCCGATCTGCCGCCCGACCGCGCCCGCGTTGTGGCCCATGCGGTGGCGCTGACCGCCGCGATCGGGGACGCGACGATCGCGCGGGTCGGGGCCTCGCTGCTTGACCAGATGCAGGCGCAGCCGGTGCCCGCCTTCACCATCCCGCCCGCCGACCGGGTCGGCGCGATCCTGAACGCCGCCGCCGCCGCCACCCGCGACGGGGTGCTGGACGGGCTGGAAACGCAGGACGCCGAATTCGCCGGTCATGTGCGCAAGGCGATCTTCACCTTCGACCATATCCCGAGGCGGCTGGAACCCACCGATGTGCCCAAGGTCATGCGGCAGGTCGATGCCGCCGCCACGGTCACGGCGTTGGCTGCGGGGATGCAGGCGGCCCCTGTCGCGGTCGAATTCCTGCTCGAAAACATGTCCAGACGCATGGCCGAGCAGTTGCGCGACGATGCCGAGGCGCGCGGCAAGGTGCCCGGCGCCGAGGGCGAGGCCGCGATGGCCGAGGTCGTCACCGTGATCCGCGGCCTCGCAGATGCGGGCGACATCCGGCTGATCGCGCAGGAGGATTAACCGCGCGCACCGCGCAGCAGCATCTGCGCCCCGCTCGACACCGCGAAAAGCAGCGCCACAACGCAGACGATGGACGGGCCGGTGGGCGTATCCCAGTAAAGCGACACTTGCAGCCCGCCCGCGACCGACAGCGCCCCGATGCAGGCGGCGGCAAGCACCATGCGCTCGGGCGTGCTGGCGAACGGGCGCGCGGTGGCAGCCGGGATGATCAGCATCGCCGCGATCAGAAGCGCGCCGACCACCTTGATCGCGACGGCCACGACCACGGCCAGCGCGACCGTCAGCACAAGCTGCTCGCGGCGCGGGTCGATCCCGGCGGCATAGGCCAGATCGGGGTTGATCGTCGCCGTCAAAAGCGCCGACCACCGCCACCACATCAGCCCCAGAACCAGCGCTGCGCCACCCCAGATCACCACCAGATCACCGCGACCCACGGCAAGGATATCGCCGAACAGATAGGCCATCAGGTCCACCCGCACCCCGTGCAGGAAGGACACCGCGACCAGCCCGAAGGCCAGGGCGGAATGCGCCAGCACGCCCAGAAGCGTATCCATCGCGTAGCCGCGACTCGACAGCGTCGACACCGTCACCGCCATCAGCAACGACACCACCAGCACACCGCCGAAAATCGACAGCTGGAAGGCCAGCGCCAGCGCCACACCCAGGATCGCGGCATGCGCCGTAGCGTCGCCGAAATAGGCCATGCGGCGCCAGACCACGAAACAGCCAAGCGGCGCGGCGGCCAGCACAAGGCCGATCCCGGCCAGCGTCGCGCGGATCAGGAAATCGTCGAGCAGGGTCATTCAGCGGCCTCCCGGTCGTGGGTGTGCGAATGCTCATGCCGGTACAGCGCCAGCGCGCCCTGCGTCCCGGTGCCAAAGAGCGCCCGGTATTCCGGCGCGGAGGCAACGTGTTCCGGCTTGCCTTCGCAACAGACATGGCCATTGAGGCAGATCACCCGGTCGGAAGCGGCCATCACGACGTGCAATTCATGGCTGACCATCAGCACCGCGCAGCCAAGCTTGTCGCGCACCTCGGCGACCTTGCGGTAGAAGGCGGCCGATCCCGGCTGGTCCAGCCCCTGCGTCGCCTCATCGAGGATCAGCAGGTCGGGCTTGGACAGCAGCGCGCGGGCCAGCAGCACCCGCTGGAACTGCCCGCCCGACAGGCGCGCCATCTGGCGCCCGGCCAACGCGCCCGCGCCGGCCTCTTCCAGCGCGGTCCTCGCCGCCGCCTCGTCGACGCGCACCGGCAGGTCGAGAAAGCGGCGCACGGTCAACGGCAGGGTCGGGTCGATATGCAGCTTTTGCGGCACGTAGCCGATCCGCAGCCCGGCGGCGCGGGTCACCATGCCCGAGTCGGGGCGCAGCGCGCCGATGATCGCGCGCAGCAGTGTCGACTTGCCCGATCCGTTGGGGCCGACAATCGTGACGATCTCGCCGGGATCAATGAAAAAATCGACGGCCCGCAGCACCGTCACACCGCCAAGGCGGATGCTCAGACCCGACATTTCCACAAGGCTCATGCCGCGCCGCCCGTCTGGCAGTTGGGGCAGACGCCCTCGGCCTCGGTCACCGTCCGTTCGATCCGGAAGCCGGTTTCGGCGGCGACACGCTCAAGATTGCCCCGGTTGGGATCGGCGACGCCTTCGGCCACGGCCTCGCAGATTCGGCAAAACAGGATGACCGGCGCGTGGGCCTCGCCGGGGTGGGAACAGGCGGTAAAGGCGTTCAACCGCTCGATCCTGTGGGCAAACCCGTGTTTGGTCAGGAAATCGAGCGCCCGGTAGGCCACCGGCGGTTGCGCGCCATGCCCTTCCGCGCGCAGGAGGTCGAGGATTTCATAAGCGCCAAGCGCACGGTGGTCTTCCAGCAGGATTTCCATCACCCGGCGGCGCACCGGCGTCAGGTTCAGCCCGTGCGCCGCGCAGTGGCGCTCCACCGTTTCGATGCCGCCAGACCGGCAGGCGGTATGGTCGTGGCAGTCAAATCCGATCGTATCCATCGTGGCCTTCCGGATGTCGAGAACAGGGGGTTGATACGTGATAGCATTACACATATCAAGCGCCTTATCCGTTATGAAATAACATTTGGAGAGCCTCATGTTCCGTCTTGCCCTCGCCGCCTCTCTGGTGTCATCAGGCGCCGCGCTTGCCGAAGCGCCGCACGTCAGCACCGATATTCTACCGGTTCACAGCCTCGCGTCGCGGGTGATGGCGGGTGTCGGCAGCCCCGACATGCTGGTTGATCCCGGTGCCTCGCCGCACGGCTACGCACTGCGTCCGTCGCAGGCGGCGGCGCTTCAGGATTCCGATGCGGTGATCTGGGTCAGCGACAGCCTCGCGCCCTGGCTGGCGGCGCCGCTGGATACGCTTGCCGCCGACGCGGTGCGCCTGGAGCTCATGGATGTGGCAGGCGCCACAACGCATCCGTACCGGGCAGAGGCGGTTTTCGAAGGCCATGATGATCCCGACGATCCCGACGAGCAAGGTCACGACGAACACGCCCACGATCACAGCGGCCTCGATCCGCATGGATGGCTCGATCCGGTCAATGCGCGGGTCTGGCTTTCGGAAATCGCCGAAACGCTGGCGGACATCGACCCCGAAAATGCCGACACCTACCGCGCCAATGCCGAAGCCGGGCGCGCGGAACTGGCCGCTTTGATCGCCGATGTCGAGGCGCGGATGGCGCCGCTTGCGGATCAACCCTTCGTCGTCTTCCACGATGCCTACCAGTATTTCGAGACCCGCTTCGGCCTGAACAGCGCCGGCGCGATCTCGCTTGGCGATGCCAGCCAGCCCTCGGTCGCGCGGGTCGCCGAGATCCTGGCGATCATGGTCGAGCGCGGCGTGGTCTGCGTGTTCTCGGAACCGCAATTCAACCCCGGCCTCGTCGCTACCGTCGCGGCTGGCACCGATGCGCGCACCGGGGTGATCGACCCGATCGGCCGGGGGCTGGAACCGGGCGCGGCGTTCTACCCGGCGCTGATCGAACAGGTTGCCAACGCGTTCGAGGCGTGCCTCTCGGGGACGTGATCCCGGTGGCGCGTTGCCGCCAGAAACGCGTCGAGGCCGACGTGATGTGCGGGATCTGTCCCGGCGCGGGGGCGCGAACATCGCCCCTCCCTCTTTTCTTGCCCGGCTCTGCCCTCGCGGCAAGCGTCCGCGCACGCGCTCACCCTCGGTGCCGGCCCCGGTCAGGGGGCGTCAGGCAACAGCGCCGTCATCGGTGGAGGGGCGGTTGGAGCGGGCGACGGGAATCGAACCCGTATCATCAGCTTGGAAGGCTGAGGTCTTACCATTACACAACGCCCGCCCGCCTCAACGAGGTATTTCATAGCACAAGTAGGGTCAAGTCAGTTGTCCACCGATGACCTGCGGTCGCGCCCCCTGTTCAAATCCCACCCCCTCCGCCATAAAAACGGATAAGTGCATGATTTCCAGAGCATGTTCATCGCACCATCGGCGACCATAAG
>PFEX01000172.1:7339-7559 GCA_002783145.1 Rhodobacteraceae bacterium CG17_big_fil_post_rev_8_21_14_2_50_65_11 | reverse complement strand
AGCCCCGAGGATGACCTCGCGTTCGAGCGGGTGGTGAACACGCCCAAGCGCGGGCTCGGCGACAAGGCGCAGCAGAAAATCCAGACGGCGGCGCGCGCCAACGGCGTGTCGCTGGTCGAGGGGGCGAAGGCGCTTCTCGCCGCCAAGGGTCTGACCGGCAAGGGGGCTGCGGAGTTGCAGCGCTTCGTTGACGGGCTGGATCGCTGGCGCGGGCTGATGG
>PFEX01000172.1:0-7315 GCA_002783145.1 Rhodobacteraceae bacterium CG17_big_fil_post_rev_8_21_14_2_50_65_11 | reverse complement strand
CGGTCGATGAGCTCGTGGAAGATGACAGGCCGGCGGGCACCATGACCCATGTCGAACTGGCCGAGATGATTTTGGATGAATCGGGTTACACCGGCATGTGGCAAAACGACAAGACGCCGGAGGCGCCCGGTCGGCTGGAAAACCTCAAGGAACTTGTGAAGGCGCTTGAAGGGTTCGAGAACCTGCAAGGCTTCCTCGAACATGTCAGCCTGATCATGGACAACGAATCCGACGATAGCGAGCCGAAGGTCACACTGATGACACTGCACGCCGCCAAGGGGCTGGAATACCCTGCCGTGTTCCTGCCGGGCTGGGAGGACGGGTTGTTTCCGTCGCAACGCTCGATGGACGAACAGGGGATGAAGGGGCTGGAGGAGGAGCGCAGGCTTGCCTATGTCGGCATCACCCGTGCCGAGCGGATCTGCACCATATCCTTCGCCGGCAACAGGCGGGTTTTCGGGCAGTGGCAATCGCAACTGCCCAGCCGCTTCATCGACGAACTGCCCGAAGAGCATGTCGAGGTGCTGACGCCGCCGGGGCTCTACGGGCACCAGGGCGGCGCGGCAGATTATCGGCGCTCCGGGCTGGAGGACCGCGCGGTTCGGGCGGATGTCTACAACAGCCCCGGCTGGCGGCGCCTGCATGCCAAACAGGGCGCGCGCGGCACCAGCCAGCCCCGCGAGTCGCGCAATTTCACCATCGACGCACAGGCCGAGTCCGCCTTCACCATCGGTGAACGCGTGTTCCACCAGAAATTCGGCTATGGCCGGGTTGAGGGGGTGGAGGGCGACAAGCTGGAGATTGCCTTCGACAAGGCCGGGGTGAAACGGGTCGTGGGCCGGTTCCTCGTTGCTGCCGATCAGGCGGATGACGTGCCGTTCTGAGCCTCTTCGCACGCGTGCCGCGGCTCATCGGCGGGATGCGCTCAGCCCATCACGATCGGCAGCAACGAGGCCGCCGGCAACAGCGCCATGACGGTGTTGAAGGCGCGCAGGCGGGGGCCGGTGCCCAGAAACCGCGTCACCTGCCCGCGACCGTCAAGGCTCCGGCCCAGCCCGCTGCGTCCGGCGCGTCGTTGGTCTGCGCATCGAACTGGCAAGCGCATGGCCGATGGGGGCGACGAACGGATCTTGTGTCATGCGGTTGCGTGTTGCCCTCCAGATCCCTTGCGCGCCAGCCGCGCCAGGCATGATCGCGGGATTGGCGCCATGTGCGCGGCTCGGCAAGATCCACTCTGGAATGAAAACGAAAATGGCGGCGGCACCCGGGGAGGAGGAGAGGGTGCCACCGCCAAAGCTCAGCGCCCCAAGGGAGGAGGAGAGACGCCGATCTGTCGACCCGGACAGGAGGGAGGAGGAAACCCGCCCGGGTCGGTGTTGTGATGCGACGGCGCCGGGGAGGAGGAGAGGCGCCGCCGCGTCATCTCGGGCCCCAAGGGAGGAGGAGGAACCCGGATCTTCAGCCCCGGTTCGGGGCGGTGTTACAGGCGGCGGCGCAAGGGAGGAGGAAAAGCGCCGCCGCTCGTGTTACGGACCCCAAGGGAGGAGGAAAGTGGCCCGCATTACAAACCCCGTGTTGTCGGGGCGGTGTCGTTTGGCGACGGCCTCCGGGGAGGAGGAGGAGGAGGCCGTCGCAGATCTGCCGAAGAAGGGAGGAGGTTTCCGGCAGATGTCTCGTCTGGCCCTAGCGGGCTTGACCGTAGGCCGCGTCAAGGGCAATGCTGCGGATCTCGCCGCGCCCGATGCCGAGGTCGTTCAGGTCACGATTGGACAGAGCCGAAAGTTCCCGAACCGTCTCGCGGTAGACCCGCCATGCCGCGTAGGATGCGCGACCCTGGTCGAGGATCTCGGTAAACCGTGCGGCCAGCGAAAGCGGCGTTGTGGTGGTGTTCGATGCGTAGGCCATTGCCTGGTGTCCTTTTCTCATCTTGGGCCGACGATCCGCTTCGCTTTCGTTTCGCGGCGATCCGGTGCGGCCCGTGTTCGTTTCGTTGACACAAACATATCTCGATGCTGCGCCTGCACAATCCCTGACGGCCTCAATGCTGCTATGCAGAAATCGCATGAGTGTCTTCAAAACGAACAGTTTTTTGGCTTACCCAAGGTCAATTGCCTAAATTATGTATCCGAAATGCTGCTTTCTTTGGGGGTGCACGATGACGCAATCGGCCTTACCTGATGCGCAGGCGTTGGTCACCGTTTGAAAGGCGCACCCATGACACAGACCCGTGAGACGATTCTTGCCGCGCTCGACAGGCTGGCGCTGCCCGATGGTGGCACGCTTGTCAGCCGCGATCTTGTTCGGGCGGTCACGGTGTCGGGCGATTCCGTGTCCTTCGTGATCGAGGCGCCATCGACCGGGATGGCGCAAAAACTGATCCCGATCCGCGACGCGGCGGAGGCATTGGTGTGCGGTCTTGACGGGGTTGCGCGGGCCACTGTCGTGCTCACCGCGGATGCCCCGACCCCGAAACCGCCGCCGCGCGGGCAGGCAGAACAGCCGAGCCTGACGATCGGCGGTCATCCCAAGCCGCAGCAAGGGTCTATGAAGCCGGCCTCGGTCGCGCGCATCCTTGCCGTCGGCTCGGGCAAGGGGGGCGTGGGCAAATCCACCGTGTCGTCGAACCTTGCGGTGGCGCTTGCGCGGGCCGGGCGCAGGGTGGGGCTGCTCGATGCCGATATCTACGGGCCGTCGCAGCCGCGCATGATGGGCGTGAGCGCGCGCCCCGCCTCGCCCGATGGCAAGACGATCCTGCCTCTGCACAGCCATGGCGTGACGCTGATGTCGCTGGGCTTCCTGCTGCCGGAGGATCAGGCGGTGGTCTGGCGCGGCCCGATGCTGATGGGGGCGCTGCAACAGATGCTGACGCAGGTGGAGTGGGGCGATCTTGACGTGTTGATCGTCGATCTGCCGCCGGGCACCGGGGACGTGGCCATGACGCTCTGCCAGAAATCGGAGGTTTCGGGTGCGATCGTCGTCTCCACCCCGCAGGACGTGGCGCTGCTGGACGCCAAGAAGGCGATCAACATGTTCCAGACGCTGAAGACCCCGATCCTCGGCCTGATCGAGAACATGTCGGTCTTTTGCTGCCCCAATTGCGGGCATGAGGAATTCATCTTCGGCCATGGCGGCGTGAGGGCGGAGGCGGAACGGCTCGACATTCCCTTCCTCGGGGCCTTGCCGATTTCGCTTGAGACGCGCGTTGCCGGGGATGCCGGGGTGCCGGTCGCGGCAGGCGCGGGCCCGATGGCCGAAGCCTATGCCGGTCTCGCGGCGCGATTCATCAAGGACGCGATGGCCTGAACCGCCTCTGCGTCACGCATCGAAATCCCGTCACCCCCCCGGAGCAGCCTGCTTCGGGGTTTTTCGTGAAAATCCGGGAAAATTCCCCATGCCCCTGTGGCGACCCGGTCACAGCTAGATCTTGTGGTGCCCGGCTTTCATGCCCGCTGCATTTTCCGCGAGTGACTGTGATTTGCCGGCAAGAGCCTCATCGAAACGGCGCTGTGTGGCAGCCAATGGGGAAAAATTCCAAAAAAAGGGATTGCGTGGTAAATCCTTCCGTGCCACAAGAATGGCACAGCAAACGAGATGCACCGGCACCAAGGCGAAAGACCAAGGGCCGCAATGACAAGAAAATCGGCAGTTTCATACAGGCACTCAATTTTGCTGACGACTGAGATCCGGCGCGCGGGCAGAGCAGACATCCCCCCCAGGTAATGCGCGCGTTGTCGGACACCCCAGAGATGGGACGAGGGCGGCGGATTGGGCAGTGGCAGCTTGCTCGATCCGCCGTTTTCACATCCGCAGAGCGGCGTGGTCGCGGAGCGGTGCAGGGGATAGGTAGGGACAGGGGACGTGGAGCGCAGGTTTCAAGGCGAAAGCCGGAACAAGGTGGATGGAAAGGGCCGGGTGTCGATCCCGGTCAAGTTCCGCCGCGTGCTTCAGAATTCCGACAAGGAATACACCCCCGGCGGCGCCCCGCGCCTCTACATTGCCTACGGCGATCCCAGAAAGCCCTTTCTTGAATGCCTCTCGGGCGATGCGTTCGATGAGATCGATTCCATGATCCAGGCTGAACAGCGCGGAACACCGCTGCGCAAGGCTCTGGAATACCTTTATTATTCGAAATGCGACGAAACATCGGTCGATGACACCGGTCGCCTTGTCCTGCCGCCCGCCGCGCGGGACAAGATCGCGCTTGGCGGCGAGGCGCTGTTTCAGGGCAAGGGCGACCAGTTCCACATCCTCAACCCCGATGCGGCGGCCCCGGACGAAATCGACAAACTGCTCGCTTCGCTTGGCGAGGGCGAGTTCTTCGATCCGCTCAGCCTTGCCGGTCAAACCCGCCAAGAGGGCACGTGATGGCGGGCCCGGCAGCCGTTCCCGCGTCAGGCGATCCCCACATCCCCGTTCTGCTGGGCGCCATCCTGAAGGCGGTTGCGCCGGTTTCGGGGGTGTGGCTTGACGGAACCTTCGGCGCGGGCGGCTATGCGCGCGGGTTGCTGGACGCCGGGGCCGACACCGTGATCGGGGTCGACCGCGACCCGGTGGTGTTCGACATGGCCGCGGCCTGGGCGGCGGATTACGGCGATCGGCTGATCCTTGTGGAAGGCACGTTTTCCGACCTGGACCAGCACGCGCGGGCGACGGGGCATCCGAAACTTGACGGCGTGGTGCTGGATCTCGGCGTTTCGTCGATGCAACTCGACCAGGCCGAGCGCGGCTTTTCCTTCCTGCGCGACGGGCCGCTCGACATGCGAATGGGGCAGGCGGGCGCTTCGGCGGAGGATCTGGTGAACGACGCGCCGGAAGGCGCGCTTGCCGATATCCTCTATCATTACGGCGAGGAACGCGCCGCGCGCCGGATCGCCAAGGCCATCGTGCGCGACCGGGCCGAGGCGCGGATCAGCTCGACGCTTCATCTTGCCGGAATCGTTGAAAAATGCCTGCCCCGCGCCAAGCCGGGGCAAAGCCACCCGGCGACCCGCAGTTTTCAGGCCATCCGCATCGCGGTGAACGACGAGTTTGGCCAGCTTGTCGAGGGGCTGATGGCCGCCGAACGCGCGCTTGCCCCTGGCGGTGCGCTTGCCGTTGTCACGTTTCATTCGCTGGAAGACCGGATCGCCAAGCGGTTCCTTCAGGATCGCGCCAGCTTTGGCGGCGGCGGATCGCGTCACGCGCCGGAACCGGCCCAGCGAGAGCCCGGCTTCACGCTGACCCCGCGCCGGGCGATCCCGCCCGAAGCCGAGGAAATCGCCCGCAACCCGCGCGCCCGCTCTGCCAAGTTGCGCGTCGCGCGCCGGACCGAGGCGCCGGCCGCACCGCCACAGGGCGACGTGATGGGCCTGCCCCGCGTGTCGGAGATCCTGTGATGCGGAACTTTCTGACCGTCGTCGGCGCGCTTGTGGTCATCGCGCTTGGCTACTGGGCCTATTCGCAGAACATCCAGACGCAACAGGCGATCCGCGCGGTCGAGCGCCTGCAACGCAATATCGTGGTTGAACGCGAGAGGCTGGCAATGTTGCGCGCCGAATGGGCTTATCTGAACCGCCCCGACCGGCTGCGCGAACTGGTCGATCTGAACTTCGAGCGGTTGAACCTGTTTCCGATGACCCCCGACCAGTTTGCGGTCATGGACGAAGTGATCTGGCGCCCCGACACCGCGCCCGCCGCGCCCGCCGCGCCCGGTGCGCCCGAAGCGGAGGCTGAAGGCATGTCCTACACGTCTTCGCGCCCGGAGGTTCCGCAATGACCCGCCGCATCGCCCTGCGCCCGCTGGCGCGCATCCTCGAGGCGCGCCAGAAAGGTGAGAACCCCGACGCGATCGAGCGCGAAAACCTGCGCCTGCGCCACGAACAGCAGCGCGACACCCTGCGCCAATGCGCCGAAAGACGTCTTTTCGTGCTGGCGGTCTGCATCTTCGCGGCGTTCAGCGCCGTGGGCGTCAAGATGACTGCGCTTGCCACCTCGGAACCGGAGGAACCGACCGTCGCCACCTCGGGCAGTTCGATCATCTCCACCCGCGCCGATATCGTCGACCGAGAAGGCCGGGTGCTGGCCACCAACCTTCTGACCAACGCGCTTTACGTGCACCCGCATGAATTGATCGACCCGGCAGCGGCTGCCGAGGGGCTGGCGGAAATCTTCGACGATCTCGACGCCGACACCTTGCTGGCGCGCTTCACCTCGGATCGCCGCTTCATGTGGATTCGCAGCTCGATCTCGCCGGAACAGCAACAGTTTGTGCATGATCTGGGGGAACCCGGCCTTCTGTTCGGCCCGCGCGAGATGCGGCTTTACCCCAACGGGGCCGTTGCCGCGCATGTCCTCGGCGGCGCGCGGTTCGGAGAGCAGGCGGTCAATGCCGCCGAGATCGTCGGTGTTGCCGGCGTCGAGGCCGAGTTCGACGAGGAACTGCGCGATCCCGCCCGCGCCGGCGCACCGCTGGACCTGTCGCTTGACCTGACCGTGCAGGCGACGGTGGAGGAGGTGCTGGCCGGCGGCATGACCCTGATGAACGCGCAAGGGGCCGCTGCTGTGCTGCTCGACGTGCATAGCGGCGAAGTGATCTCGTTGGCCTCGTTGCCGGATTTCGACCCGAACCAGCGGCCGCGCCCGCTGCTGGAAGGCGATCCGACCGACAGCCCGCTGTTCAACCGGGCGGTTCAGGGGCGCTACGAACTGGGCTCGACCTACAAGCTGTTCACCATCGCGCAGGTGCTGGAGGAGGACATGGTGGAGACCGACACCATGATCGACATTCGCGGACCGATGCGCATGGCGGGGTTCTCGATCAGCGATTACAGCGATCACGGCGCGGAACTTTCGGTGCGCGACGTGCTGGTGCAAAGCTCCAACATCGGCACCGCGCGGCTGGCGCAGAGGATCGGGGCGGACCGGCAACAGCAATTCCTCGGGCAACTCGGCCTGCTGGAGGCGCTCGATTTCGACATGGTCGAGGCGCGCCAGGGTGTCCCGATCCTGCCGGCGAACTGGGGCCAGCTTGCGACGATGACGATTTCCTACGGGCACGGCATTTCGGTGACCCAGCTTCACCTCGCCGCCGCCTATGCGACGCTGCTCAACGGCGGCACCATGATCCGGCCGACACTTTTGCGGCAGGACGGCCCGCAACTGGGTGAGCGGGTGATTTCGGAACAGACCTCGGCTGCCCTGCGCGAAATGCTGCGCGCCGTGGTGGCGGAACCCGAGGGCACCGCCAACCTCGGCGATGTCGCGGGCTACGAGGTCGGCGGCAAGACCGGTTCGGCAGACAAGCCCAACCCGCAGGGCGGCTACTACGAGGACCGGG
>PFEX01000196.1:6958-7576 GCA_002783145.1 Rhodobacteraceae bacterium CG17_big_fil_post_rev_8_21_14_2_50_65_11 | reverse complement strand
TTCAATGGGGATCGGTCCGTAGAGATGATTTTGAGAGAGGTTCAACTGCCCCAAACGGAAGAGTTTGCCAAAGTCTGGGGAAACCCGACCGGAAAGATTGCTGTCGTGCAGGTCAAGAATGTCCAAGTGCCCTTCTACGCAAATAATCCCCTTCCAAAGGCAGGGATATGCACCGATCAGCCACTCCTCAGCAAAGAGTTTCGCGGAAGCCGCAGGCGGGCGAGAGAAGGCAGCGTTGATATTCCAGGTCTTGCCAGTCATGGCACGATAGATGCTCACCAGTGCTTCGCATTCGCCTATCGGGATGGTTGTCACAGATGCACAGGAAAACTGATCAGTATTGATCCAGAGTTCATCCCGATCAAAGGCAAGGGAGCGCAAGTAGGGTAGTCGAACGATGTCGGAGGTGAGATCGCCTGCAAATTGATTCCCACTCAGATCGATCGATTCCAACTCTGCCATCGTTCCAATGGAATCTGGTACTGATCCCCCTAGCTGATTACCCTTCAGGAGCAAAAATGTAAGCGGCAGCCCACTGATTTCGGGAGGCAAGACCCCGGTCAGGCGATTGTCCTCTACTTGCAACACCCTCACATGCCCATTATGGCATTGCAGATC
>PFEX01000196.1:6505-6926 GCA_002783145.1 Rhodobacteraceae bacterium CG17_big_fil_post_rev_8_21_14_2_50_65_11 | reverse complement strand
AGTTGCGCTGATCCTGCCATTGAGGGCCATTGGTATCCAGATAGAAGAGCAACAAAATTTCGCATTCCGCAAGAGGAATCGTAGTCACCAGATTACAGTTATAGAGTCGCCGGGCCCGGGTAAACCGGGCTTCCGGTTGGTTAAAGAAAAGCGGCAGAAACTGATGGTAGTCAGCGCTCTCCCAGGGCTGAGGCAAAGAACGAAACGCCGCAAATAGGGAGTTTTGGGAAAGGGAGCGCACAGATTCCAATGAACCGATCAGTGGCACAACGAACTGGGAAATCTGGCTTTGCGTTCTGGCTACGGCAGCCGGGGATGTACGGGAAAAGTCAATGTTGATGCGAGTGGGGGTCGCGTCGGGTTGTAGTCCGACGGCTGGCAAATAAAAGCGCGGTTGAGGTTCATCAGTTTTTAGCGCGAC
>PFEX01000196.1:0-6226 GCA_002783145.1 Rhodobacteraceae bacterium CG17_big_fil_post_rev_8_21_14_2_50_65_11 | reverse complement strand
TGGAGCCGTCATAAGCCATCGCGTGTTCGCTGACGGGCAGGATGGTGTCGAGCGCCAGGCGCCCGTCTTCCAGCGCCTCGAACACCATGTTGAGCGTCATAAGCTTCGACATCGAGGCCGGGGGCAGCGGCAGGTCGGCATTGATATCGAGCAGAACCTGCCCGGTATTGTGGTCGATCACATAGGCCGCCGTCGCCTCGGTCTCGAACGCGGCGGCAGGCAGGGCCAGAAGCCCGAGGACGAAGACAAGGATGAAACGAAATCGGGCGAACATGGATCCTCTCGTTTCTGTGGGCGTCAGTTGGTGACGAAATAGGCGTCGGTGAAGCCCATGTCGCGGACGGTATCGCGCATGCGGCTGCGCTCTGCTGCGGTGGAGGCGGGGCCAACCACGACGCGCCAGAAGGTGCGGCCGCTGCTGGTCTGTTGGTGGATGGTGGACGAAAGGCCCGCGTTGCGCATCATCGCGGCGGTGCGCTCTGCGTTGGTCTCGACGCTGAAGATGCCGATCTGGATGAAAGGCCGGTCGAGCGTACTGGCTGGCGCGGTGGCCTCTGCCTGCTCGATTGCGGCGGTGGCCGCTGAGATCGGGTCGATTTCGCGGGTTTCGATCCCGCCGGAGGGCGCCGCTGTTGCCGGGACAGGGTTGTCCTCACCTTCCCCGGCCACCTCTTCGCGGCGCAGCGCGGTAACGCTCATCTGCGTTGGCGCCCCGGCCACCATGCCAAGCGCTGCCGCCGCGTCCGACGAGACCTGAAGGATCGGGCCGGGGTTCTCACGTTCGCGCCGGAACAGCGCGCCGATGACGAAGCGGCCGTTTTCCTCGTTGCGGATGATCACCCGTTCCGGATCTTCTGCATCCGGGTGCGCCACCCAGACCCCGCCGAGCGATGGTCGTCCGTCCCACAGACCCTGATCGGTGACCTGGAAAACGCCGGGCGCTTCAACGTCACGCTCGACCAGCAGCGTCGAGTCGCCCCTGCGCTGAGCGGCAGGGCTGGCCCCTCCGGCTCCTTGTCCAAACGGCATCTGGAACCCGTCCTCGCATCCGGCCAGCGCGACGCCGATCGCACATGCCAGCGCAACGCGCACAAAACGCCGTTGTTCCGTCGGGAAGCCCATCACAATACCTCTGCTCTGCCACTATGCACGCGTTTTTCACACCGCTTTTTTCTCACCACAAGTGCCTGCGCATCATAGGGGTGCAGTCGCCCAGTGACACGGCCCGGTAGCGCCGCTTCCGCAGAAGGATACAGCTTCCCTGCCGCGCTGCAAACCCATCCTTTCGAAGGTTTGACAGGCCGCGATTCCCCGCCGACGCAACCCGCTTTCAGAATCGTGCAGAGACGTCTAAGAGTAATCCTCCGGTTCGGAGGAGTGGCAGAGTGGTCGATTGCACCGGTCTTGAAAACCGGCGTGCGTGAAAGCGTACCGTGGGTTCGAATCCCACCTCCTCCGCCACCTGCCCTCGCGAAAGCGTTCTCCCGATCCGGCCGCGGCCGGATTTTCTTGTTGTATTCGAGGGTTATGCGGGATGGGCTGAGCAACGGCTTCGGTTCCAGGAGGGACGAAAGCGGTCTCTCCGGGGCGATATTCTCCGGACATGATGACTGCGCCGATTCGGTGAATTTCTTATAAGCTCATGTAGATATTGAGGAAATCCAAGCCGTTGCAATTGCTTGGATTGGAGTCGCGTTTGCGTCCGCCGCGACCGGGTTCGGAAGTTCTCGGGCCATGGCCCTTTCCAGCCTCTGCTTCCGCCCCGCCCAGCCGGGCATTCTCTTGTCGAGGAGCTCGAAGAATGCGGCACCGTGATGAGGCTCCTCCACATGGCAGAGCTCGTGGGTGATCACGTAGTCGATGGCGTCGATCGGCGCCTGCACGAGGCGACGGTTCAGAAGCAGGCGTCCTGCCGGTGACATGGCCCCCCACCTCTGCACGGTCTGACGCACGATGAGACCTTGCGACCGGAATGCCTCGGGATCCGGAAAGAGACCAAGGCAGACTTCGATCCGCTCCTGAAACTTGATGTGGGCCTCGTCTCGATACCATGCCTCGACCAGTTCGCGGTGAAACGTACGGCAATCAGGCCGGACGCTCGCATCCTTGATGTATTTTGAGCGCAACATGCCGTTTCTCCAGGCCATCCCCCCCCCCCGGCGCGCCCGATTTTCTTTGCCAACATCGGATGATCACACTAAACAGAGTTCATAAGCGTGGCTTTATTCCACTAACAAATACAAGCAGCCTGGCATGTGCCTTTCATGCTGCGAGCGTATTGAAAAAGGATACGCCACTATAGACCCGTGCCTGTGCGGGTCCCCTCAAGCGCAAATCGCCATGCAAAGGATCGAGGCAGATCTCTCGCGCAGGCAGTTCATCGGGGGCAGCGCGGCGGTCGTCGGGATGTTTGCAGGCTTTGGTCTGGCACCCCTCGAAGTGCGCGCACAGACGCCGGGGCGGCCGACGGTACTGACCAACCTGCGGTTCTTCGATGGCACCACGCTGGAGATGCAATCAGGCCGCGATATCGTGATCGAGGGCGGGCGTATCACCGGACTGCCTGCAGTCGGCACCGGACCGACCGATGCAGACCTGATAGATTGTGGCGGACGCGCCGTGATGCCGGGGCTGATTGACTGTCACTGGCACGCGACATTGGTCAGCGTAAGCCAGATCGCGGCCCTGACGCAGGATATCGCCTTTGTGCATCTGGTCGCCGGTCAGGAGGCGGGCGCGACGCTGATGCGCGGCTTTACCACCATCCGCGACCTTGGCGGCCCGGTCTTTGGTCTCAAGCTGGCGATCGACAATGGCGTCGTCAGCGGACCGCGCATCTTTCCTTCGGGCGCGATGATTTCGCAGCCCGGAGGGCATGGTGATTTCCGACTGTTGAACACATTGCCCCGGATGCCCGGCGACGCCCCCGACTATACCGAATCGACGGGGGTCGCCGCCATTGCCGACGGTGCGGACGAGGTTCTGCGCCGCGCCCGCGAGCAGTTGATGAAGGGCGCCAGCCAGGTCAAGATCATGGCCGGCGGCGGTGTCACGTCGATCTACGATCCGCTTGACACCGCGCAGTACCTTCTGGAAGAGATGGAGGCCGCCGTGCGCGCCGCCGCCAACTGGGGCACCTATGTCTCCGCCCATGTCTACAACCCTCAGGGAATTCAGCGGTCGCTGCGCGCCGGGGTAAAGTCGATCGAGCACGGCCAACTGGCTGATCTCGAATCCGTTCAGATGATGCGTGAGGAAGGGGCGTGGTGGTCGATCCAGCCGTTCCTGCAGGACGAGGATTCCAATCCGCGAAGCAACCCAATCCAGCAGCAGAAGGCCGAGGAAGTGGCGCGGGGCACGGTTCAGGCCTTCGCGATGGGCCGATCCGAGGGTGTCAACATGGCCTTCGGCACGGATATCCTGATGAACCTGGGGGCGTCGCAAAGCCAGGGGCGCCAGCTTGCCAAACTCACCCGCTTCATGCCGCCGCTCGAGGCGCTGCGCATGGCCACGGGCCATGCCGGCGATCTGCTTGCCTTGTCGGGGCCGCGCGATCCCTACCAGGGGCGGCTTGGCGTCATCGCCGAGGGCGCCCATGCGGACATCCTCGTATGGGACGGCGATCCCGAGACGGACCTCAACTTTCTGGATAACCCCGGAAGCAACCTGCGCCTCATCATGAAGGGCGGGCGCGTTTTCAAGGAAACTCTCTGATGTCCACTTCTGCACTTCATCCAGTTGGAAACGCCGCCGGTGTCGCCCTGGCGGCCGGCATTATTGCTCTTGCTTCGGCTGCGAATGCGCAGGAGTGGTCCGCGCAGGTGACGCCTTACGTCTGGGCTACTGGCGTTTCGGGCGATATCACACCGTTCACCGGGGCGCCCACGATTGCGTTCGACTCATCCTTCTCGCAAATCCTTGAGGATCTGGACGCGGCCTTTTTCATCTCGGGCTATGTCCGTCGTGATCGTTTCGTCTTGCTGGGTGATCTGAGCTATTCGGCCTCGTCGCGCAGCGGGCTGGTGCCGCCCGGTGTGCCGGCATCCGGCGAACTCAATCAGACCTCGCTGACGCTTGCCGCGGGTTACAGGGTAGTCGAGAACCCAAGCGTATCGGTCGATGTTCTTGGCGGTGCCCGATTCTGGCGCATCGAAGGGTCGGCGAACGTGCCGCTTGCCGGGCTTTCGGTGTCGCCGTCGGAATCGTTCACCGACCCGATCCTGGCTGCCCGGGCGAACTTTTCGCTGGCGCCGCAATGGTCTGCCATCCTCTATGGCGATTACGGCGGTTTCGGTGTTGGATCCGAAGAAACCAGCCAGATCGTCGCGACGGTGAACTATCAGGTGAACGAAAGATTCTACCTGTCGGCAGGCTATCGCACGTTGAGCGTCGATTACCGCGACGGCGGAACCCGGATCGACGCCACGATGAGCGGTCCGTTGTTCGGTGCGACCTGGCGCTTCTGACACGACGGCGCACGGGTCAGGGACTTGTGGCTTGCCTCGGTGTCGTTTCGGAGGGAAAGACATGGACTTGAAAGAGGTTCTCAAACCGCTTGCCGTCAGTTGCGCGTCCGTAGTCCTGCGCTTCGCAGGCGTTTCTACGCCCAAACATGCGCCGTCTGTCTCGGGGCCGGAGATCACATCCCGACCGGCCGGAGCAGGAACAGTATACTGCCGATGGTCAGCAATCTCAGAGGCTTTCCGCCCCGCATGGAGCTTGGGGGTTGCGGTGCATGCGTGGCGCGGTGGGCCTCAACCGGCGGCCGTCTGGCTGTGTCCGGCCCTGGGAATGCGACCATCGAAGGCATGAACGAGGAACGAGTTGGTTGCCAACCCGCATCGGGAGGGCAAGTCGAGGCGCTGCGCTTTCCATGCTTGCGCGTATATCAAAGGGTTTGAGTTCCATGTCCAAGCCTGCGGTGCCCACCCCCCTCTGGACCGTTCTCGCGCCGGTCGTGACACTCGGGTTCGTCGCACTCGAGATGACGGCGCTTCCCCATCCGATGCCGGGATGGCTGATCCTGCCGGCCGCCGTGTTGCTCTTCGCGGCTGTGTTTTCCTCGGTCCATCATGCCGAGACCATCGCCCACCGGCTCGGGCAGCCCTTTGGTTCGATCGTGCTGGCGCTGTCGGTCACGCTGATCGAGGTGTCGCTGATCGTATCGCTGCTGCTGTCTGCGTCCGAAGGCGAAAGCACCGTCGCCCGCGACACCGTCTTTGCCGCGATCATGATCGTGTTGAACGGCATCGTCGGGCTCTGCCTGCTGATCGGCGGGGTGCGCTACCACCGCCAGACCGTGCAAGCCCATAGTGCGACGGCAGCACTTGGGGTGCTGGGAACGCTGGCAGTCCTTGCACTGGTGCTGCCCAACTATACAAAAGCGGTACCCGGTCCGCTTTATGCGCCGACGCAACTGATCTTCGTGGCCGTGGTGTCGATCGCGCTTTACGGCTTTTTCCTGCACGCCCAGACCGTCCGCCACCGTGACGATTTCCAGGATCCGGCAGATGCCGAACCCGAGCACGCACCGGTTTCCCGACGGGCTTTCCTGACCGCGCTGGGGCTTCTGCCCCTGGCACTACTGGCCGTCGTGCTGCTGGCCGAGGTGCTTGCGGTGCCGGTTGAGGGGGCGATCCTGAGGGCGGGCCTGCCCGAGGCGCTGGTGGGCGTGGCCATCGCCTTGATCGTACTGATGCCCGAGGGTGTCGCGTCGATTCGGGCGGCTCGCGCCAACCGTCTGCAGACCAGCATCAACCTCGCGCTGGGTTCGGCGCTGGCGAGCCTGAGCCTGACCATTCCCACGGTCGCCTTGATATCGCTGGCGCTGGGACAGGACCTGATCCTCGGGCTTGACGCCGAGCACATCGTGCTGCTGATTCTCAGCCTCTTCATGGCCACGCTGTCGCTGGCCACGGGGCGGACGACTTCGCTTCAGGGGGGCATCCACCTCGTGATTTTCGGGGCGTTCCTGACGCTTTCGGCGATCCCGTGACGGGTCTAGCGAGGCACAAGATCGCGCAAATGCCCGGCCAGACGCTCGGCATCCTCCGTGGTCCAGCCCTCGGGGGCGAGGGTCGCGGCCCAGGTCGGGATGTAGTGACGGGCGACACAGTCGTGTCCATGTCCCAATGTCCCGAGCGCCACGGCCATGTCCAGCCCGACCTGGAACAGGGTCGCGATCGGGATCCAGCGAATCTGCGGCGACAGATCCGGCGCGCGGTTA
>PFEX01000208.1:7914-8324 GCA_002783145.1 Rhodobacteraceae bacterium CG17_big_fil_post_rev_8_21_14_2_50_65_11 | reverse complement strand
GTCAACAGCATCGCGAGCTACGCATGATCCGGATCAATCTCTCCCCCGAGCCGCAATGGCTCGATCTCGGCCACGGCGTGCGGCTGCAGCTTTTGCCGCTGACCACGGCGCTGATGGTGGCCGCCCGATCCGACCCTGCGGTGCGGGTGCTGGCGGCCGATGCCAGCAACGACACCCGCGCGGCGGTGTTCGCCGCAGCCCTTGCCCGCCATGCCGTAATTGGCTGGGAAGGCGTGGGTGACGCCGATGGCAACGTGCTGGAGGTATCGCCCGAAGGCATCGACGCGCTCCTGTCGCTCTGGCCGATCTTCGAGGCCTTCAACCTCCAATACGTCAGCCGCGGCATGCTGCTGGACGCCGAAAAAAACGGCTCTGCGCCCTCGCTGACTGGCACTTCAGCGGGGGCGACA
>PFEX01000208.1:7302-7890 GCA_002783145.1 Rhodobacteraceae bacterium CG17_big_fil_post_rev_8_21_14_2_50_65_11 | reverse complement strand
TGGCAGGTCTGGGACCTGGTCGGGCGTCTGGGTGGCCAGCTGCGGGTGGCGGGTCGCGCCGTGCTGGGCTGGGACATGGGTGCGGCTTTTGCTCTCGCCCAAGCGCTGGGCCTGAACCCCATGGTGGTGGCGGAACTGCTGCCGGAATTGGAGGCGGTGATGGTCCGTCGCATCAACGAGAAGATCGGGGACTTTGATGGCTGAAAAGCGCGTATCCGTCCGCCTGGCGGCCGTGGGCGGCAAACAGGTCCGCGGTGAGCTGGAAGGTGTGGGCGACGCCGGGGTGAAGGGCTTCGGGCGTATGTCGAAAGAAGCCGAGATCGCCAACGCCCGGCTGGCGGCGTTTTCCAATCGGGTGAAGATCGCGGCAGCGGTGGCCGTCGCTGCGGCGGCTGCGGCTGGTGTTGCCATGGTCCGCTCGGGCATCGAGACAATCGACGCACAGGCAAACCTGGCGCAATCGCTGGGCACCACCACCCGCAGCATTCAGGTGCTGACGTTTGCTGGCGATCTGGCCGGGGTCTCGATGGGCGAGATCGAGCAGGCCAGCAAGAAGCTGACCACGCGTTTGTCGGAAGCCGCAGGCGG
>PFEX01000208.1:0-7276 GCA_002783145.1 Rhodobacteraceae bacterium CG17_big_fil_post_rev_8_21_14_2_50_65_11 | reverse complement strand
GTTGCAGCGGCTGCACCTGACCGCCACCGATTTGCAGGCCTTGCCGCTGGACGAGCGCATCGCCGCTATTCAGGACGCGATGACGAGGCTCATACCCCCGGCCGAGCGGGCGGCGGTGGCCTCGGCCCTGTTCGGCGACAAGGCGGCGCTTGCCTTCAGCCGGATCGACAGCGCGACGCTGCGTCAGGCATCGCAGGACATCACCGATTTTGGCGTGGTTGTGTCCGATCAGGATGCCGATCAGATCAGGACGGCAGGCGATGCTATCGACCGGCTGGGTCTGGTATGGCTGGGCCTGACCAACCAATTGACCGTCGCCGTGGCACCCGCGCTGGAAACTGTGGCCAATGCGCTAGCCGATGCCACGCGGATGGGCGGGGTCTTCCAGACCAGCATCAGCTTTCTCGGCGACCATATCGGCGAGATCGCCAGCATCGCCGGAGCCTTTGCAACCTTCTTCGCCGGGCGCTTTGTCATCGCGCTGGGCGCGGCCGCGCTGGGCGTCAGCGGGTTTTCCCTGTCCCTCACCGTGCTGAAAGGGGCCCTGATCCGCACCGGCATCGGCGCGCTGATCGTCGGCGCGGGCGAGTTGGTCTATCAGTTTTCCAAATTGGTCGAGGGCGCTGGTGGCTTCGGTGCCGCCCTTGGCCTCTTGTCCGATCTGGCCAGCGAGGTCTGGAACCGAATTGGCCTCGGCGTCGATGCGGCGCTTGCCAGCCTGCAGTCCAGCTGGTCCGGCATCACCGCCACCGTGGCCGATGCGATGCAAGGCGCGTTGGTGGCCGTGGTGGGCTTTGGCAATTCCTCGGCGGGGGTGTTTCAGGGGGCGTTCGATGCGATGAAGGCGATCTGGTCGGCCCTGCCTTCCGCCATCGGCGATTTCGCCTTCCAGGCGGCGAATGGGCTGATCGGTGGCGTCGAGGCGATGCTGAACGGTGTCGTCACCCGGATCAACACCTTCATCTCCGGCCTGAATGCAGCGCTCGACCTGCTGCCGGATTGGGCCACCGGCGAGGGTGGGATCCAGATCGGCACCCTTGATCCGGTCACACTGGGCCGGGTTGGCAATCCGTTTGAGGGTGCGGCCACCGCAGCCGGGGCTGCTGCGGCGGATGCGTTCAGGGCGGCGATGGGCAAGACCTATCTTCAAACGCCCGACCTCGGATTGGGCACGATGGCCAGCGACGCCCGCGACACTGCTGCGGCTTACACTGAAGCAGCAGGAATGCTGGCCGACGCCGCCACAAGGCCGCTGTCCAGCTGGCAGGCGCTGCAGGATGCGATGACCAAGGCCGGGACGGACGGAGCTTCTGCGCTCGATGCTGCCACGGTTGCGGCAGATGGCACCACCGACGCCCTCAACGGAGCGGGCACGGCGGCGAGCAGTGCCGGGGCGGCGGGCAAAGCGGCGGCGGATGCGGCGGCAACCGGCTGGGCAGCGGTGACGGCGGCTTTGGCAGACTATGCCACCAAGGCCCGCGATATCGGCGCAGATGTTGGCCAGACGCTGGTCGGGGCGTTTCAGAGCGCCGAGGAGGCCGTGGCCAACTTCGTCAAGACCGGCAAGTTGAGCTTCAGCGATCTTGTGACGTCGATCCTGGCCGATCTGGCAAAGCTGGCGACGCGGCAGTTCATCCTCGGACCGATTGCCAATGTTCTCTCGGGCGCGCTGGGCAATGTCGGCGGTATCGTTGCGGGCGTGCTGCACGCGGGCGGGATGGTGGGCGGCGCTGGCCCGGGCCGTGTGGTCCCGGCAATGGCCTTCGCCGGAGCACCCCGGATGCACTCGGGCGGCTTTGCCGGTCTGCGCCCTGACGAGGTGCCAGCGATCCTGCAAAAAGGCGAGCGCGTCCTCTCGCGCAGTGAAACTGCGGGCTACGGCGCTGGCGGCAATGTCACGGTGAACATCCAGACCCGCGACGCCGAAACCTTCCGCCAGTCGCGCACGCAAGTGGCATCGGACATCGCCCGCGCCGTGTCGATGGGCCGGAGGGGAATGTAGTGGCGTTTCATGATGTTCGCTTTCCCGACAATATCAGTCGGGGTGCGCGCGGCGGGCCGGAGCGGCGCACGCAAGTGGTGGAACTGGCAAGCGGCGACGAGGAGCGCAATGCCAGCTGGCTCAACTCGCGGCGCCGCTATGACGTGGCCTACGGCATCCGCCGCGCTGACGATCTGGCGGCGGTCGTCGCGTTCTTTGAGGCACGCAACGGCCGCCTGCACGGGTTCCGCTATAAGGACTGGGCGGACTACAAATCCACCCTGCCGTCGCAGGCGATCACCCCGACCGACCAGCAGATCGGCACCGGCACGGGGAGCCTGACGACTTTCCAGCTTTCCAAACTCTACACCTCCGGAGCGCAATCCTGGACCCGCGCCACCGTCAAACCGGTGGCGGGCACGGTCCGCGTGGCGCTGGGCACGGCGGAACAGCTGACAGGCTGGACACTGGATGCGACCACCGGCGTCGTCACCTTCACCATTGCCCCCGGCAACGGCGTCATCGTCCGCGCCGGGTTCGAGTTCGATGTGCCGGTGCGCTTTGACGCCGACATGCTGGACGTCACCCTCGACATCGAACGGCTCGGGTCGATTACATCCATTCCGCTTTTGGAGATCCGGCGATGAGGTCTAGGCTTCGCCCATCGTGGCCTTGACGTCATTGATCCGGGCGAACAGCGTCATGGGCTCGACGGCCGTCTCGGCAAATCCGCAGCTCAGATAGAAGGCTTTGGCGCGGTCGTTCAGCGCGTGGACGAGGATGGCCGCGATGCCAACCTCGTGCGCGGCCGCCGTGATCCGCAAGACCGCATCGCGCAACAAGGCGCGGCCAAGACCGTTTCCCTGTTCGGAGGCATCAATCGCCAGACGACCCAGCACGATGACCGGGATCGGATCGGGCATGTTCTGCCTCAGCTTGCAGGGTGCCAGATCATGGCTGACCGACCCGGCCGCCAGCGCGTAGTAGCCGACCACGCGTTGGCCCCGACACAGCACATAGGTCCGCGATGCGCCCGATGCCTGATTGGCGCGGGCCTTGCGCTTCAACCAGGCATCAAGCGTCGGCGCGCCAGATGTGAAATCGTCGAGCTGGTGATCGCCCGTCAGAGGTTCCGGTGCCCGCAGAGGATCCTGCGTTTCGGTCACTTGTCCCACGGCGCGGGCGCAGCAAGCAGTTTGCGCAGGCGCTCGTTCGGTGCCGGTGGCGCGTCCAACTGAGCCATGAAGGCTGCGAACTGGTCCGCATCCAGCCGAAACACCGTGCGATCCAGAAGCGCGTCCTCGGCCGCCTGCCGACTGGCCTCCATCATGAATTCCGAGCGATTCTTGCCAAGCGCCGCTGCGGCGCGGTCGATCAGATCGCGGTCCCGAGGGGTAACGCGAAGGTTGATCAGCGACCGGCGCTGGGTGTCGTCATGGGGTGTCGTGGCGACCATTTCGCATTCTCCTGCGATGAACTGACCCCATATGTAAAGACAACGGCTTTACATTTCAACAGCTGAACGGAAACCAATCATGAAAACCCTCTCACCCGCGCTTCAAGCCCATCTCGACGATGGCACCACCACCCTTTCCTGGTGCTGGCGGATTATCCGCGTCGACGGCGTGACGCTCGGCTTCACCGATCATGATGCGGTGCTGACCTTCGATGGCACGGGTTTTGAGCCGGAAAGTGGCTTTGCCGCCTCGGAAATCCGCTCGGGATCGGACCTCTCCGTCGATGCGCAGGATGCCGAGGGTGTTTTGACCTCGGACCGCATCACCGAGACGGATATCATTGACGGGCGCTGGGACGCAGCACAGGTCGAGCTCTGGCGGGTGAACTGGGCCGACACCTCCCAGCGGGTGTTGATGCGCCTTGGCGCGGTGGGTCAGATCCGGCGCGGCCGCATGGCGTTCGTAGCCGAGGTGCGCAGCCTCGCGCATGTGCTCAACCAGACCGTCGGCCGCGCCTATCAGGCCAGTTGTGATGCAGCGCTGGGCGATGGCCGCTGTGGCGTCGATCTGGAAGCGCCCGCCTTCAAAGGCAGCGGGACCATTCTTGCAACGGTTCGCGACCGGGGGTTTGTTGCCTCCGGCCTCGGGGCATTTGCTCCCGGCTTGTTTGCATCCGGCACCGTGGAATGGACCAGCGGCGGATCGGACGGGCGGCGGGCCGAAGTGATGATGCACGACGTCGCGGATACCGGTGTGACGATCACCCTGCTGGAAGCCCCGGTCCGGGCGCTGGGCGTGGGCGATGCCTTCGTGATCCGGGCGGGTTGCGACAAGCGGCTGGGGACCTGCCGCGACCGCTTTGCCAATGCATTGAACTTTCGGGGGTTTCCGAACATTCCGGGGCAGGATGCCGTGCTGCGCTATGCCTCGAATGGCGACGCCAATCAGGGGGTGGTGCTGTGACCCCTGCCAATGCAAACGCCGTGATCGCGGCGGCCCGCGCCTGGCTCGGCACGCCCTACCATGATCAGGCCAGCCTGCGCGGTGTGGGCTGCGATTGCCTTGGTCTGGCACGTGGCGTCTGGCGTGATGTGGTGGGGACCGAGCCGCAAGCAATCCCGCCTTACAGTCGGGATTGGGGCGAGACAGGTGCCCGCGAAGTTCTGGCCGACGGCGCGCGGGCGATGATGATCGAGATTCCCCTCGCCCAGATCGGCCCCGGCGCGCTGGTCCTGTTTCGCATGGCCCCGCGCGCCATTGCCAAGCATGTCGGCATCCTGACCGCCTCGGACCGCTTCATCCACGCTTACGACCGGCTGGGCGTGATCGAAGAGGCGCTGACCACAACATGGGCGCGCAAGATCGCCTTTGCCTTCCGGTTTCCGGCAAGCACACCCTTTTCTGGAAAGTCCTGACCCATGGCCTCCCTCGTTCTGGGTGCCGTCGGCTCTGCCCTCGGGGCCGGGTTCGGCGGCACCATCCTCGGCCTGTCCGGTGCCGCCATCGGTGGCATGATCGGAACCTCGATCGGATCGGTCATCGATTCAGCACTTATGGCCTCGCTCTCGCCGGGCCAGCGCATCGAGGGCGCGCGGCTCGACAGTCTGCGCATCACTTCCGCCACCGAAGGCACGGTGATCCCGCGCCTCTACGGTCGGATGCGGCTTGGCGGCAACATCATCTGGGCCACTGATTTCCTTGAAGAGGTGAACACCTCCAGTTCCGGCGGCAAGGGTGGCGGGCCCAAGGTCACCACCACCGAATACCTCTATTCCGCCTCGTTCGCGGTGGGGCTGACAGAAGCACCGATCACCGGCATCGGGCGCATCTGGGCAGACGGCAGTCCGATGGACCTGACCGGGGTGACCTGGCGCTGGTATTCCGGATCCGAAGCGCAAAGCCCCGACCCGTTCATCGCAGCCAGGATGGGGGCCACCAGCACCCCGGCCTATCGCGGCCTCGCCTATGTCGTGTTTGAGAATCTGGCGCTGACCGCTTTTGGCAACCGCCTGCCACAGATGTCCTTTGAGGTCTTCGCGCCGCTGGCCGATCCCGACACGGCTGAAGGGCTGGTCCAGGCCGTGACGATGATCCCGGCCTCGGGCGAGTTCGCCTACGCGACCGCCGTGGTCACCAAGACCGATGCAGGCACCAGTTCGGCCGAGAACGTCAACGCCATCGCCGACACGCCCGATCTGGCGGTGTCGCTCGACCGGCTGGAGGCGCTGGCCCCGGCCGTGGCCAGTGTCAGTCTGGTGGTGGCGTGGTTCGGCGACGATCTGCGCGCGGGCAACTGCACGGTGCGGCCCAAGGTCGAGGTCGCGGCCAAGACCACGGTGCCGCTGTGGTCGGTAAACGGCTTGGCGCGGGCAGCAGCGCCGGTGATCAGCCAGATCGACGGGAAACCGGTCTATGGTGGAACACCGGCCGATTTCTCGGTGGTGCAAGCGGTTCAGGCGATCAAGGCGCGCGGTCTGCGGGTCACGTTCTATCCGTTCCTGATGATGGATGTGCCGCCAGACAACGTGCTGCCGAACCCGTATTCCGAGAACGCAGCCGGTGTCGGTCAGGCCGCCCTGCCGTGGCGGGGGAGGATCACTTGCTCACCTGCGGCTGGGTTTGCGGGGACAGTGGACAAGACGGGGACGGCTGCCACGCAGGTGTCAGCTTTCTTCGGCACCGCCACGCCCGCCAACTTTGCGGTGTCGGGGACCACCGTGACATGGACCGGCGGTACGGACTGGGGCTTGCGCCGGATGATCCTGCATTACGCCCACCTCTGTGCCGCAGCAGGCGGGGTCGATGCCTTCCTGATCGGCTCGGAAATGATCGGTCTGACCACGACCCGAAGCGGGGCTTCCACCTATCCGGCTGTTACCGCGCTGAAAGCGCTGGCGGCGGATGTGCGCAGCATCCTCGGCGCAGGCACCAAGATCGGCTATGCCGCCGACTGGTCGGAATATTTCGGCCACCACCCCGGCGACGGATCGGGCGATGTGTTCTTCCACCTCGACCCGCTCTGGTCGGACGCAAACATCAATTTCATCGGCATCGACAACTATATGCCGATCTCGGACTGGCGCGACGGGTTCGATCATGCCGATGCGGCGCTGGCTCCTTCGATCTACGACCGCGGCTATCTGCAATCCAACATCGCGGGCGGCGAGGGGTTCGACTGGTTCTATGCCAGCGCTGCCGACCGCGACAGCCAGACCCGGACGCCGATCACCGACGGCGGATATGGCAAGCCATGGATGTTCCGCTTCAAGGATCTGCAGGGCTGGTGGAGCAACCCGCACTTCAATCGCCCGGGCGGGGTGGAAAGTGGGGCCGCCACGGCTTGGGTGCCGCAATCGAAACCCATCTGGTTCACCGAACTGGGCTGCCCGGCCGTGGATCGCGGCACCAACCAGCCCAACGTGTTCTTCGATCCGAAGTCGTCGGAAAGCCAGGTGCCCTACCACTCCCGCGGCTGGCGTGACGATGCGATCCAGCGCGCATACCTCGAGGCGACGTATCTGTTCTGGGGCGGCACAGCGAACAACCCGGTCTCGACGGTCTACAGCGCCCCGATGGTGAGTGTCGCCAACTGCGCCGCCTGGACCTGGGACGCGCGGCCCTATCCGTTCTTTCCCCAAGCCAGCGACATCTGGTCGGACGGGCCGAACTGGCGGCTCGGCCATTGGCTGACCGGTCGGCTCGGGGCTGTCTCGCTGGCCGCCCTCGTGCGCCGCATGTGTCTGCGCGCCGGGCTGGCGGACACCCTGATCGACGTCTCTGGCCTCTGGGGTGCGGTAGAGGGCTATGTCATCACCGCGCTGGAAAGCCCGCGCGCCTC
>PFEX01000156.1 GCA_002783145.1 Rhodobacteraceae bacterium CG17_big_fil_post_rev_8_21_14_2_50_65_11 | reverse complement strand
GGCCCAGAGATAATCTTTCGGCTTGCCGACCATCTCGTCGCCCGCGATGCCGAATCCGGTGATGAAATTGCCCTTGGTTTCCGCCGCACAGCGGGCGATCGGCCGCGCCTTGTCGGGGCCGAAATGGCGGATGCAGGTGATAATGCCGCGCAGGGCGATTCCAAGCTCAGCCTCGGCCTTGTCGGCGGTTTCCTGGATCGCGTGCAGGTAATCGCGCCACGCCGCGACATCACCGCCGCCGCAGAAATCGGGGCTGAGGAAGGTTTCGCAATAGACGACGCCGTTTGCGGCGCTTTCCTCCAGCACCGCGCGGGTCAGGCGGGCGTAATCCTCGGGGCTCGTCAGAACGCTTGTCGCGGCTTCGTAGACCTTCAGGAAGTGCCAGAAATCCTTGTAGGAATAGCCACCGTCTGCACGGAAGACACCGGACAGGTCCACGCCCTTTTCCTGCGCGATTCCGCGGATGAAAGCAGGTGGCGCGCCGCCCTCCAGATGCAGGTGCAACTCGATCTTCGGTCTCACAGGACGCTCCTCCCCGGTCCCTCGCTTGCCACGCCCAGATGCGCGGCGATGCTGGCCGCGACATCGGCGAAGGCGCAAAGCCCTGTGTGCCCGCTTTGCGCGCCCTTGCCAAGCACCGGCACGCGTTCGCGGGTGTGATCGGTCCCCGTCCATGTCGGATCGTTGCCGTGATCGGCGGTCAGGATCATCAGATCGTCGGGCTTGAGTCGGGCAAGGATCGGACCGAGTGCCGCATCGAACCATTCCAGATGGCGCGCATAGCCCGAAACGTCGCGGCGGTGGCCATAGAGGCTGTCGAATTCCACGAAATTGGCGAAGGTCAGGCTGCCCGGTTCGGCCTGGTCCACGAGGCCCGACAGGTGGCCCATCAACTCCCGGTCCGATCCTTTCACCACGTCGTCGATGCCGCGCATGGAAAAGATATCCCCGATCTTGCCCACGCCATGCACGCGGCGCCCGGCCGCCTGCACCCAGTCCAGCAGCGTCGGCGCCGGCGGCTCTATCGCATAGTCGTGGCGGTTGCCGGTGCGCGTGTAAGTGCCGGGTTCGCCCACGAAGGGCCGCGCGATGACCCGGCCCACCCTGCGTGCGTGAAGCGTCGGGGCAAGCCGTTTGCACAGGTCCAGCAGCCTGTCCAGCCCGAAGCTGTCCTCGTGCGCCGCGATCTGGAACACGCTGTCAGCGGAGGTATAGCAGATCGGCCAGCCGGTTTGCTGGTGGCGCGCGCCCTCCGCCTCGATGATCGCAGTGCCCGACGCGTGGCAATTGCCAAGGATGCCGTCCACCCCCGCGATCCGCTTGACTTCGTCTACAAGATCTTGCGGGAAGGCGGGCTGCGTATCGGGAAAATAGGTCCAGTCCCACGGCACCGGCAGCCCGGCAAGTTCCCAGTGGCCCGAGGGTGTGTCCTTGCCCGGACTGACCTCGGTCGCCGCCCCCCAAAGGCCCTGCGGCGTAGCCCCCAGCCCCGCCGCATCCTCGCCCGAAGCCAGCCGCACCGCCGCCCCCAGCCCAAGCGTGTCGAGATTGGGCAGATGCAACGCACCGCTGCGCCCCTCCTCCGCCCGGCCCCCGGCGCAGGCGGCCGCGATATGGGCCAGCGTGTTGGCGCCGGTATCGGGTCTGTCGCCGTTAAAGAACCGGTCCGCATCGGGCGCACCGCCGCAGCCCACCGAATCCATCACCACCAGAAACGCGCGGGGCATCAGGCGATCCTTTCCTGTATGAGAGCGGGCACCACCACCGGCGTATCGCTGACACGGTAGGCATCGTGCAGCACCTCCGCCGCTGCGCGGGCGCTGTCCTCATCACGGGCATGAATACGGGCGAGCGGCACCTGCGGGTCCACCCGGTCGCCGATCCCGGCAATGGCGGAAAGCCCCACCGCCGGGTCGATGATATCGCTTTGCACCAGCCGACCGCCGCCCAGATGCACCACCGCCTCGCCAAGCGCGCGGGTGTCGATGCGGACGACATGGCCGGGGCGCTTGGGCCGGATTTCCACCAGAACCGGGGCCGAAGGCAGCCGGTCGCGCCAGCGGGCGGTGAAATCACCCGGCCCGCCAAGGGCGGCCACCATGCGCCCGAACACCTCCGCCGCCGCGCCCGATGCAAGCGCCGCGTCGATCTTGCCCTCGCCCTCGGCGGCATCCGTGACCAGCCCGCCAAGCGCCAGAAGCTCCCCGCCGAGCGCCAGCACCGCCCGGCGCAACCGGTCCGAACCGCCGGTCCCGGTCAGGATTTCCATCGCCTCGATCACCTCCAGCGCATTGCCCGCACTGCTGGCGAGCGGTTGGCTCATATCCGTCAGCAGCGCGGTGCAGCGGCACCCTGCCCCTTGCGCGGTATCGACCAGAGACTGTGCAAGGGCCAACGCATCGGCGGGGTCGTCCATGAACGCGCCGGAGCCTGTCTTGACATCCAGAACCAGCCCATCCAGCCCCTCGGACAGTTTCTTTGACAAGATCGACGCGGTGATCAGGTCGATGCTTTCGACCGTCGACGTGACATCGCGCACCGCGTAAAGCCGCTTGTCGGCCGGCGCGATCTCGCCCGAGGCGCCGACGATGGCGCAGCCCACCTCGCGCACCACGCGGGCCAGTTCCTCGTTGCCGACGATGGCGCGGTAGCCGGGGATCGCCTCCATCTTGTCGAGGGTGCCGCCGGTATGGCCGAGGCCCCGCCCCGAGAGCATCGGCACGAAAGCCCCGCAGGCGGCCAGCGCCGGGGCAAGTGGCAGCGACACCGTATCGCCCACCCCGCCGGTGGAATGCTTGTCGAGCGCCGGCCCCGGCAGATCCCAGCCCAGCACCTGCCCGGTGTCGCGCATGGCATGGGTCAGGCTGACCCGTCCGTTGCGGCCGATCGGGCTTTTGCAGATCGCCATGGCAAAGGCCCCGGCCTGCGCATCGCTGACGGTGCCATCGGCAAGCCCGGTTGCGAACCAGCGGTAATGGTCGGGCGTCAGGGCGTCACCCTTGCGCAGGCGGGCGAGAATGGCACGCGCATCCATGGCTTAACCTCGCTTGAAATGGCTGGCGTCGAAAGCGCCGGGCAGCAGGTCGGCCACCGTGGTGCGCAGGGTCTTGCCTTGCGTGTTGGCCAGCGTGACCGGCGTATCGCCATCGGCGAATTCGGCCAGTTTCTGACGGCAGCCGCCGCAGGGCGGCACCGGATCGGGGCTGTCGGCGATAACGGCGATTTCCGCAATTCTCGTGTCACCACCGGCGATCATCGCGGCAATGGCGCCGGCCTCGGCGCAGGTGCCTTCGGGATAGGCGATGTTTTCCACGTTGCAGCCGAGATGCAGGCTGCCCTCGATGCTGCGGATCGCGGCACCGACCTTGAAATCTGAATAGGGGGCGTAGGCACGCAGGCGCACGCGCGCCGCCTCGTCGAGCAGGGACATCAGGGAACCTCCGGTGTTTTGCCTTACTGTGATCGCGCGGCGGGGCGCATGCAAGCCTTCCGCTACACCCCCGCTTCGCGCCGTGCGCGGCGGTCAACATCTGCGATCAGCGCGACAAGCGCGGAATCGCAGGTGGCGGTCAGGCTTTCCGCCTCGGCCAGCCGTCCCCGGTGTGCCGCGGCATTGAGCGACTCGGCCAGGCGTTGCAACCGGTCGGCCCCGACCGCACCCGCCAACGAGATCAGGATATGGCTCGCGGCCCGCGCACCCGGACGGTCGCTGTTACGGACCGCCCGATTGAGTTCGGCCCGGACGGCGCGCAGATCCTGCAACAGGTGGGACAGGAATTCATCGCGCCCGTCGGGTCCGGCGGCTTGCAGGATCGCCTCGAACCGGTTGCGATCGAGCGCGCCGATCCGTTTCGGCGTCTCGTCGGCCTCCGGCAGTGCCAGCGCGTCCCCCGGCGGGCCGCCGACCTCCACGTGACGCCGGATCGCCTGCCCGAAACTGGCCACCGAGCCGATCGGCTTGGCGATGACCCCGTCGGCCCCGGCGGCATAGATCGCCTCGCGGTTTTCGCGCATCACGTAGGCCGTCAGCGCGATCAGCGGGGTGTCGAAGCCGTCTGCCGCGCGCAGGCGCTGCATCACCTCGATCCCCGTCAGGCGCGGCATCTCGATGTCGATGAGCGCGATATCGACGGGGTCTCTTTCCAGCAGGTCGAGCGCCTCCTGCCCGTCGCGGGCAAGGATCATGCGCGCACCCATGCTTTCGATCATCTGGCGCACAAGGATCTGGTTGGTCTCATTGTCCTCGGCGACAAGGATGCTCAGCCCCGACAGGTCCGGTGTCGCAACCGCCGTCTCACGGCATTCCCACGCGCCCTGAGGAATCGACAGCGACACGCAAGCGCCACGCGTCTCGCGGTTGCGCACGGTCAACGTACCGCCCAGCCGGTCGGCCAGGTCCTTGGAAATATGCAGGCCAAGCCCGCTGCCCGAGCGGGGGTCGTCCCCGGTGCGCCCACCAGGCAGGAACAGCCGTTCCAGCGCCGGGGCGGAAAACCCCTGCCCCTGGTCGCGGACACAGAATTGCAGGTTTCCATCCTTCACGCCGACCTTCAGGCTGATCTGGCCCGCATCGGTGAATTTCATCGCGTTGGCGATCAGGTTGCCGAGGATCCTGTCAAGCTCGATCCGCGGCAACTGCACGCGCTCCGGTGTCTGCGGCTGCACGTCCAGCAGGAAGGACAGCCCCTGTTCGCGCGCCCGTCCCGACCAGCGCAGGTCGATCTCGGCCAGGAAACTGCGGAACGCGAAACTCTGCGATTGCGGCCCGTGGTCGGCCCCCTCCGAGATCAGCAACGTCGCTCCGTCGATCAATTCGGCAAGAGTTTCGGCCGCCACGCGCACCCGTTCGATCTGGGTCTGCATGTCGGGCGGCAAGCGGTCAAGGTCCATCAGGCGCAAGCCGCCGATCACGTCTGACATCGCCGCGCGGATATCGTGCCCATAAAGGCGCAACGCCGCGCGCACCGCCGCGATTTCTGTCGCAGAGCCGTCGTCAGTGGTTTTCTCGGTCCCCTGCTGCATCCATGCGCCTGATTTGTCCCGGTTTTCAGGAGATACGCCAGATTATTAACAAACCGTTAACCCAAAGGCGCACAAACGCGTGTATCCCTGCCGAGGGGCGCACGGAGAAAGGGCCAGGCATGACCCCGGCCCCCGCACATGTCGCTTTGCGGCCGGCTACCGGGGGTAGCCAAGCGGTTTCATCGCCTCCGCAATCTCGTCGAGGATGGCGGGATCGTCGATGGTGGCGGGCATCTTGAATGCCTCGCCATCAGCGATCTTGACCATTGTGGCACGCAGGATCTTGCCGGACCGCGTCTTGGGCAGGCGCTGCACCACCGTGGCCAGCTTGAAGGCGGCGACCGGGCCGATCTGGTCGCGCACCATGGCCACGCAGTCGGCCACGACATTCTCGGCCGATTTCTGCGTGCCCGCGTTGAGGCAGAGGAACCCCATCGGCACCTGCCCTTTCAGCGGGTCCGTCACGCCGATCACCGCACATTCGGCCACGTCCGCGTGGCCGGCCAGCACCTCCTCCATGCCGCCGGTGGACAGGCGGTGCCCGGCCACGTTGATCACGTCGTCGGTGCGCGCCATGATGTAGAGGTAGCCATCGGCGTCCTTGTAGCCCGCGTCGCCGGTTTCGTAATAGCCGGGAAAATGGTCGAGATAGGATTTGCGGAACCGCGCCTCGGCCTTCCACAGATTGGGCAACGTGCCCGGCGGAAGCGGCAGCTTCACGGCGATCGCGCCCAGTTCCCCGTCAGGCAACGGGTGGCCGCCCTCGTCAAGGATCTGCACGTCGTAGCCCGGCATCGCCACCGAGGGAGAGCCGATCTTGACCGGAAGTTTCTCGATCCCGATGGGATTTCCGGCGATGGCCCAGCCGGTTTCGGTCTGCCACCAATGGTCGATCACAGGCACGTTCAGCATCTTCTGCGCCCATTCGATGGTGTCAGGGTCGGCGCGTTCCCCGGCAAGGAACAGCGACTCCAGCGATGAGATGTCGTAATCGGAAACGAGCGCGCCGGTCGGGTCTTCCCGCTTGATGGCGCGAAAGGCGGTCGGCGCGGTAAAGAGACACTTGACCTTGTGGTCTTCAATCACGCGCCAGAAGGTGCCCGCGTCGGGCGTGCCGACGGGCTTGCCCTCGAACACGATGGTGGTGCAGCCGAAGGTCAGCGGCGCGTAGCAGATATAGCTGTGCCCGACGACCCAGCCGACATCGGAGGCCGCCCAGTAAACCTCTCCCGGGTTCATGTCGTAGAGGTTGCGCATCGTCCAGTTGAGCGCCACCAGATGCCCGCCGGTGTGCCGGATCACGCCCTTGGGCTGGCCCGTGGTGCCCGAGGTATAGAGAATGTAATGCGGGTGGTTGCCTTCGACCGGGACGCACTCGGCCGGCTCCACCCCATACTGGAAGGCGTGCCAATCGTGATCGCGGCCCTCTTCGAGCTGCGCGACCTCTTGTTCGCGCTGGAAGATAACGCAAAACTGGGGCTTGTGGGTTGCCTGCTCAATGGCGCCGTCGACCAGTGGCTTGTAGTGGACAACGCGGCCCGGCTCCAACCCGCAACTCGCGGCGATGATGCATTTGGGTTCGCAATCGTCGATCCGCACCGCCAGTTCATGCGCCGCGAAGCCACCAAACACGACCGAGTGGATCGCACCAAGCCGGGAACAGGCCAGCATCGCCTCCAGCGCCTCTGGCACCATCGGCATGTAGATGATCACCCGGTCGCCCTTTTCCACACCCTTGGCACGCAGCGCCCCGGCCAGGCTGGCCACCCGGTCGCGCAGCTCGCCATAGGTGATCTCGTGGGTCGAATGGGTGATCGGGCTGTCGTGGATTACGGCGACCCGCGCGCCATGTCCGGCCTCGACATGCCGGTCAACCGCATTCCAGCAGGCGTTGAGCGTGCCGTCCGAGAACCATTCGTAAAGCGGGGCGCCCTCGTCGAACAGCGCCTTTGTGGGCGGGGTCATCCAGTCGATCGCCTCGGCGGCCCTCAACCAGAATGTTTCAGGGTCTGCCATGGCCTCGGCATAGACCTTTGAATAGTCCATGTCGTCTCCTCCGATAATGTCCTGCATTCCCCTATCCTCCCTCTACAGTTGTACGCTGCGGCGCACAAAGGGTTCGATTGCCGCAGGGCCGCGCAGATCAGCCGTAGTGTTGCACCGGCGTCCCGGCGAGGGCGGACACGTTGAGCAGCCCGCGCGCGGTGATCGACGGGGTCACGATGAAGGCCCGGTTTCCCATCCCCATCAGGATCGGCCCGACCTCCAGCCCGCTGGTCTTTGTCTTGAGGATGTTGCGCGTCGCCCCGGCGGCGTCGGTCGAGGAAAAGACAAGCGCGTTTGCCGCCCCCTCCAGCCGGCTGCCGGGGAAGATCCGTTCGCGCAGGTCCGCGTCGAGCGCGGCATCGACATGCATTTCGCCCTCGTAGGAGAAATCTAGCTCCATACCGTCGAGG
>PFEX01000170.1:7680-8533 GCA_002783145.1 Rhodobacteraceae bacterium CG17_big_fil_post_rev_8_21_14_2_50_65_11 | reverse complement strand
GCAGGAACCCGAGGTTCTGCCCGCCGCGCTGCCCAACCTGCTGGCCAACGGGTCGAGCGGGATCGCCGTGGGCATGGCGACCAACATTCCGCCGCATAATGTCGAGGAACTGATCAACGCCTGCCTGCACCTGATCAAGACGCCCGACGCGCGCGACGAGACGCTGCTCAATTATATCGAGGGCCCGGATTTCCCGACTGGCGGCGTCATCGTGGAGCCGCGCGACAGCATGGTGGAAACCTATCGCACGGGCCGCGGGGCATTCCGCTTGCGGGCGCGCTATCACACCGAGGATCTGGGCCGGGGCCAATGGCAGATCGTGGTCACGGAAATTCCCTACCAGGTGCAGAAATCCAAACTGATCGAGAAGATCGCGGAACTGATCCAGACCAGGAAAGTACCGATCCTCGCCGATGTGCGCGACGAATCAGCCGATGATGTCCGCATCGTCCTGGAACCGCGCTCGAAGAATGTCGTGCCGGACGTGCTGATGGGCACGCTCTATCGCAATTCGGATCTGGAAACGCGTTTCAGCCTCAACATGAACGTGTTGATCGACGGGCGCACCCCGAAGGTGTGCAGCCTCAAGGAAGTGCTGCGCGCCTTCCTCGACCACCGGCGCGAGGTGCTGATCCGCCGGGCCACCCACCGGATGGAAAAGATCGACCACCGGCTGGAGGTGCTGGAAGGCTTCATCATCACCTTCCTCAACCTCGACCGGGTGATCGACATCATTCGCTACGACGATGACCCGAAGGCGGCGCTGATGCGCGAAACCTGGGGCGTCGATCATGTGCGCGCCACGTCCGAGGCCGATTATGTCGGCCCCGGTCCCGGCGAAGGCGAGCTGTCG
>PFEX01000170.1:5957-7620 GCA_002783145.1 Rhodobacteraceae bacterium CG17_big_fil_post_rev_8_21_14_2_50_65_11 | reverse complement strand
GGAACGCGCCGGGCTCGACGATCTTCTGGCGCACGAGGATCGGCAATGGACCCGGATTGGCGAGGAATTGCGCGCCGTGCGCAAGCAGTTCGGCAAGGCCACCGAGGCGGGCAAGCGGCGCAGCACCTTCGCCGAGGCGGGCGCGGTCGAAGAGGTGCCGCTGGAGGCGATGATCGAGCGCGAGCCGATCACGGTGGTCTGTTCGCAGATGGGCTGGATCCGCGCGATGAAGGGGCATATCGCACTGGACAGCGAGCTGAAATACAAGGACGGCGACGCGGGCCGCTTCGTCCTGCACGCCGAAACGACGGACAAGCTGCTGCTCTTTGGCAATAATGGCAGGTTTTACACCATTGCCGCCACAAATCTGCCCGGAGGCCGCGGTATGGGGGAGCCCGTCCGCCTGATGGTGGACGTTCCCAACGAGGTCGAAATCGTGGATCTGATGGTGCATAGACCCGGCGCGAAACTGCTGCTTGCCTCTTCGGCGGGCGACGGGTTCGTCGTGCCCGAGGCCGATGTGCTGGCCCAGACCCGCGCCGGCAAGCAGGTGCTGAACGTGCGTGGCGACGTGAAAGCGCGCGTCTGCAAGCGACTGGCGGAGGCCGACGATAACGTCGCCTGCGTCGGCGAGAACCGCAAGGTTCTGGTCTTTTCCCTGTCCGAACTGCCCGAAATGGGCCGCGGCAAGGGGGTGCGATTGCAGAAATACAAGGACGGGGGCCTGTCGGACGCCCGCACCTTCAACCGCGCCGAGGGGCTGAGCTGGAAAGACCCGGCCGGCCGCACCCGGACCGAGACCGATCTGACCGAGTGGGATGGCAAGCGAGCCGGCACCGGGCGCATGGCGCCACGGGGCTTTCCCCGGAACAATCGGTTTACGTGATGGTGTGAATGAGTGATCTGAAAACGGATTTCGCGGGCGACCGGGGCGATCTTTTCGCGTTGGCCTTGCGGACGGGGGTTCTGAGCGTCCTGACGCTCGGCATCTACCGGTTCTGGCAGACCACGCGGCTGCGGCGCTGGTACTGGTCGGCGGTGCGCCCCGGCGGCGTGGCACTGGAATACACCGGCACGCCGCATGAAAAGCTGATGGGCTTTTTCGTCGCCGTGCTGGTGCTGGCGGCGTACCTGACCGTTGTCAACCTTGCCGCGATGTTCGTTGCCATTCGCCTGTCGGCGGGCCTGCCCGACCTTCTGACCTATGCCGTGGGCGCCGCGCCGGTGGCCCTTTTGCCGATCGTCTTCGTCGCCCGCTACCGGGCGCGGCGCTATATCCTGTCGCGCAGCGCGTGGCTTGGCATCCGCTTTGGCATGGACCCGGGCGCATGGGGCTATGCGTGGCGCGCCTGCCTGTACTGGCTGCTGACGGCCCTGACGTTGGGCCTGTTCTGGCCGCTCAAGAGCTTTCAGTTGGAAAAATACCTCACCGATCGCAGTTGGTATGGCACCGCACGGTTCACGCAGCATGGCAGCGGACTGACCCTCTACGGTCTTGCGATTCCCTTCTTCCTGGGGATCTGGGCCACCATCGGTGTGCTTGTGCAGGTGGGCCTGACCGGGGATGGCGGATGGGCATGGTATTTGGTGGTGAGCGTGCCGCTCACGCTGCTGGGCGGGGTCTATTTCCGCGTCGCGTCGTTGCGCGCGATGGCCGGGTTGA
>PFEX01000170.1:0-5941 GCA_002783145.1 Rhodobacteraceae bacterium CG17_big_fil_post_rev_8_21_14_2_50_65_11 | reverse complement strand
GATGGAGTTCGACCTCGCGCCGCGCACCCGCGTGCTCTTGCGCATCCACATCCTTGGCAACCTCTTGTCCGGTTTCCTCGTCGGCTTCGTCTCGCCGGTGATCCTCGGGCTGGTGGTTGGCGCGCTGTATTTCACCGGGCAGGTTTCGGCCGAAACGATCTTCAACCCGCCGCCAAACCTTGGCGCCATCGTGGCGGTGCTGACATGGCTGACGGCATTCGTGTTGTTCGGCGTTTTCCGGCAGGTTTTTGTCGTGTTCCCGACGGTGCGCCACATCGCCGAAACGCTTGTGGTGGGGGAGCCGTCTTTGTTGCAGGGCATCCGCCAACGCGCCCGTGACGCGGGCCGCGACGCGGGCGGCTTTGCCGAGGCGCTTGATGTGGGGGCCGCGTTCTGATGCAGACATCGACACGACATGCCGATTTCGCCGCCAACCTCGCCCTCGCCTATGGCGAGATGCTCGACGGGGTGCGCCCGGCCCTGCAACGCGTGTCGCTGCGCGTGATCGGCGAGGGCCGGCAAAGCGAACTGGAACTGCGGAACAACCAGACCGGCGCGGTGGATTACTGGCGCGTCTCGAAGCTGCGGATCGTGCCCGACCAGGCGGTGTTCGACACGCTTGTGCTGGCCCGGCAGGAGGGCGATCCGGCCCGCCTGATGATCCGTGACCGGGAGTCGGCGCGCGCCGTTCTGACGGCTTGCCCGCGCATCGCGACGCTTGGTGGCGCGCGCGGGGCCTGGCCGAAGATCGCTGGCCTCGGAGCCGGGGCGCTTGCATCCATCGCGGCGATTCTCTTCCTGCTGATCCCGGCCATGGCCGATCGCGGTGCGGACCTCTTGTCGCCGGAGGTCGAGGTTGCCCTTGGGGATGCAGGGTTCGAGCGGACGTTGACATCGCTTGGTGCGTCGGACTGCAAAAGCCCCGAGGGGGTCGCCGCGTTGCAGCGCATGACCGACCGGCTGTCGCTCGGGCTTGACCTGCCCTATCCGCTACAGGTGCGGGTGGTGGATGATCCGATGGTCAATGCCTTTGCCTTCGCGGGCGGGCATGTCGCGATCTTCCGGGGGCTGATCGACCTGGCCCAAACGCCGGACGAGGTTGCCGCCGTGCTGGCCCACGAAATCGGCCATGTCGCCCATCGTGACGCCACCCGGTCGACCCTGCGCATGGTTGGATCGTTCGGGATCGTCGGGCTGGTCTTCGGCGATGTGCTGGGCGCGTCCGGTGCGGCGGGCCTGTCGCAGCGCTACCTGCAAAGCGCCTACAGCCGCGAGGCCGAACTCGCCGCCGATACCTTCGCGCATCGCCAGATGAACCGGGCGGGACTGGACCCCGCCGCGCTGGCGCGGGTCTTCGTTCGGTTGCAGGCCGAGACCGGGCAGGGCGACCTTGGCGTTTTGCGCCACCTGTCCACCCATCCGGAGCTTCTGGACCGGGCCGAGGCGGCGCTGGTCGCCGGATCGGGCGCGCGCGCGGAGGCGGTCGCGCTTTCCGCGCAGGACTGGCAGGCGTTGCGGGGGATTTGCGGCTAGTGCTCGCCGCCCGACGAAAAAAGGCCCGATGACAGCTTGTAGTCCCTTGCGGGTCGGGGCGCGGTCATGTGATCGCGCGTTGCGCTGCGCCAACAGGCTCGGCGCGTGGCCTCCTGCACCACCTGCCGGGGCACAACCATGGCGCCCGGCTGGAATGACCCCCCTTCGACAGGCGTCAAAGACGAGGCCGGCAGGTTTCGGCATGGCCCTTGCCGCGCGCGCTGGCTAAGTTCGCGGCATGCGACTCGAATTGATTTTCCTGACCCTTGGTGCGCTTTTCCTGATGGGGCTGGCCGCCGACGAACTGGGGCGGCGCACCCGGCTGCCGCGGGTGACGCTGTTGCTGATCTCGGGAGTGGTGGTCGGACGGTCGGGGTTTGACCTCGTGCCGGAAGAGGCCGAAGCGTGGTATGAATTCCTGTCCATCGCCGCGCTGACCATGGTGGCGTTTCTTCTGGGCAGCGGTTTCACACGCAAGGCGCTGGTCGCGCATGGGCCGCAGATCCTGATCGTTTCGTTGGCCATTGTGCTGGTGACGCTGGCATGCGTGGCGGCGGGGCTGACGCTGTTCGGTGTGCCGCTTGGGCTTGCGCTTGTGTTGGGGGCGCTTGCCACCGCGACGGACCCTGCCGCGACCGGGGATACGATCCGGCAGGCGGGGGCACGCGGGCGCTTTCCCGATACCCTGAAAGGCATCGTTGCGATTGATGACGCCTGGGGGCTTATTGCCTTCAGCCTGATGATGGTGGCGGCGGGGCTGTTGAACGGCCACGCAGGGGCCGGGGCGCTCGCCGAGGCGGGACGCGAGATTGGCGGTGCGCTGCTACTCGGCGCGGCGATCGGCATTCCCGGCGCCTACCTGACCGGCCGCATCCGCCCCGGCGACCCGCTGCAATCCGAGGCGCTCGGGCTGGTCTTCCTGACCGCTGGTCTCGCCGTCTGGCTGGGTGTCTCCTACCTGCTGGCGGGCATGACCGTGGGGGCGATCATTGTCAACTTCGCGCGCCACCACAAACAGGCCTTCCACGAGATCGAGCATATCCGCTGGCCCTTCATGGTGCTGTTTTTCCTTCTGGCCGGCGTGACGCTGGACCTTGGCCACCTGTCCACGATCGGCTGGCTTGGCCTTGGCTACGCGATCTTGCGCGGGGCCGGGCGCGTGCTTGGCGGCTGGGTCGGCGGGTGGATTGCCGGCGCCCCGGTGGCGGAGCGGCGCTGGACCGGCGCGGCGCTTCTGCCGCAGGCGGGTGTCGCCATCGGCATGGCGCTGGTGGCCGCGGAAACCTTCCCGCAATGGGCCGACGTCATCATGACCCTGACCATCGGCACCACCGTCGTGTTCGAGCTTCTGGGCCCGCCCGTGACGCTGCTGGCCTTGCACCTGGTGGCTGCGGCGGAAACCGCCGCAGACCTGTCGGAGGGGCCTTGATTCCCCGGGTGCGTTGTTCGTTCCACGCGCTCGAAAACGAGAAACTGACTTTACAGCCCCAAGTTTGCCAAAGTGGCCTGTTCCGGCTCAGCGTGCGGCCAAGGTAACAACGGGTGCCGTTGCCTGGGACAGGAAGAGCCGTCGCCCATCCACATCGGTCAATTCTGTCGTGAGCCGATCTTCATGCCGCTCCACCAAAGCGCGCATCGTTTCGCCATCCTCGACATTGCCGAAATAGTAACAGAAGCGATGACTGTTCAGGCGTGTCGGATCCTCCCGGTTCTGTCGCCACTCCGCAGCCTTCGATATCCGAACGAAATTCTTGAAATAGAGGAAATCGGCGGTGTTGAAATCCTGAATGCGGTTCACCTCGTAATCCATCGCCGGTTTGCCGTTACAGGCAATGGACTTCGCTTCATGGTGCTTGATCAGCAGGTCGTCGATAACGTCGCCGTTGAAATCGTCCGCCGTCCAGATATCCCGCACTTTGGAGAAGCGCTTGTTCGATCCGGCCACGCGGCGCTTGATGAAGGAGGTCAGAATCCGCACGCTGCCCTTGTCCTTTCCCGCCGTCGAAAACCGCACCTCGCCCCAGGCGTGGGGTTTGCGAATGGACAGCAGTTCGGTGTCGATCGTCACCTCGTCGTCCTCGCGGAACGGATCGTCGAGGTCGAACCAGGTTTCCAGGGCCATAACCGCGCCATACATGCGGTCGCCCTTCGAGTCGATCCAGTCGGAGGGTTTGCGCCCCATGCTGTGCGCCAGCAAGATCCACACCTGTTCCAGCGCGGCGGCGAGGGCCCAGTCCTCGGACAAGGTGTAAATGTCAAGTTGCGGCAACCCCAGTGTTACCGACGTGGTCAAGGTCTTCATTTTTTCAATCCTCCGAAAAATGGCCAGTATCCGCCTATCAAACCGAAGTCGACGGGATCTCCGGCGAGCAGGTCAATTGTGCATGCGCGATAGAACGAGATGAGTTTTTCGTCGACGGCGTCCTTGCTGTCGCCGTCTTCGACGACTGGGCCCGGGACGAACTCGGCCCTGACTCCGGTATCCGTCCATCGCGAGCGACCGAAAACAAAAGCGGCCTTGCCGAAATACGCCAGTTGCGCGGCACCGAGGCCAACGGTGACGTCGACCCCCCCGATCTCGGTCTGCCCTTTGCTTTGACCTCGTCGCCCGTCGGGCAGGACGCGCACCACCCGCACTGTCTTTCTCATCAACTTGCACAAATGGGCAAAGTCGAAATGCGAGCGGGGGCCTTTCGTTGGAACGTTGAAGTCTTCTCCGCGTGTCGCGACGCCTACCCCGTCACCGATATAGGAACGCGGCCAAGATAGCCGCTCGAAAGCTTCGTTTAACGCAGGCCTGTGGCCACCGTGAAGCTCAAGCAGAACAACAGACCGACCTGACTTGAGAATATCTGTGATCGGTTTCAGGTCAGTCTCTTCTACTAAGATTTGATTCTCAGCGACTAACTTTTCCAACTGCGGATCGACTTTAGCGACGCCTCTCGCCTGAAGCCTGTTGAAACGCGCTTCCACCTTCTTCAGAAAGCGGCAATAATAATCGCGGCTGTGCCCAAGAAGAAGGCGACGCTCCCATTCGTCCGGATGCATGATCGATTGTCCAGTCGCCGTCTCGACAACCCGTCGGATCGAGTGAACCTGCGGAGCTGGCAGCGGAATGAGTGGAATTTCTTGCAGAGCGTCTCGGAGGCTTTCTCGTGGTTCCGCCCAAAAAAAATTGTGTGTTGCACGATTGAAACTTAGTGGGCTAGGCGCGGATATAATGCTTCGGTAAGCAGGCAGTGCCGCCCACGCGGGCCAGTCGGATATGGAGGGTCGCTGAAGCAGCAGGTCCGTGAACGCATCGATGTGTCCAAGCCTCAGGTAAGCCATCAGCCGGAAGTTCTGCATCACGGTCCGCTCCCTCCAGAGGGCGGGTAGCGTATCCATGACCGCCAGCGCCTCGGGGAAATTTCTTTCAACCTGTACCAAGCCGGCAACGTGATCCCGAGCCTCCCGAAAATTCTGCTGCGCCATCAAAAAGTCCTTTTGCGTCAATCCGTCACTTTCTATATTCATGCCATTACATCGACAACAGCGAAAGTAGCATGATGGACTGGCACGCATTTTCCGCCCTGCTGGCGCGGTTCGCCAAAGCATCGGATGTCCAACCCTCCGACGTTCTGTTCCGCAGCGGCCTTGATATCCCCTCGATCGCCTTTACCGAGTTCGTCATGGAGCTTGAGGATGAGGCCGGCATGGACATCGACCTGAACGCGCTGGACGAGTCCATCGTGACAGCCGGCCAGCTATACGAACGGATTTTCGAACAATCGGCCGGATGAGGCCGTAAATTTCTTTTCGACGGTTGTCAGCCTCTTGATTTCCGCCTGTGCTTGTCTTACCCCCGCCCTTGGTCAAAGGGGTGTAGCTCAGTTGGTAGAGCAGCGGATTCCAAATCCGCAGGCCGCGGGTTCGAACCCTGCCGCCCCTGCCATTTACCCAACATCGCTGACAGGCCGCGCGGCGCACCGTGTCGCGGGGCCTTTCGGGCCGCAAAGCCGGAAAAGGCCTGCACTCGCGACGCGAGACTGCTATCCAGCCTTCAAGACATTGCAAGAAAGAGCAAGCGAATGGATCGGCATGTTCTTGTCACCGGGGGCGCGGGCTATATCGGCGCCCATGCCTGCAAGGCGCTGAAGGCGGCGGGATTTGTCCCGGTGACCGTCGACAACCTTTCGACCGGGTGGCGCGACGCGGTGAAATTCGGCCCGTTCGAGCACGGCGACCTCATGGACCGCGCGCGGCTGGATGCGGTGTTTGCCACGTGGCAGCCTGTTGCGGTCATGCATTTTGCGGCCCTCAGCCAGGTCGGGGAAAGCATGACCGACCCCGGACGCTACTGGCGAGAATGTCACCGGCGCGTTGAACCTGATCGAGGCGAGTATCGCCGGCGGCTGCCGACATTTCG
>PFEX01000016.1:5412-7657 GCA_002783145.1 Rhodobacteraceae bacterium CG17_big_fil_post_rev_8_21_14_2_50_65_11 | reverse complement strand
TCCGTGCGCGCCACGACGGTGTCCGGCTCGACGCAGTCGCCCACGGCAACCAACACGTCGCCCTTTAGCGGCAGCCGCCGCGTCTTACGGACGACGGTGCGCTCAGTCACAACCAGTCCGGGAGTGTACGCGGTCGCCATGTCGGTCAGTCCCCCTCTCCCGTGGGCAGTCCCAGCGCGCCCAGCCACTTCGCCGCTTGACGCTGCCGCTCGCTTGGGTCAGTCGCGCGGACCAGGGGCCGCCCGCGGGCATCAAGGAGCAGCCCCACCACCCCGCCGACGACCTCCGTGTCCAGTTCCTTTCCGAAGCCGGCGCCGCAATCGAACCGACGTTCCGGCGTCACCGTCAGTCGCGCCGTTGCCCCCTGCGGCAGGTCGCGCCGCACCAGCTCACCGAACTGCAGTGTGACGGTCTGCTCCGGCGCTCCCGAACGCGCGACGCGTACCTCGGCCACGGTGTCACCGGGCTTCCCCTGTCCGACGGGAGCCAGACACGTGCCCAGGGGAATCAAGCAGTCGCGCTCGAACACCTGCACCGACGCCTCCGGGACGACCTGCGCCAACACGCCGAGCTGCGGCATCATGAAGATGCTGTCGACGGCAAGTTCGGTCACGCCTTCCGGTTGGAAGGCGTCGAGCAACATCAGCGCCGACTGCGCGCGCTGCGGCGCATGGGAAAGCACGCCGCCGCTGCCAATGAGGAGACCGAGGTTCCTCATGCTGACGACGGTCTGCCCCGTGCCTGCCTGCGACAGAGCGTCGCCGATGGTTCGCTCCTGCTGGATGCCCTTCAGCCCAACGGCCAGCGAGCGGTGGTGTTCCAGCGCGAGCCGAAGCGCCTCCCGTGCCAGCGCCTGCTCGACCAGCAGGTCCTGAATGGTCTGCGGAATCGTGGTGGGCCGGATCATCTTGTTGCGCAGGCGGTTGCGCAACTCGTCCCGGTCCAGCGGGAAGGGCAGCCAACGGAGCACGTTGTCGGTGCCGGCCTCCGCGAGGACGTTGCAGATGCTGTAGCTCATCCCCAGGTTGGCGCTGACGGTCCGATGGAACTGGCCGCCGAACATGGTGAACACATCGGTCGTCGCTCCGCCAATGTCCACCGCGAGCACGTCGATGCCACGTTGCTGCGCCACTGTCTGCACCATCATGCCGACGGCTTGCGGCGTCGGCATGATGTCGGCGGACGTCCACCCGGTCAGCTTCGAGTAGCCCGGCGCCTGCTGCATGACGTGTTCGAGGAATAGCTCGTGGATGGCTTCGCGGGCGGGGCCGAGGTTCTCCAGTTCCAGCGTCGGGCGGATGTTGTCTACCACCCGCAGGTCCATGGACTGGGAGAGGATCTTCTCCACCTCCGCGCGCGCATCCCGGTTCCCCGCGTAGACCACCGGCAACCGGTACCCGCTCCCCAGCCTGGGTTTGGGGTCGGCCGCCAGCAGCAGCTCAGCAGTCTCCACCACGTGGGTGATCGTCCCCCCGTCGGTCCCGCCCGAAAGCAGGATCATGTCCGGCCGCATGTGCCGGATGCGCTCGATGCGCTCGTGCTCGCGCCGGCCGTCGTCGACGGCAATCACGTCCATGACGATGGCCCCCGCCCCCAACGCCGCGCGACTGGCGCTCTCGGCCGTCATGGCGCTCACGACGCCGGCCACCGTCATCTGCAACCCGCCGCCGGCGCTGCTGGTGGAGACGTAGAGGTCGGCTCCGTCGCCGGAGTCCTCCCGAAGCACGAGACCGTCCTCCGTCGCGAGGCGGAGTCCGGTGAGGTCCTCGACCTCGCGGACAGCGTTGAGCACGCCGAGGGTCACGTCGTCGAAGGGGGTCTCAACCGTGGTCGGCGCCTCCCCTCGCGCTGCGAGTCGGTACTCGTCGCCCTGCCGCTGGATCAGGATTGCTTTGGTGGTGGTGCTGCCACAGTCGGTGGCAAGGATGGTTGCTGGTTGCATCTGGTGTCTCTGTCGAGCGGCGAGCGCATCGGTCCGCGCGAAAGAGACTCATTCGCCACGCGTGCCCCGTTCTCATCCTTGACGCGGCGGCTCGCGCTTGGGGAGTGAGCACAACGGGACCCAAACAGTGTCACATTCTTGACAGGGCGCCAAGCGTACTCTATCATCCTACGTGGCGCGATAGACCAAGTTCCCGGAACCGGTCTGTCGCTGGAGGAGATCCAGCGCATGCCAAAAACCGAAGCCCCGAAGCTCAATGTCCTGTTGGTAGACGACGACGCCGACATGCTGTCGATGCTCAGC
>PFEX01000016.1:0-5296 GCA_002783145.1 Rhodobacteraceae bacterium CG17_big_fil_post_rev_8_21_14_2_50_65_11 | reverse complement strand
GATGCGGTAGATCAGGCAAAAGCGCATGCCCGCCGTGGCGAGCATCACAACGCCCGCGACAACCGCGATCCATTTGGGCGCGCCAGTGGCCAGCGCGGGGACGAATCCGCCAAGGGCAAGCCCCAGAAGGGCGATGCCGATCAGCACGCGCAAGGCCCGGTCAATCGTTCCGATATTGGCAGTCATGGTGGTCGCCCTGGCAGACTTAAGCTCTAAAACGAATAGACTTTTATCGTCTGCCGCTCCGTGACAGAGTCACAGAGTCCGGTCAGTCATATTCCTTACGCCGAATATGATTTCTTAATGCATATATGAAATGTAGCTATATGTCGCAGGGCATACCGTGGTGGACAGGTGGCGTCAGCCTGCTGTCCGAAGCGGCGCGACGATGCCCTCCTGCAAGGGCAGAATTCGCCCCAGGAGCGCGTCACGGTTGGACGCGATATCGGCCACCGTCACCCCGTCGAGCACGTCAAGAAAGGCGCGCGTGGCCTGTGCGAAACTGGAGGAAAGCTTGCAGATACCGATCAAAGGGCAGGTGTTTGTGGCGCGATTGAAGCACTCCACAAGGTCAAAAGGTCCCTCTGTCAGGCGCACGACCTCGCCCACGGTGATTTGCGCGGGGTCGCGGGCGAGACGGAAACCGCCGCCGCGCCCGCGCTGTGTTTCGAGAAACCCGGCCTTGCCCAGCTCATGCACGATCTTGACGATATGCGGCCGCGCAAGCCCATGCACCTTGACCACATCATCCACCCGCACAAGGGCAGGCGCACGCAGCGCGGCAAGCTGCAAGGTCCTCAGAGCGTAGTTGGTATAGCTTGTCAGTCGCATGAGCCGTCATCGTTTCTTTGGGTCGGTCGCATATTCATTAGACATTACTGCGACGGCTGGCCATGCCGACAGCGTCACCGTTCCTGTGCCGTTTCGCCACATGAAAAGATATATTCAAAATATTGCATTAAGGAAGTCATCGCGCTAGCTCTGCCGCAAAGCACAGGAGAAGAACCGCCATGTTCGAAACATTCTCTGCCGAAACGCTGGCGCGCGTGCAATTCGCCTTTACCGTCTCGTTTCATATCGTCTTTCCCGCCTTTACCATTGGGCTTGCAAGCTATCTCGCGGTCCTCAACGCGCTCTGGTTGCGCACGCGCGACAAGACCTATCTGACGCTCTTTGAGCACTGGAAGAAGATCTTTGCCGTGGCCTTTGGCATGGGCGTCGTCTCGGGCATCGTCATGTCCTATCAGTTCGGCACCAACTGGTCGGTGTTTTCCGACAAGGCCGGGCCGGTCATTGGACCGCTTCTGGCCTATGAGGTGCTGTCGGCCTTCTTTCTCGAAGCGGGGTTCCTCGGCATCATGCTCTTCGGGCGCAGCCGCGTCGGCGACCGGCTGCACATGTTCGCCACCGCCATGGTGGCGCTCGGCACGCTGATGTCGGCCTTCTGGATTCTCAGCGCCAACAGCTGGATGCAGACCCCACAGGGGCATGGTGTGAACGCGGTCGGACAATTCGTTCCCGAGGACTGGTGGGCGATCGTGTTCAATCCCTCCTTCCCCTATCGTCTCGTGCATATGGTGCTGGCGGCGTTTCTGACCACGGCCTTTGTCGTGGGCGGGGTCAGCGCGCTGCATCTGTTGCGCAACCGGACAAGAGCGACTGCGCGCGTCGGGTTCTCCATGGCGATGTGGATGGCGGTTATCGTGACGCCCTTGCAGATCCTTGCGGGCGACCTGCACGGGCTCAACACGCAGGAGCATCAGCCGGCCAAGGTCATGGCGATGGAAGGGCATTTCGAAAGCCACCCCGAGGGCGCACCGCTCTATCTTTTCGGCATCCCGGATCAGGAGAATCAGACGCTCGACTATGCGGTCGGCATTCCGAAACTCTCCTCGCTGATTCTCAAGCACGATCTCAACGCGCCGCTTGCCGGTCTCGATACCGTCCCGCGCGACGAGCAGCCGCCGGTGGCCATCGTCTTCTGGTCCTTCCGCATCATGATCGCCATCGGCTTTGCCATGCTGGCGGTCGGGCTCTGGTCGCTCTTGCGCCGGGCGCAGGGGCGGCTTTACGACAGCCCGATGCTGCACCGCGCCGCACTGGCCATGGGGCCTGCGGGTTTTGTCGCGGTGCTGGCGGGCTGGGTGACGACCGAGGTGGGGCGTCAGCCCTACACGGTCTATGGCCTGCTGCGCACCGCGGACAGCCTCGCGCCAGTTGCGGCGCCTGCTGTCGCGGCCTCTCTTATCGCCTTCATCGTGGTCTATTTCTTCGTCTTCGGCGCGGGCATCTTCTATCTGCTGCGGCTCATGAATCGCGCGCCTGAGGAGGATCAGGGGGATGTCGAGGGGCCCACCCGCACCGCCGGGATTACCCCCGCCTCACAGCTCTCCCCCGATGCGTTTGTCGCCGGTGAATAAGGAACTGACATCATGGAATTCGATCTCGCTTTCATCTGGGCCGGTCTCATCGCCTTTGCCGTGTTGACCTATGTGATCCTCGACGGGTTTGATCTCGGTGTCGGCATCCTCTTTCCCTGGGCCGGGTCGGAGACCGATCGCGACACCGCGATGAACTCGGTCGCCCCCGTCTGGGACGGCAACGAGACCTGGCTCATCCTGGGCGGTGGCGGCCTCTTCGCGGTGTTTCCGCTGGCCTATGCGGTGGTGATGCCCGCGCTATACATGCCCATCACGCTGATGCTTCTGGGGCTTATCTTTCGCGGCGTGGCGTTCGAGTTCCGCTGGAAAACCCAGGCGTGGAAACCGGTCTGGGACGTGGCGTTTTTCGGCGGCTCACTGGTGGCGGCGCTGTGTCAGGGCATCGCGCTTGGCGCGCTGGTGCAGGGCATCGAGGTTGTGGACCGAGCCTATTCCGGGGGCTGGTGGGACTGGCTCACGCTTTTTTCGCTTCTCACCGGGGTGGCGGTCGTGGCGGGTTACGCTCTCCTGGGCGCGACCTGGCTGGTGATGAAGACCGAAGGCTCGTTGCAACACCGGATGCGACGCCTGGCCTGGCCGCTCGGCTTTGCCACGCTGGCCTTCATGGGGCTGGTGAGCGTGCTCACTCCGTTTCTCGAGCCGGTCTATTTCACGCGCTGGTTCAACCTGCCTGGCAGCATCCTGAGCGCGGCAATGCCGATCCTCGTGCTGGCCGCTGCCTGGGCGCTCTTTACCGGCCTCGGCGACGGGCGCGACGGGCGGCCGTTTGTCGCGGCGCTCTCGCTCTTCGTGCTCGGCTTTGTCGGCATCGGTATCAGCGTTTACCCGATGATGGTGCCGCCCTCGATGACCATCTGGCAGGCGGCGGCCCCCGATGAAAGCCTTGGCTTTGCCCTTGTCGGCGCGCTGATTCTCGTCCCTCTCATCCTTGCGTATACCGCCTACGCCTATTGGGTGTTCCGCGGCAAGGTTCGGGTCGGCGAAGGATACCACTGATGCGCCCCGGTTTGCGGCGCTTTTTATGGTTCGTCGCCCTCTGGGCACTTGGCGTCGGCGCGCTTGCCGCCGTCGCCGCACTCATCAAACTTTTCCTGTAACCCCAGAAATGGACATCCCCATGAAAAAGACGCTTATCGCGGCGGCCACCGTCGCCGGCCTCGCCACCGGCGCGCAGGCAGAAGACAAAAACCTCGTCACCGTCGTGACCTCGCCCGAGCCACAGACGCAGCTCATGTCGATGGTGCTCTCCATGCAGGCGGTGCAGCAAGGCGCGAAAACCCGCATTCTGCTCTGCGGCCCCGCCGGCGACATCGCACTCAAGGATGCACCCGCCTCCGCCACGGCGGCGCAGCCGCCCAAGGGGATGAGCCCGCAGGGTCTGATGACAAAGATCATGGAGGCCGGGGCCACCGTCGAAGTTTGCGCGATCTACCTGCCCGGCAAGGGTGTCGGCCGCGAGGCGCTGCTTGACGGCGTGGGCGTGGCCAAGCCGCCGGAAATGGCCGGTGCCATGCTCGCCGACGATACCATCGTCTGGTCGTTCTGATCCAACGACGCGCGGCGGGGGCCAAATCCCGCCGCGCGTTCTCCTGTCACATCAAGAGAGACCAACGCATGAAAGCCGAAGACACCGAGAAGGGCCGCCTCGAGCATTGGAGCCCGCAGGACCTGGCCGATGCCTTTGCCCGCAACGCGGTGGCGATCATCGACGTGCGCACACCGCAGGAATATGCCTTCGAGCATATTCACGGCGCGCTCCTGGCACCGCTGGCCACGTTCGAGCCGCAGAACCTGCCCTCGCAACAGGGCAAACAGGTGGTGTTCCATTGCGGCTCAGGCGTGCGTTCGCGCAAGGTCGCCGAGGCCTGCCTTGCCGCCGGGATCACCCCGGCCGCCCATCTCGAGGGCGGCTTTGGCGCATGGAAGGCGGCGAAACTTCCCTTTGTGACCATCGACACGGCCACAGGCGCCAACAAGCGGGTTGATCCGGCTGCGGGCTGATCGCCAGTCCGCTCAGTCAGGCCGGACCGCTCACCGACGCAAGACCGCCGAGAGGGCGAGAAACTCGGGCGCGCGCGGAACTGCGCCGCCAGATCATCACCACCTTGCGCGGAATGGCACCGGGGGCCGACACAAGGGCAATGTCGTGCCCCTCGGCAATCCCGGCACTGATCGCCAGTTGCGGCAAAAGGGTGATCCCCAGCCCTTCCTCGACCATCGCCACCAGCGTCGCAAGGCTGGTGGCGGCAAAGCTGCGGTCCTCGTGGATATCCCCCGCCTCGAAGGCCGACAGCGCATGACGCTGAAGGCAATGCCCGCGCTCCAACAGCATCATCGGCCGCCCGGCAAAATCGTGGCTCTCCACATGGTCGCGGTTTGCCAGCGGATGCCCGCGCGCACAGGCCAGCAGATAGCCATCCTCGAAGAGCGGCTCACAGGCCAGATCGCCAATGTCGAAAGGCAGCGCGACAATCGCAGCATCAAGCCGCCGGTCCATCAATCGCTCGATCAGCGCTTCGGTCAGATCCTCACGCAGAAAGAGCCTGAGCGCGGGAAACGCGCGCCGCAGATCCGGCATGGTCCGGGGCATGAGATAAGGACCGACCGTGGGGATGACCCCAAACCGCAAATCGCCCGCAAGCATCCCACCGCTTGCCTGAGCCAGATCGACCAGCGCCTCGGCCTCGGCGAGCGTGCGGCGTGCTCGCGCGATGATCTCTCGCCCGATGAGCAATGGCTGTTCGGTCGATGAAATCTACCGCCTCGTGCAGTCGCTCCAGACCTCGGACACCCACAAGGTCGCCCCCCCCGAAGGTTGGCAGCCGGGTGACAAGGTGATCGTGCCGCCCCCCGCC
>PFEX01000051.1:905-7311 GCA_002783145.1 Rhodobacteraceae bacterium CG17_big_fil_post_rev_8_21_14_2_50_65_11 | reverse complement strand
CCGGATCGGCGCGCAACCGCGCGTCGAAACCCCTTAACTCCTTAGCGTGCCACCGGTCGCCTTGGCCACCTTTTCGACGATCTTTGCACCTGCGGCCTCGATCTCGGCTTCGGTCAGCGTCTTGTCACGCGGTTGCAACCGCACCGTCAGGGCAACGGATTTCTTGCCCGCCCCCATCTGCGCTGCCGCCGCCTCGCCGGAAAAGGCGTCAAAGATCCGCACATCCTCGATCAGCGTCCTGTCAGCCCCGGCAGCGGCATTGGCCAGCGTCACCGCCTCCACGTCCGCGTCAACGACGAAGGCAAAGTCCCGCTCCACTGCCTGGAGATCGCTCATGGTCAGCGCACCCCGGCTGGCGCCTTGCTTGCGCGGCATCGGGATCGCCTCGGGGAACAGCGTGAAGGCCATCGCCGGCCCTTTCACGTCGAGCGCCGAGAGGACCTTCGGATGCAACTCCCCGAACACGCCAAGCACGGTCTTCGGCCCGAGGCAGATGCGCCCGTGCCGGCCCGGATGCCACCAGCCCTCGCCGCCGCGCAGGATCTGGGTCCTGGCGGGCGCGCCCATGGCGGCCAGCACCGCCTCGGCGTCGGCCTTCACGTCAAAGACATCCACCGGGCGCCGGTCGCCATGTGGGTCGCGCGGCCCGCTCTGGCCCACAAGAATGCCCGCCACCTGCACCTGCTGCTCGCCCGGTTCGCCGCCGCGGAAGGCCGCGCCAACCTCGAAGAGCGCTAGATCCATGAAGCCGCGCGCCTGGTTGCGGGCAGCGGCCTGCATGAGGCCGGGCAGAAGCGCGGGGCGCATATGGCTCATCTCGCTGGAGATCGGGTTTTCCAGCATCGCCGCGTCATCACCGCCGCCGAACAGCGCCGCCGTCGCCTTGTCGATGAAGCTGTAGGTCACGCATTCGTTGTAGCCAAGCGCCGCCACCGTGCGCCGCGCGGTGCGTTCGCGTTTCTGCATCGGCGTCAGAACCGGCGTCGGCACCCCCGGTTTCGGGCGGCGCATCGGTTGCGGTTCGAGCCTGGTCAGCGAGGCGATGCGCGCGACCTCTTCTACCAGGTCCGCCTCGCCCTGCACGTCGCGCCGCCAGGACGGCACCCAGACCTCCAGCACCGCGCCCGCGCCGGTGGCAGAGAAGCCGAGCGCGGTCAGGATGCGCACCTGCTCCTCTTTCGGGATATCCATGCCGACAAGGCTGATCACCCGCGCGGTATCGAGCTTGTAGCTGCGCGCGGTGGTAAGCGCCGCGCCGGCCTCCACCACCTCAGACGCCTCGCCGCCGCACAGATCGAGGATCATCCGCGTGGCGGCCTCCAGCCCCGGCAGCGTGTCGTCCGGGTCGACGCCGCGTTCGAACCGATAGCGCGCGTCGGAATGGATCTTCAGATCGCGGCCGGTATAGGCGGTGCGCACCGGGTCCCAGTAGGCGCTCTCGACGAAGACAGTCACGGTCTCCCCCGTGCAGCCGGTGGCCGCGCCGCCCATGATCCCGGCGATGCTTTCGACGCCGCTGTCGTCGGAAATGGCAATATGTCCGGGCGAAAGCGTGTAGCCCTTGTCATCGAGCGCGGTCAGCGCCTCGCCGCCTTGCGCCCTGTGCACCCGCAGGTTTCCGTGGACCTTGTCGGCATCGAACACGTGCAGCGGGCGGTTCTGGTCGTAGGTGAAGAAATTGGTGACATCCACAAGGGCCGAGATCGGGCGCAGGCCAATGGCGCGCAGCCGGTCCTGCAACCATTGCGGTGAGGGGCCGTTCGTCACGCCCTTGATCACGCGGCCGGTGAAATGCGGGCAATCCTCCAGCGTGTCGGCGTCGATCGTCACCCCGATCGGGCTGTCGAAGCTGCCGGGAACGGTGATGTCGTCCAGCGGTTTCAGCGTGCCGAGGCCCCGCGCGGCCAGATCACGCGCCACCCCGCGCACGCCGAGCGCGTCCTGCCGGTTGGGGGTTATGGCGATCTCGATCACCGGGTCGACCTTGGCGGGATCGTTCAAGGCAAGCCAGTCGATGAACCGCTCGCCCACCTCGCCAGACGGCAGTTCGATGATGCCGTCATGTTCGTCCGACAGCTCCATCTCGCGTTCCGAGGCCATCATGCCGAAGCTTTCGATTCCGCGGATCTTGCCGACCCCGATCGTCGTGTCGATGCCGCGCACGTAGACGCCGGGCTTGGCCACGACAACGGTGATCCCCTCGCGCGCATTGGGCGCGCCGCAGATGATCTGTTTCTCGCCCTCGTCGGTCGCCACCCGACAGACGCGCAGGCGGTCGGCGTCGGGGTGCTGTTCGGCCTTCAGGACCTTGCCGATGGTGAAATCCGCCAGACGCGCGGCGCGGTCCTCGACCTCTTCGACCTCGAGCCCGATATCGTTGAGAACCTCGCAGATTTCCGCCAGCGAAGCGTCGGTTTCCAGATGGTCCTTCAACCAGGAAAGGGTGAATTTCATCGTCTTTGTCCCTCGCGTCTGATGCTCGCTCGCGCTTAGCGCAGTTGCCGGCGGAATGGAAGCGGAGCGCGCTCTGGTGGTTGGAAAAGCGCGGTGCCCGCTTCGCGTGCCGACACATGCCCGCCGGACAGGGGCGCTGGCGTGCCGGTTCCGGGCTGGCATCATCGCGCAGGCCGTGTCAGACGAGGCCCGACCGACCCGGACAGGAGCCCGCCATGCCCCGCAGCCTGACCCTTGCCGCCGCGCAATTCGCCAGTGCCACCGGCGCCCTCGACGCCAATTTCGCCACCCATCACGCCTGGGTCGAGGAGGCCGCCGTTGCGGGCGCTGATCTGCTGGTGTTTCCGGAACTGTCGCTGGTCGGCCATTACGGCGCCGAGGACCTCTTGGAGAACACCATGAACAGCCGCGACCCCCGGCTGATGGCCCTGTCGCGCGCCGCCGGTGACATGATCCTCGTGGTGGGCTTCGTCGAGGAAGGCCCGGCGGCGCAGTTCTACAATGCCGCCGGGGTCTACAGGAACGGCAAGCTCATCTACATCCACCGCAAGATCAACCTGCCCTCCTACGGCAAGCTGATCGAGACGAAATACTACGCGCAGGGGCGCTTCGTGGACACCCATGAGATCGACGACGACTGGCGGCTGGGGCTGCTCATTTGCGCCGATTTGTGGAACCCGGCGCTGACGCACCTGGCGTTCCTGCATGGCGCGACGCTGCTGGTCTCGCCGATCTCGTCGGGGGTGGAGGCGGTGGGCGAGGCCTTCGACAACCCCGCCGGCTGGGCCGCGACGATGCATTTCTATTCGATGATGTATGGCGCGCCGTCGGTGATGGTGAACCGGGTCGGCGTCGAGGGCGACCTGAGCTTCTGGGGCGGCTCGCGCATCCTCGATCCCTTCGGCAAGCCCTTGGCAGTGGCAGGCGAGGGGCCGGAGATGATCACTGCGAAGGTGGATTATGCGCAGGTGCGCGAGGCGCGCGCGCTGCTGCCCACGGTGCGCGACAGCAACCTCGGGCTGGTGGAGCGCGAGACCAACCGGCTGATCGAGCGGCTGGGGGTGCCCGATATCATCCGCGAGGACGGGTGAGGGGGTGGTGCAGAGCCGCGCAGCGTCGGGCCGCGGTGCAGCGTCATGCCAGCGGCATGCCTTCGGCCTGACGATGCGCGGCGGCGTGCAAGCAGGCCTTGCTTGCCGCGCGGGGGCGTTCTTGCAACCGCGGGCTCCGCCCGTTCGCGCCTCACTCGCTCCACTGGAGCGATTGCCGGGCCGCTGGCCCGGACCGGTGCTCACACCCCCGAATGCACCGCAGGCACATCCAGCGCGGCAAAACCGTAATGCCGCAGCCAGCGCAGATCGCTCTCGAAGAAGGCCCGCAGATCGGGGATGCCGTATTTCAGCATCGCGATCCGGTCGATGCCCATCCCAAACGCAAAGCCCTGCCACTTGGCCGGGTCGATGCCGCCCGCCTCCAGCACCTTGGGGTGCACCATGCCGGAGCCGAGCACTTCCAGCCAGTCGTCGCCTTCGCCCACCTTCACGGTGCCGCCTTCGAAGGAACACTGGATATCGACCTCCGCCGAGGGCTCGGTGAACGGGAAATGCGAGGCGCGGAAGCGGGTTTTGACCTTGGCGCCGAAATAGGCGGAAAAGAATTCCTCCAGCACCCATTTGAGGTTGGCCATGGAAATGTCGCGGTCGATGGCCAGCCCCTCCACCTGGTGGAACATCGGGGTGTGGGTCTGGTCGTAATCGGCGCGGTAGACGCGGCCCGGCGCGATGATGCGGCAGGGCGCGCCGTGCTGTTCCATGTAGCGGATCTGCACCGGCGAGGTATGGGTGCGCAGCACGTGCGGCGGGCGGTCGTCGCCCTCGGCGCGGTGGGTGTAGAACGTATCCATCTCGGCCCGCGCGGGGTGATGGCCGGGAATGTTGAGCGCGTCGAAATTGTACCAGTCGGTTTCGATCTGCGGGCCCTCGGCGACGGCGAAGCCCATGTCGGCGAAGATCGCGGTCACTTCCTCGGTGACCTGGCTGACAGGGTGAATGGTGCCCTGCCGCCGGGGACGCGCCGGCAGCGTCACGTCGAGCCATTCGGCGCGCAGCCGCTCCTCAAGCGCCGCGTCTGCGAGCGCCGCTTTCTTCGCGGCAAGGGCGGCGCCCACCTCGCCCTTCAGCGCGTTGAGCGCGGGGCCGGCGACCTGGCGCTCCTCGGGCGTCATCTTGCCGAGCTCGCGCATTTTCAGGCTGATCTCGCCCTTCTTGCCGACGGCTTGCAGGCGCAGCGCCTCAAGCGTGGCCTCGTCACGCGCCTCGGCAATGGCGGAAAGGTATTTGTCGCGCAGATCGTCCATGTCAGCTTCCCCGGAAATGTCCGGCTTGGGGTAGCCTCAGGGGGCGCGGTTTGCAACCTTGGCTTGGCGGCGGGTGGTGACGGCACGAAAAAACCCGCCAGCGGGGGCTGGCGGGCCGTAATTTCGCGCGGTGGCGCGGCTCAGCCGAGCGCGCCCTTCGCCTGCGCGACGATGGCGCCGAAGGCGTCGGGTTCGTGCACGGCGAGATCGGCCAGGACCTTGCGGTCCACTTCCAGCCCGGCCTTGGCGAGGCCGTTGATGAAGCGCGAATAGGTCAGCGAATCGTCATGCGCGCGCACTGCGGCGTTGATGCGCTGGATCCACAGCGCGCGGAACTGGCGCTTGCGGTTCTTGCGGTCGCGCGTGGCGTACTGGTTGGCCTTGTCAACGGCTTGCGTCGCAGTGCGGAAGTTGCGGCTGCGCGCGCCGTAATAGCCTTTGGCGGCCTTGACAGTGGCGCGGTGACGGGCGTGGGTCTTGACCCCACCTTTGACTCTGGACATCTAGGGACTCCTCAGCGCGCGTAGGGCATGTAACCCTTGACGATCTTCTCGTCAGGGGCGGACAGGGTTGTGGTTCCCCGCGCATTGCGGATGAACTTGTTGGTCCGTTTGATCATGCCGTGGCGTTTGCCGGCCTGCGCCGCCTTGATCCGGCCGGTGGCCGTGACCTTGAAGCGCTTCTTGGCGCCCGACTTGGTTTTCATCTTGGGCATTTTCGTCTCCGGTTCAGGGGCTACGTTCTGGCGCGACTCGGCATGCCTCTTGGGCCGGACGCACCGATTGGAGCGCGTCGTCTAGCGCCAATCGCGGGGCAAGGCAAGAGGGCGTTCACAGCCCGGCCAGAAGCCGCGACAGGACCGAGATGAAGGCATCGGGCACTTCGCGCCAGCCCTGCGGGTCCGGCAGCGACCAGTAGCCGTAGACGAACACGCCTGCCCCGGCTGCCAGCGCCGCGAGCGCCACGGTGGGAAAGTCACCTTCGGACCAGACCGAGAGCGCCGAGGCGAGGGCAAACAGCACCACCAAGCTGGACAGGGCAATCAGGATGTCCGGGCTCAGGATCATTCAAGGTCCGTCGAGAAGATCAGCCGTTCGTCGCAGGGCGCGACGCGGATGATGTTGGTGGTACCCTGAATGTTGAATGGCACACCCGCGGTGACGACGATGAAATCGCTTTCCGTTGCGAAACCGGCATCGCGCGCCGCCCGTGCCGCCGACACCACGGCCATCTTGAAGCGCGTCACTTCGCCGGTGAGGTAGCAGTTGGTGCCCCATGTCAGGCTCATCCGCCGGGCGACGCCGATCAGCGGCGTAATTGCGATGATCGGCACCCGTGGGCGTTCGCGTGCCACCAGCGCGGCGGTGGTGCCCGATTGGGTGAAGCAACAGATCGCGGCGATATTGGCGGTTTCGGCGATCTCGCGGGCCGAGGCGACGATGCCGTCGGCGACGCTGGAGCGGTTTATCTTGCGGGTCGACAGCATGATGTCGCGGTAGGTCTCGTCGGATTCGACCTCCAGCGCGACGTTGTGCATGGTGGTGACCGCCTCGACCGGGTAGCCGCCCGCGGCACTTTCGGCGGACAGCATGACCG
>PFEX01000051.1:0-811 GCA_002783145.1 Rhodobacteraceae bacterium CG17_big_fil_post_rev_8_21_14_2_50_65_11 | reverse complement strand
CACGATCACCGGCTTGCCCGCCTGCCGGGTGAGATCGACGATCTTCTTCTGCAAGGGCGGGACGTCTTCGGGATCGAGCTCCACGCCCAGATCGCCGCGCGCCACCATGATCCCGTCGGATAGCTCCACGATCTCGTCCAGCCGGCGCACCGCGCTGGGCTTCTCGATCTTCGCGCACAGCGCGGGCATCACGCCGTCGGTCGCACGCATAAGCTTGCGCGCTTCGGCCACGTCCTCGGGCCGCTGAACGAAGCTGAGCGCGATCCAGTCCGCCCCCTGATCGCACGCGAAGGCGAGGTCTTTGCGGTCCTTGTCCGTCAACGCGGGGATCGGCACTTCGGCGTCGGGCACGTTCACGCCCTTGCGATCCGAAATCACCCCGCCGACTTCGGCCGAGCACAGGATCGAGTCCTTTTCGGCCCTGATCACCTTCAGGCGGATCTTGCCGTCGTTGATCAGCAGCCGCTGGCCCTTTTCGAGGATGCCGAACAGCTCGGGGTGCGGCAGCTGCACGCGCGTGTCGTCGCCCGGTTCGGGATTGGTGTCGAGCGTGAAGTGCCCCGAATGGCGGATCACCGCCTTGCCGTCCTTGAACGTGCCCACGCGCAGCTTCGGCCCCTGCAGGTCGGCCAGGATCGCGATCGGGTGGTCGAATTCCTCCTCCAGCGCGCGGATCGCGGCGATCGTTTCGGCGTGGGTCGCCTGATCGCCGTGGCTCATGTTGACCCGGAAGGCGTCGACGCCAGCCTTCAGGAGGCGGCGGAGCATTTCGGGATCACGGCTGGCGGGGCCGATGGTGGCGAGGATTTTC
>PFEX01000150.1:4624-9685 GCA_002783145.1 Rhodobacteraceae bacterium CG17_big_fil_post_rev_8_21_14_2_50_65_11 | reverse complement strand
GGCCCGGCGGCTGGTGATCGAGGACATGCACTGGATCGACCCGGTCAGCCGCGAGGTGCTGCACGAGACGCTCGACAGCCCGCCGCCCGGCCTGCGCCTGCTGGCCACCAGCCGCGATACCGCCCCCGGAGGCACGCCCTGGAATGCCGTGCCGATCGCGCCCCTGACCGAGGCCGACATTGTCCGAATGCTCGAAGCCGTGCATCCCGGCATTGCCGACAGCGCCGGTGTCGCGCGCGCCCTCTACCGCCAGAGCGAGGGCAACCCGCTCTTTGCCGAGGAGTTGATGCGCCATGTCGACCGCGGTGGAGAGGCGATGCGCGACACGTTGCCGAAGGCATCGGGCATCGGCATGATCCAGAACCTGATCTTCAGCCGCTTCGATACCCTGCCCGCCCTCGACAAGGCGGTCCTGCGGCAGGCGGCCATTCTCGGCCGCGAGGTGAAAGCCGCGTATCTCGATGCGATCGTCCCGGACGGCATCCCGGTCGAGGCGGTGCTGTCACGCGCCGCCGGGCTGCACCTGATCGACCCGGCCGGGCCGGGGCAGATGCTGCGCTTTGCCCATGTCCTCTATCAGAACGCGATCCGCGACAGCCTGACCGAGGCCGAGGCCACCGGCCTGCACCGCCGCGCGGGCGAGATCCTGCTGGCGGCTGGCAGCGCGGGCGACAAAACCGACCTCGCCCCCGACCTCGCGCATCACTTCGACCGCGCCCGCGACTGGCCCCGCGCCGCGCTCTACAACGTGCGCGCCGCGCAGGCGGCGTGGCGCATCTACGCGCTCGATACCTGTATCGACCATCTCGACCGCGCCGAGGCGGCGCTCGATGCAGGCGGGGCAGAGGCGATGACCGACGCGGTGTTCGCCGACTTCACCACCACCTTTTGCCGTGTGCTGGACGTAGCCGGGCGCTGGGCCCGGCTGTCCGAAGTGGCGGCCCGGCACCTGTCCCGGCTGGAACGGCAAGCGCAGACCCACGCCCGGCTCGTCGTGATGATGTTGAACGCCAAGGCGTTCAACCAGCAGGGCCGCCTCGCCGAGGCGGACGCGGCGATCCGGGACACGCTGGCCCGCGCCGAACAGGCGGGGGATGCCAGCGCCCTTGCGATGGCGCGCACGGTGCGCATGGATCTCCTGAACGACGGTGTCAACAAGTCGCGCCGCGACGACCTGCTGCGCCTCTTCGAAGAGACCCGCGCCTATGCCCACTCGGGCGCCGATCCGCACATGGCGCAGCTGCGCCTCTACGAGATGGCGGCGTTCTGGCGGCAAGAGGGTGACGTGCCCCGCGCCCGCGCGCTGGCCGGGGAAATCCTCGCCTATGGCCGCGATCACGATGATTTGCGCGCCCGCACCTTCGGCGGCTGGATCATGGCCTCGATCACGGCGATGGTCGAGGAATACGAGACCACGCGGGCCTTCGCCGCCGAGGCCATGCGCGACGCGCTGCCCGGCACGATGGACTACACCACCGCGCAAGCCTTTCACGCCGGCGCGACATTGATGCTGGGCAACCCGTCGATGACGGTCGAGGAATTGCAGTCGCTCTGCGAGGAGCGGCTCGAGGCGGGCGATACGACGATGGCGATCATCGCGTCGTTCTACGCCTCGGCCACACTGTTCTCGCAGGGGCGCGTTCGCGCGGCGCTGGCGACGCTGGCGCAGACCGACGCTCTGGTGTGGCGAGGCTGTGAATGGGGCCTGCGGCAGCAATACCTCATCAAGCGCGGCGACTTGTTCCTGACGGTGGCAGGGCTGTTGCCCAGCCCGCTGCCGCAACCGCGCCTGGCCTTGCGCGAAAGTCCCGCCGCGCTCGGGCTGCGGCTCAGGGCCCGCGCGCTCGCCAGCGCCGCCTATGATCAGCTGGAGCGCGATTTTGACGGCGGCCACGGCCTTCATCGCGCCCGCGTCGATCTTGGTCGCGGCCTGCTGGCGGGGCGCAAAGGACGTGAGCGCATCGCCCGTGCCAGGGATGTGTTTCGCGCGCAGGAGGCCGCCGCGCTGGTCGATCTGGCGCAGAAAGTCCTGTGACGCGACTGCCAGCGTTTCCGCCGCGCAGGGCGTCCCGGCATCACTCCGGCCAGCTTCGGTCCAGCTTTTCCAGAAGATCGGCGTTGAACAGGGCCAGCAAGGCGTTTTCGAGAGGTTTATTGTTATTCATCTGCTGACGAAGCGGGTCCCGATCCCACATCACATATCGGCTTCCGGTGCTCAGGATAACGGTCGCGTTCGCGCCATGGAGCCCGCCCCGCAAAAACGACATCTCGCCGATGAATCGCACCGGAGCGAGCCTTGATGTCCTGTTGTTGCGCTGCAAAACACCCTCGCCTTCAAGAAGCAGGACAAGGCCGTCCGGCACCTCGCCCTGCCGACAGATCGTTTTGTCTTCTTTGGCGACATGCCAACTGGCGTGCCGCATGATCCGCCTGAACTGCCCTGGGTTGAGCGTCGGGAAATGCCGCAATAGCGCGCGCTGTTCCGCGCCCATCCACAAGGTCGAGCGATCCAGCAGGACAAAGCTCAGGGCGTAGACATTGGCAAGCGCAAGCAATGTGCTTGCAAATATCGCCTCCCATAGCGGGGCGGGACCGACCGTCATGTAGTAGGCGATGTAAAAAAAAGTCCCGAGTAACAAAAGAAACCGCAAACGGAGCTCGTTGCGCGTCATCAATCCCAGCAACTGGAACAGAACGGCGAGAACCGCGAACAGCTTGACAGAGGTAATAAACGGAAGTGTCAGGGTCATACCGAAAACCACTTACTGTCCCGCGCGCGTGAGTCAACCGACACATGTCCCGTCACGCTTTCGTGCCGCTCCAGGGTCTCGTTTATGCGGCCTGCCCCTCGAAGGCGAAGGGGCTTGTTCAACCCAGGGTGGAGTGCGTTCGACGCGGATCGTAGAAGCCATTGATGTACCCGAAGACAGCCACCCTGCGGGGCGCCGCGCGGCACTGCGCCACGATGCGCAACTTTCCGGCGGCCGTCCAACGACGCTGTCGCCCGGCATCTGTGACCGAAAGACCGTCAACGTGGGACATGGTGCCATGGTCGGCCATAAAATCAGGCTCTTGCACGCTGCCGGGCTCGTTCGTCAGACGGCCCTTGCCGGATGAATATTCGCATTCTTGCGCGCATGAAAAAACCGCGCCTCCGAAGAGGCGCGGGTCTCACTGTCCCGGTGAAGGGAAATACGGATCAGGCGTCTTCGTTCGCGCCGTCTTCCGACCCGGTCCCCACAGGCGACATGTCGTCGTCGTCGTCCGACGCGGCGGCACCGATGTCGTCGAACAGTTCCGCGATCTCGAAATCGGCGGCGGCCTCCTCTTCGGCGGCCAGTTCCCGGATCGACTTGCCGGACGCCTGAATCTCGGCCTCTTCGGGTGAGCGGGCGACGTTCAGCGTGATATTCACCTCGACTTCGGGGTGCAGGTGCACATGCACGGTGTGCAGGCCCAGTTCCTTGATCGGGCGCGACAGCGCAACCTGCTTGCGGTCGAGCGAGAAGCCCGCCTCGGTCGCGGCGTCGGCGGCGTCGCGGGTGCTGACGGAGCCGTAAAGCGCACCGGAATCCGATGCGGACCGGATGACGGTGAACTGCTGTCCGTCGAGGCGAGCGGAAAACACCTCGGCCTCTTTTTTCGATTCAAGGTTGCGCGCTTCAAGCTGCGCTTTCTCGACCTCGAAAGCGGCCACGTTCTGTTCGTTGGCGCGAAGCGCCTTTTTCTGCGGCAAGAGGTAGTTGCGCGCGTAGCCTGCCTTGACGGAGACCACGTCGCCCATCTGACCAAGCTTTGCCACGCGTTCCAGAAGGATAACGTCCATGGGTCAGACCTCGTTACTTGGTTGCGTAGGGCAGGAGGGCGAGGAACCGGGCGCGCTTGATGGCTTTCGCCAGTCTGCGCTGGTTCTTGGCACCCACGGCGGTGATGCGGGAGGGCACGATCTTGCCACGCTCGGAAATGTAGCGTTGCAGAAGGCGCGTGTCCTTGTAGTCGATCGTCGGCGCATTGTCGCCCGCGAACGGGTCGGTCTTGCGGCGGCGGAAAAACGGTTTTGCGGCCATTGTATCTGTCCTTCCCTATGGATTACCGGCGCTCGCGGCGGTCGCCGCGATCACCACGATCACCACGATCACGTTCGTCACGCTTCTGCATCTGGACCGAGGGGCCCTCGTCATGGGCATCGACCTTGATGGTCAACACGCGCATCACGTCGTCATGCAGGCGCATCAGGCGCTCCATCTCCTGCACGGCGGCAGAGGGCGCGTCGGTGCGCAGGTAGGCATAGTGGCCCTTGCGGTTCTTGTTGATCTTGTAGGCCATCGTCTTGACGCCCCAGTATTCGGACATCACGACGCTGCCGCCATTGTCCGACAGGACCGCGCCGAAATGCTCGACAAGACCTTCGGCTTGCGCGCTGGACAAATCCTGCCGCGCGATCATCACATGCTCGTAGAGAGGCATGTCATCTCCATTCCTGTTTCAAGGCGCGTTTCAAAGGCCGGGGCGTGATCCTCCGCCCCCCGGACCACGAGAGACCGCGCCGGTGCATATCGCAGCGGCGGAGGAAGCCTGCTTATAGACGCTTGCGGCAGGGGATCAAGGGGGAATTCCCCCCCGCAGGCGCCCCGCAGGCGCCTCGCAGCGGCGTTGCCAATCCGTCGCAATCACCTGCGAGACGGGATGACGCTGCAAGGGTGATTTGCGATTACCACCGCAAGAACAAGGCTGTGCCCGGTTCTTGTCATAATTTGTCTACACTTTGAACGTTCCGGGGGCGATCAAGGCGACGGGACGACAAACCATGTTCTGCGTGAAGGCATTGTGGAAAGACGAAAGCGGCGCGGTGACTGCGGATTCGGTGCCGCTCATCGCTGCAACGGTGACGCTTGGGCTTGCGGTCTCCGGTCAGATCATTTCGGGCGCCGCCGACATCACCCGTGACACGTCCGAGAGCATGAGCGGCGACTCCATCATCGTGGCATCCTTCGAGGGCCGGCCGGATGAGGATGCGGGTATTGGCGTCGAGGATGTCGTGGAGGCGTCCGATGAAGACGG
>PFEX01000150.1:1994-4546 GCA_002783145.1 Rhodobacteraceae bacterium CG17_big_fil_post_rev_8_21_14_2_50_65_11 | reverse complement strand
CGCCGGCAATGGTCAGGGAAACAATGGCTCCGGCAACAGGGATCATGACGCGTCCGGCAACTCGGAGTACAACAACAATGCCGGGAACAATGCCGGTGGCAGCCTGACGATCACCTCCGGTCAGAACGGCGAGGACGACGATACCGGCGATGGCGTCTTTCTCACCATCGCCTCCGGCGAGGATGACGACGACGGTGAGGATGCCGGGGGCATCGCCCTGATCGTCGGGTCAGGCGGCGGCACTGGCACGCTCGTGATCACCGGGGGGGCCGGTAGCAACGGCAACAATGGCCATGGCAACGACGCCGACGGGTGCGACGCGTCCAATCCGGGCAACGCACCGCAATGCGCCGGCGACGATACCGATGACGACGGCACCCCGGGCAACGGGAACGGGAACGGGAACGGGCGCAATACCGGCAACGGTTGACGGGCCGGGCAGCGGCCGCCGGACGGTGGAATCTTCATGATGACTCGTCGCGTGACGTAAGGTAATTTCGATCAGTACAGTTTTACGTTTTGGTTACGTATCTTGGCGACATCGGATCCGGGGACCGGGGACATGACAGGTTCGCACGATCTGGACTGGGCGGAATTGCGCCGCCTTGGCCGCAGCCTGAATCTGCCCGCCGTGCAGGAAGGGCAACGCAGCGATGGCGCGCCCTGTCTGCGCGCTCATGGGCGAGTCTGGACATGGTGGGACAGGTGCGAAAACGCCCCCGGCTTTCGCCTTCCCGCCGACGAGCGGGCGTTCCTGATCGCCGCTGACCCGTTCACCTTTTACGTGCCTGCGGATGAAATCTTCTACAACAACGTTCTGGCGCGCCCCGATCGGGTCAGCAGGTGCTGGATCCTCGCCAATCTCAGCCTTGGCTGGCGCGCGCTGGCCCCGAGCGCTTTCGCCGCGCTGTTTGCCGGTGAAGGCCCGCCGGTGGCGCAATTGGCGGATGACCGGGCGCCGCGCCCGCGTGGATAGACAATTGCGCGCCGGGACGCCTTGCGGTAGCCCGTCATCAAAGCGACATGAAACTACGGGGCATGCATGACACGAGCTTTCCTGTTTCCGGGCCAGGGCGCCCAGACCATTGGCATGGGCAAGGCGCTGGCCGATGAATACCCCGCCGCGAAGGCGGTGTTCGACGCGGTGGATGATGCGCTGGGCGAAAAGCTCTCGACCCTGATATGGGAAGGCGCGCAGGATGACCTGACGCTGACCGAGAACGCGCAGCCGGCGCTGATGGCGACCTCGCTGGCGGCGATGGCGGCGCTTGAGACCGAGGGCGTGACGGTGGCGGCGGCGGCCTGTGTCGCGGGCCATTCGCTGGGCGAATACTCGGCACTCTGCGCTGCCGGGGCGCTGAGCCTCGAAGACACCGCGCGGCTCTTGCGGCTTCGCGGCAAGGCCATGCAAGAGGCCGTCACGGTGGGCGCGGGTGCGATGGCGGCGCTGTTGGGGCTCGACTTCGAGACTGCGACGCAGGTGGCCGAGGCCGCAGCGCAGGGGCAGGTCTGCCAGGCCGCGAATGACAATGACCCCGGACAGGTGGTGGTTTCGGGCCACCGGGATGCGGTCGAACGCGCGGTTGAACTTGCCAAGGCGCGCGGTGCCAGGCGGGCGCTGCTGTTGCCGGTCTCCGCCCCGTTCCATTGTGCCCTGATGCAGCCGGCCGCCGAGGTCATGGCCGAAGCGCTGAACGCGGTGACGTTTGCAGATCCGCGCGTGCCGGTGGTGGCGAACGTGGTGGCGGCGGCGGAACGCGCGGCCCCGGTGTTGCGCGATCATCTTGTCGCGCAGGTCACCGGGTCTGTCCGCTGGCGCGAAAGCGTGATCTGGATGGCCGCTCATGGCGTGACAGAGACTTGGGAAATCGGCGCCGGCAAGGCGCTGACCGGAATGGTTCGGCGCATCGACCGCTCGCTGGCGACGCGCGTGGTGGGCACCCCCGACGAGGTGCGCGCGGCGGCGGCGGTTGTCGCAGAGGGGTGAGCGGGGCGGCTTTTCGTGGAAAAGCCGGGCCAGGTTCCACGCAGAAAACCGGCGCCCGGTGGCGGGCGTCGCAACAGGAAGGGGAAGGACGGGACATGTTTGATCTGACAGGGAAAAATGCGCTTGTAACCGGCGCGTCGGGTGGCATCGGCGCAGAGATCGCGCGCGCCTTGCACGGCGCTGGGGCGGCTGTCGGGCTGTCGGGCACACGGGTGGAGCCACTTCAGGCGCTGACCGCCGAGCTTGGCGACCGCGCCCATGTGCTGCCCTGCAACCTGTCCGACGCGGAGGCTGTCGCGGCGCTGCCCAAGCAGGCCGCCGAGGCGATGGGATCGGTCGATATCCTCGTCAACAATGCCGGGATCACCCGCGACAACCTGTTCATGCGGATGTCGGATGCGGAATGGCAGTCGGTGCTCGACGTGAACCTGACCGCGACGATGAAGCTGTGCAAGGGCGTGCTGCGTGGCATGATGAAGGCGCGTTGGGGGCGGATCGTCAATATCTCCTCCGTGGTAGGCACCACCGGCAACCCCGGTCAGGCCAATTATGCCGCCTCCAAGGC